>SKJX01000081.1 GCA_007121785.1 Nitriliruptoraceae bacterium
GGCAGCGGCCCGTTCGGGCAACTGCAGGTCCTCGACCGCGCGAGCGGCGAGCTGCAGTGGCGACGCGAGGTGGCCGCGGTGCACGGCGACCGCAGCGTGCCGGTCGAGCTGTCGCGCCACCTCGCCGGCGAGCTGGTCCCCGCCGACGCCCCGGTGCTGGTCAGCGCCGCTGGCGCCCAGCTCGAAGCGCTGGAGCCCGACGACGGCAGCGTCCGGTGGTCGCAGCCCCTCGGGGAACCACCGGCGCAGGTGCTGCGCCGCGGCGACGTGGTCGAGCTCGACGGACACGACCGACGGCAGGTCCTGCGCCTGGTCGACGGCCGGCCGTACCGCACGGGCGAGCGCTTCCCGCCCGGCGGATCGCCGTCGCACGCGACCGAGACGACCCAGGTGGTGCTACCCGACGGCACCGTGTGGCGGCCGGGCGACGGCGAACCCAGCCAGCTGCGCCGAGGTGGACGGACCATCACGGTCACCGACGGCTCGCTGCAGCTGCTCGCCGTCGACCCACCGGTCATCGGTGGACCGGACCGGGTGGTCGGGGTCGGTTTCCCGGGCGACGGATAGATTCGTTCCGTAGGGTCGGCGGACGCCATCACCGACCCCGACCAACCCGGCGACGACCCGGCTGGGACGAGGGGGAGCAGCGTGACGCGAGCAACGCCGGACGACGCGTTCCAGGCCGCCCTCGACGCGGCCGCCCAGGCCGGCGGACCCGGCGCCGACACCGAGCAGCGCTACGCGCGCCCGGACGCCGACCGCCTCAGCGAGCCGATGCTCGAACGGTTCCGGCGAGGCGCCACCGGCGCGACCGAAGCCGCGTTCTTCGACCTGGACAAGACCATCATCGCGCGCTCGTCGACCCTGGTGATGGGGCGCACGTTCTTCCGTGACGGCCTGCTGAGCCCCTCGATGGTGCTCAAGACCCTCTACGCGCAGGTCGTCTACCAGTTGGTCGGCGCCGACCACGGGCGGATGGAGCAGGCACGTCACGCGGCGCTGGAGCTGACCAAGGGCTGGGAGGCCGAGCGCATCCGCCGGCTGGTGCGCGAGACCATGGAGGAGACGATCGCGCCGTTGGCTTACCAGGAGGCACTCGACCTGATCGCCGCCCACCGCCGCGCCGGTCGCGACGTGTGGATCGTGTCGTCCAGCGGCGAGGAGATCGTCGAGCCGTTCAGCGAGTACCTCGGTGTCCGCGACGTGATCGCCACCCGGTCCGGCCTCGACGAGGACGGGCGCTACGACGGCACGCTGGAGTTCTACGCCTACTCCGCCGCGAAGGCGACCGCGATGCGGCAGGTCGCGGAGGTGCGGGGCTACGACCTCGACCGTTGCTTCGCGTACTCCGACTCGATCACCGACCTGCCCATGCTCAGCGCGGTCGGCCGGCCCACCGTGGTCAACCCCGACCGCGAGCTCCGCGCCGCCGCGATGGCTATGGGCTGGGACGTGCAGGACTTCCACAACCCGGTTCGGCTGCGCGACCGTCTCCCCGACGTGCCGTCACCCGCCGGGCAGGTCGCGCTCGGGATCGCGGCGGCGACGGGGGTCGGCCTGCTCCTCCACCGGATGCTCAGCCGGTCGTGAGCGCCGCACGGACCTGAGGACGGCTGGGCGGGGTCGGCGACCGACCGGGAACTCGCTCAGGTGTAGTCGCGGTGGTACTCGATGCGGCCGTCCTCGGCCAGCCCGAAGAAGCTCGCCCGCGGCAGGTCCGCCCACCGGCGACCGGCGGCGGTGTAGGAGATCGTCCACTCCACCCCCAGCGAGGTGCCGTCGTCGGACTCGACCACCCGCTTGCTCTCGACCGTGATGTCGTCCTTGCCGCCGAGCCAGTCCTTGAGGTAGGCCTGGATCAGCAGGTTGCCCCGGTGCGGCGGGTTGTACGGCTCGAGGTAGAGCGCATCCTTGTCGTACAGCTCCGGCAGCGCATCAACGTTGCCGTCCGCGAGCATGCCGGACAGCTGCTCCCACGCCTCCGCTGCCTGTCCCAAGGTGTCGTCTCCATCGAACGGTGGTCGAAGGTGACCGGGGTCGACCGGTCACGAGGTGAACCGGCTCCGGAGGATAGTCGCGTCGTCACGGCCCCCGACAACGCGGCCACCGGCGGGCCCTCGGCCAGGCGCCGATGCACCGTGCGGGCCGAGCGGCCCGTCCGGAAGCCGCCCAGCCGTGCGGCCGTCGGCAGCGACCGGGACGCTGCGGCAGACTCCCCGGTGGACGATCGTCCGTACCCCTGCTGCCAGGAGGCGCTGTGACCTCGACCGACCTGCCCACCGCCACGGCCGTCCCGGACCACCTCGACGACGTCGCGGCCGCGTTGGCGGCGTGGCAGCCGACGGCCCGCCACCACCTGGAGGAGTTGGTCCGGATCCCGTCGATCAGCGCCCAGCCCGACCATGCCGACGAGGTCCGCCGCAGCGCCGAGCAGGTCGTCGAGGTGCTGCGTGCGGCCGGCCTCGAACACGTGCGCTTGCTGGAGCTCGACGGGGCGCACCCCTACGTGACGGGCGAGTGGTGCCACGCCGGCGACGACGCGCCGACGGTGCTGCTCTACGCCCACCACGACGTGCAACCGGTCGGCACACCCGACCGGTGGGGGTCGGCACCGTTCGAACCGACCGAGCGCGACGGCCGCCTGTACGGCCGCGGCACCGCCGACGACAAGGCCGGCATCCTCGCCCACGCCAGCGCGATCCGGGCCTGGCTGGATGCCCGCGGGGCGCTGCCGGTCAACGTCCGGGTCGTCATCGAAGGCGAGGAGGAGATCGGCTCCCCCAACCTGCACCGCTTCCTGGCGACCTACGGCGACCAGCTCACCAGCGACGTGATCGTGCTGACCGACCTGGTCAACTGGAAGCTCGGGTGGCCGGGCCTGACCTACGCGCTGCGGGGGATGGCGGACGCGACCGTGACGGTGCGCACGCTCGACCAGCCGGTGCACTCGGGCATGTGGGGCGGCGCGGTCCCGGACGCGCTCACGGCGATGTCGCGGCTGCTGACCACCCTCCACGACGACGACGGCGCGATCGCCGTCCCCGGGTTCGCTGACGACGTACGGCCGATGCCGCGACAGGAGCGCGACCGGCTGGAGGCGTTGGACACCGACCCCGAGCAACTGCGCGCCGAGGTGCGCATGCGTGACCAGGTGCGGTTCATCGGCGATCCCGACCGCTCGCTGCTCGAGCGCCTGTGGATGCAGCCGACGATCACGCCCACCGGTATGGACGTACCCCCGGTCGCCCAGGCGTCGAACACGTTGCTGTCGGAGGTCACGACCAAGCTGTCGTGCCGCCTGGCGCCCGGCCAGGACCCCGATCGGGCCATGACGACGCTGCGGGACCACCTGCGCGGCGCCGCGCCCTGGGGCGTCGAGGTGGAGGTCGAGCTCGGTGAGCGCAACCGCGCCTGGATGATGGAGCCGGGCGGCCCGGCGTGGGACGCGGCGGTGACCGCGCTCACCGCGGCCTACGGTCGTGAACCGGCGGCGCTGGGCTGCGGCGGCTCGATCCCGTTCGTCGGGCCGTTCAGCGACGCGTTCGGGGGTGCGCCCTGCCTGCTGTGGGGCATCGAGGATCCGGCGTCCAACGCCCACGGGGAGGACGAGTCGCTCCACCTCGACGACTTCGTGCGGGCCAGCCTCGGCGAGGCGCTGCTGCTCGCGGAGGTGGCCGACCGGGCGGACGACCTGCGCGGGTGATCCGCCAGCCGCATCGTCGGCCTCCGCGACGACGTGGGGCCCGCGCCTCTCGGCGCGGGCCCCACGTCGGTCCGCGTGCGGACGAGGACGTACACCCCGACGGTGGGCTGCGGTCGGGCCGCGCCGCCGAGCGGTGACGTCCGGTCGGTGCCTCGCCTCAGGCCGCCTGCCGGGGACCGGCGGCGCCGACGGGCGGGCCAGTCGGGTCGGACGGGCTGGTCGTGTCGGTTGGGATCTCGGGGTCGAGGCGGTGGGCCGCTTCGGCCAGGCCGCGGGCGACACGGGTGCGTAGGCCCGGGCCGTGCGGCCGCAGCTCGCGCCGCAGCCGGCGGTGGTGAGCGAGGTGCTCGGCTTCCTCGGCCTGCGAACGTGCGACCACCTCGAGCTGGGGGATGTCGAGCATGGTTGCTACCTCCACGAACGTCGGTCGGTGCCCTGGCGCGGGCTCTGCCGGGGATCGGAGCGCGGCTGCCGCCTTCGTTCGACAGATATCGTACACCATGATACGTCGCTTGTCGAACGATGCGATCCCTCGGTGTTCGGTGAGATACGACCACTGTATGGGTCTCAGCGTTCGCTCCTCATCGGACACTGCCCGAAGGAGCCGATCGATACCCATCTGCCGTCGGCGTCGCGCCGCCCGTGGCATGTCCGCGGTGTACGGTTGCAACGTCCGGTAAACGTCGAACCCGACCGGGACCCCGCGCATGAGGATGGTCGACCTCCGTCCGACGTCGCTGTCGTCGACGTTGGAGCTGCACGTCCGGTCCTCGGCCGGCGCCGAGCTGCTGCGGCTCATCGGGGTGCTCGTCGACCTCGACGGCACGCAGAACTACGACGTCGGCCCCGACCGGATCGTGCACGCCCGGGAACAGCTGCCCGACGGCGTCCTGGACGAACTCACCGACCTCGACGTGGTCGACAACTCGTTCCACGTGCTGAGCCTGCTCGCTGCCGACCTCCCGGATCCCACCGGGGTCGACCAGCTGCTGGCCACGCTCGAGGACGACCCGGAGATCGCCTGGCGGCTGCTGCTCGGCCACTACGCCACCACCCACCACGCCGGATCCCGTGAGCTCGGCGAGCGGGTCGCGGCCGGTGAGCAGGAGGCGATCGACCACGTCTGCAGCTTCGAGGCCGACGGGCAGAACCCCGTGGACCGGATCGTGCAGCTCGACCCGACCACCCACGGGGCCAGGCTCCTGGCGGCGATCCGGGGCGTCTGCGACCTCTGGGAGACCCTCGAACGGGAGGCGATGGGGGCGATCGCGCGCGACGTCGCTTACCGCCAGCGGCAGCACGAGGACGGGCAGGACGTCGCCAGCATCGTGCTGGAAGCGACCAACGGCTACGAGCTGTCGACGGATGCGAGCATCCGTCGCGTCCTGCTGCTGCCGAGCTTCTGGATCCGCCCGTGGATCGTGCTCGGCACCCGCGGTGACGCGGAGGTGCTGACCACCTCGGTCGCCGACCAGTTCGTCTCGCTGCCGTCGGAGGCCCCGTCCCCGGCCCTGCTGCGGCTGTTCAAGGCGCTCGGTGACGAGAGCCGACTGAAGCTGCTGCGCCGGATGGCCGCCGGCCCGATCAGCCTGAGCGAGGCGACCGGCGAGCTCGACGTTGCCAAGGCGACCGCTCACCATCACCTGTCGATCCTGCGGCAGGCCGGGCTCGTGTCCACCCGGGGCGAAGGTCGCGGGTCGCGCTACAGCCTGCGCGAGGACCCACCGGAAGCCGCCCGGGCTGCGCTGGCCAGCTACGTCCATCCGAGCCGCTGACCGTCGGCCGGTGGCCGGTGACCACCAGCCGGTGACCGGTGGCCGGTGGCCGGTGACCGGTGGCCGGTGGCCGGTGACCGCCAACCGGCGACCACCAGCCGACGGCCTCCTCGCGACACGGCGCCGGGCCAGTAGCCTGGCGCCGCGCGCACTGCGCGAGGAGGTGTCCGGACGCCTGGTGGGTCCCGCGGCCTTCAAAGCCGACGAGGGACGGCAGCGCCGTCCCTGGCGGGTTCGATTCCCGTCCACCTCCGCCGATCACCCGTGCGTCGACACGCACGATCCCCGACCGAACGCGAAGGCCGATGGCTGATCCACGATTGACCGGGTACACCGACGACGATTTGGCCCGG
Source organism: Nitriliruptoraceae bacterium (assembly GCA_007121785.1). Lineage (GTDB taxonomy): Bacteria > Actinomycetota > Nitriliruptoria > Nitriliruptorales > Nitriliruptoraceae > SKTG01. The sequence continues at coordinate 5,832 of SKJX01000081.1, forward strand.
GCACCGGGCCGTGACGACCCGGCGGACTACCGGCACCCGTTCGCCCGTGACTACGACCGGCTGGTCCACACCACGGCGTTCCGCAAGCTGCAGGGGAAGACGGGGGTCGTCGCACCGGGCGAAGCCGACTTCTTCCGCACCCGGCTGACCCACACCATCGAGGTGTCGCAGCTCGCCCGCCGTCTGGGCTGGAAGCTCGGCGCGCACCCGGACGTGGTCGAGGCGGCCGCGATCATGCACGACTTCGGCCACGCGCCCTTCGGTCACGTCGGCGAGGAGTCGCTGTCGGAGGCAGTTGATACGGCCGCCCGAAGCTGGGGACTCGATCCGGACGAGGTCGGTGGGTACGAAGGCAACGCGCAGACCTTCCGGCTGGTCACCAAGCGGCTGACCGGCTCCACCGCCCAACCCGGCCTCAACCTCACCCGGGCGACGCTGGACGCTTCGATCAAGTACCCGTGGGAACGCGGCGAGGTCAGCGACCGCAAGTGGTGCTTCTACCCCTCCGAACGTGAGGAGGCCGCCTGGGTCCGCGAGCCCGTCCCGGACGAGCGCCGTCACACCCAGAGTTTCGAAGCGCAGGTGATGGAGTGGGCGGATGACACCGCCTACGCCGTCCACGACCTCGAGGACTTCTACCTCGCCGGCTCCCTCCCGCTCGCGCTGTTGACCCAGTCGTCATCCGCGCGGGAGCACACCGCGGCGAAACTGGTCGAGCGTCGACGCCGCCGTGACAAGCTCGCCGACCAGCCGAGCGCCGACCCGTCGCGTTACACCGCCGGTGAGCTGACCCAGGCGTTCGAGGAGCTGTTCACCGACGAGGACGGCCCCTTCGAGCGGTTCCGCCACCTCGCCGGCGAGCACGACGGCTCCGCGGAGTCACGCGACGCGCTGCGGCTGATGCGCAAGCGCCTGATCAACCGGCTGGTGCACTCGGTGAGCCTGGCCGACCCGAGCGCACCGCCGCGACGCCACGAGCAGGACCTCGCGATCCCCCGCGACGCCCGCCTGGTCGACGACGTGCTGCGCGACCTGCTGTGGGTGTTCGTGATCGAGCATCCGCGCATGGCCACCTACCAGCACGGTCAACGACGGGTGGTCCGCGAGCTGTTCGAGCTGCACGCCGACGCCGTGCACACCTCCCGAGCCGACACCTCCATCTTCCCGCGCGAGCTGCAACCGGAGCTCGAGTCGCTGCTCGACGCAGCGGACCGCGCGAAGGCCGACATCGAGGTGCTGCGGCTCGTCGCCGACTACGTCGGCGAGTTGACCGACGACGCGGCGGCCCGACTGCACCGTCGGCTGACGGGCCATGTCGACCGCGGGTTCAGCGACTTCGTCTGACCCGACAGCGGCACCGTGCAGCTGCCACGGCCCACCCCCAAGCGTGTGCACACGCGATCACATCCGATCCGATCTGCACACACATCCGCGCTGACCCGCCACCCCGCCGCAAGCGTGGGCACACGCGATCACATCCGATCCGATCTGCACACACATCCGGGAGGCGGGCGGAGGCGGGCGGAGGCGGGCGGAGGCGGGCGGTCAGTCCGCGGGGTCGACGGCGTCGCGCACGTGCGCGTCGACCGCGTCCAGGAAACGCGCGCCGGTGAACAGCTCGGGGTCGTTGTGACCGACGCCCTCCACCTCGACGTAGTCGGTGTCGGCGTCCTCCGCGACCTGCCGCGACAGCGCGGTCCGCACGATGCGGTCGGAGCCGCCGGCGACCACCAACGTCGGCCCGTCGTAGGCACGCAGGTGCTCGGTGGTCGGGTGCCGTTCGCGGAGCAAGGTACGCACCGGCAGGAACGGGTAGGCGCTGCTGCCGACGTCGGCGAGCTCGGGGAACGGGGAACGCAGCACCAGTGCCGCTGGTGGCAGGTCCGCCGCCACCGCCGCGACGGCCGCAGTCCCGATCGACTCCCCCAGGTAGACCAGCCGGTCGGCGTCGACGTCGTCACGGCCGGCGAGGTGCTCCGCGGCCGCTCGGGTGTCGGCCACGATCCCGTCCTCGGACGGACGCCCAGGGTTGCCTCCGTAGCCGCGGTAGTCGAGCAGCACCACCGCGTGGCCCCGGTCGACCAGTTCGCGCGCCATCGGCTCACGGTTGGCGCGGTTGCCGGCGTTGCCGGGTGCGACCAGGATCGTCGACGCAGGCTCCGTGTCGGGGCTGAACCACCAGGCGGTCAGGTCCAGGTCGTCGGCGGTGGTGAACCGCAACTCGTCGACATCGGCGGGTCGGACCGGGTCGCTGCCGTCGGGGAGGTAGATCATCTGCCGCTGGAACGTCGCCGCCAGCACCACGAGCGCCAGCCAGACACATCCGATGATCAGCACCCACCGCATCACGGTCCTCACCACGAACGACCCCATCGGTCGGCTGCCCGGATCGACCGTACCCAGCGCGTCGACGTGGCATGCTCCGCCCATCCGGCTCGTCGAGGTGCCGTGCCCGGCCCGGCGCCGACATCGTCACGACCCTGGAGGTGGTCCCGTGGTCGAGATCCGCGAACCCGGACCCCACGACGCCGCGGCGCTCGGCCGCGTCCACGTGGCCGCCTGGCAGACCGCCTACGAGGGCATCTTCCCCGACGACCGGTTGGCGGCGATGTCGGTCGAGGAGCGCCGGCAGCGCTGGGCGCGGGTCCTCGAGCAGGCACCGCGACCGGGCCTGACCCGGTTGGTCGCCACCCTCGACGACACCGGACCTGCGGTCGGGTTCGTCATCGCTGGCCCCGACCGCGACGGCGGGACGCTCGGCGAGGTGCACGCGCTGAACGTCGACCCGGACGTCTGGGGGCGCGGCGTCGGCCGTGCCCTGCTCCGGGCGGCGACGGACCACCTCCTCGGCGAGGGGTACGAGGAGGCGGTGCTGTGGGTGGCCACCGGCAACGTCCGCGCCCGCCGGTTCTACGAGCGGGCGGGCTGGCGCGATGACCAGGTCGAACGCGAGGAGGAGGTCCTGGGCATCACCGCGCACGAGCGGCGCTACCGCCGGCAGCTGCGGGTCGACGTCGATCGCTGACGCCCCCCGGAGCCGATCACACGCCGAGGTCGCGGCGGTCGAACCGGACGACCGCGAGCCCGACCGGGACGAGCGCCAACGCCACCAGCCCGAGCGCGCCGGGCACCGACAGCCCGTCCACGAGCGGCTCGCTGGCCAGGTACCAGGCGAACGGGCTGATCGCCTCCAACCACCGTCCGTCGTCGAGCAGCGGCGCGAGCGCGTTGGCGATGTAGGCCGCGACCGCCAGCCCGGCGCCCACCGCCAGGGCGATCGCCTTGCGGCCCGTGGCCGCCCCGGCCGCGAACGCGACGGAGGAGAACGCCAGCGCCAGCAGGAACATCCCGAGCGTGATCGCCAGGAGCTCCGGGGTCCCGACCTGCATGTCCAACGCGGCGACCAGCCCGACCGTGACGGCCGCGACCACGAGGCAGAGCCACAGCAGCGCGAGCACGACCGTCAGGTAGCGCTGGAGGTACACCGAGCCACGGGCGATCGGTGCGCTGAGCTCGAGCTCCAGCGTGCCGTCCTCCTCCTCGCCCGCGACGAGCTTGGCGGCGAAGGTCAGCCCGAACACCAACAACAGGATCGGGCCGAGCAGGCCGAAGATCGTGCTCTCGAGGTAGCCGGCCGGTGTCCCGATCGCGTCGTAGCCCAGCGCCGCGACGATCCCTTCGGGCATGCCCTCGATGAGGGCCTCGAGCTCCCCCGCGTCGCCCATCGCCGGCCAGAAGCTCACGTAGATCCCGCAGACCACGGCGACGGCGACCGTCCAGCCGATCAGGGCCCGCCGGTGCTGGCGCAGCACCCACCGCAGGACGGTGACGCTTCCCGCGCGCTGCGGTGACGGGTCGCTCCCGCCGGTGGGCGTGACGGCGGCGGTGGATGACGCGTCCGTGGACGTCGAGGGGGTGGCATCGGAGGCCATCAGCGTGCCCTTTCCGTGTCCGGTGCGGATCCGGCCGAGGTCCCGGCCCGGACGGAGGACCCGGGGTCCGCGACCACCTCGCCGTCGTCATCGGACACGGGCACGCGGTAGTGGTCGAGGAACAGGTCCTCGAGCTCGCGGTCCTGCGCCGACCAGCGGGTCACGTGGTAGCGGGCGGCAGCCTTGAGCAACGCGTCCGGTTCCCCGCGCAGCAGGCACCGCACGGATCCGTCATCCACCTCGACGTCGCTGACGCCTGGCAGGCCGTCGAACGCCTCGGCCGGGACCGGCTCGGCGAAGGTCAACTCGACCTCCTGCCCGGCGTGGTGGCGCAGCGTGGCCACGTCGTCGAGGTCGACGATGCGACCCTCGCGCACGATCGCGACGCGGCCGGCGATCTCCTCGACCTCGCTGAGCACATGCGAGGACATGAACACCGTCGCCCCGCTGTCTCGCGCTTCGCGGACCATCGTCAGGAACTCGTGTTGCAGCAGCGGGTCGAGACCACTGGTGGGCTCGTCCAGGATCAGCAGCTCCGGGTCGTGCATCAACGCCTGGATCACGCCGACCTTCTGCTTGTTGCCCTTGGACAGCCCCCGGATCGGCCGGTCGAGATCGAGGTTGAACCGCTCGGCCAGCTCCGGGATCCGGGTCGTGCCGGCGCCACCCCGCAACCTGGCGAGGTGGTCCAGCAGCGCCCCCGCGGTGTCACGGCCGCTGAGCGCGAGTTCGCCGGGCAGGTAGCCGATGCGGGCGCGTTGCCGCGGCCCACCCTCGCGCGGAGCGGTCCCGAACACCTCCGCTCGCCCCGCGGTCGGACGCAGTTGGTCGAGCAGGATGCGGATCGTGGTCGACTTGCCGGCACCGTTGGGGCCGAGGAACCCGAAGATCTCTCCGCGGGAGACCTCCAGCTCGAGCCCGTCGAGAGCCCGGTGCTGGCCGTAGTCCTTGACCAGGCCCTCCGCACGGACGAGGACATCGCTCATGGGGCAACCTCCTGATCACCGTCGGCCGTGAAGCTGGCGCGGGCCTGGCCGTAGAGCGTTTCGGTGAGCACGCCCCGGCCCAGCAGCTCCAGCGCCGGCAGGAAGTACGCGCTCGCCTGCGCCGGGTCGCCGAGCAGGTCGACGTCCAGCAGCCGCCCGACGTGCTCGTTGAGGACCAGCGCACCGAGCGACCACACGGTGAGCACGGCGGCACGGCCGTAGGGGTCGTCGCTGGGCTGCAGCAGCCCGTTGGCTTCGCCCTCGGCCATGTAGTCGACGGCGTCGGCCACCATCTCGTCGACGAGTTCCGCGACCTGGGGCGAGCCGTCCCGAAGGGTCGCCGCCAGGTAGGCGAGCACGGGTGGGCCGTCTGCCTGACCACGAAGCGCGGCGACGGGGTCGAGGCCGGGCCCCTGGCGCATCGACTCCTGCTTGCGGCTGCGGACCAGCCCCGCGACATGCTCGTCGCACGCGACGCGCAAGCCGTCCTTCGAGCCGAAGTGATGGATCACCAGCCCGGGCGAGACCTCCGCGGCCTCGGCGATCGTCCGCACCGAGGTGTCCGACACCCCGGCGTCAGCGAAACAGCGCAGCGCCGCGTCCCGGATGCGCGCACGGGTCGTGCGGTCCGGGTCGGTGGCTGAGGTGGCTGAATCCATGTTCAACATGCTAAACAGTTGTTCATGCGGGGTCAAGGACGGTCCGCCGGTGGCCGCGCGAGCGAGACGGCGGCGGGGCCCGTCCGGGCCTCCGCCGCCGTCCATCCAGCCCCGCGCTGGTCAGGCGCCCGCCGTCAGCTGCTGCTGGTGTACAGCCGGTCGATCACGTCGGCGTACTTGGCGTGGATCACGTTGCGCTTGAGCTTCAGCGAAGGCGTGAGCTCCTCGGACTCCGCGGTCCACTCCGCGGGGACGATGGCCCACTGACGGACCTGCTCGACCCGGGAGAGGTGCTCGTTGCCCTCGTCGATCGCTCGCTGGACCTCGGCGATCACCTCCGGGTGCTCAGCCGCCTCCGCGACGGACGCCAACCGGATCCCCCGCGACTCGCACCACCCGGGCAGCGCCTCCGCATCCAGCACGACCAGCGCGGAGATGTAGGGCTTCTCGTCCCCGACGGCGCACAACTGAGCGATCAGCGGCGTCCGCTGCTTGATGGTCTCCTCGATGTTGTTGGGCGAGAGGTTCTTCCCACCCGCGGTGATGATCAGTTCCTTCTTGCGTCCGACGACGCGGAGGTAGCCGTCGTCGTCCATGCGTCCGAGGTCACCGGTGTGGAGCCACCCCTCGGCATCGATCGCCCGCGCGGTCGCCTCCGGTCGACCGTGGTAGCCGGGGGTGATGATCGGTCCACGCGCGAGGATCTCCCCGTCCTCGGCGATGCGGACCTCGATGCCGGGCAACGGCTGCCCGACCGTGCCGATCCGGACCTGACCCGGCGCGTTGGCGGTGATCACGGCCGTCGACTCGGTCATGCCGTAGACCTCGAGGATCTCCACCCCGATCGCCTTGAAGAACCGCAACAGGTCGGCACTGATCGGCGCCGCGCCCGACAGCGCGTAGCGCAGCTGGTCCAGACCGAGACCGTCGCGGATCTTGGAGAAGACCAGCCGGTCGAACAGCGCGTGCTGGAGCTTGAGCTTCAACGACGGGGTGTCGCCTGCCAGCTCGATGCCCACCTTCTCCGTGGCGACCTCGATCGCCTTCAGCGCCAGCTTGCGCTTGCGTGGATCCTCCGACGCCTCGACCTTGGCGAGCAGCGCAGCGTGCATCTTCTCCCACACCCGCGGCACGGCCATGAACAGCTGCGGGCGGGCCTGCTGGAGGGTCTCGAGGACCTCGCTCATGTCGCGAACGAAGGAGATCGTGCCGGCGTAGCGGATGCCGAGGTAGTGGGTCGTCATACGCTCGGCGACGTGCGCGAGCGGCAGGTACGACACCCCACGCTGTCCCGGTTGGACGTCCAGCAGGCGCTGGGTGACCGCGAGCTGGAAGAGCAGCCCCCGGTGGGTGATCACCACGCCCTTGGGCGGACCGGTGGTCCCGGAGGTGTAGATCAGCGTGACCGCGTCGTCGGGGTCGACCGCACGCCAGCTGTTCTCGAACTCCCCCGGCCGGCTGGCCAGCGCATCAGCCCCATCGGCGAGCAACCACTCGTAGCTGACGACGTCGTCGCGGTCGAGATCGACATCGGTGGGGTCGATCACGACCAGCAGTTCGAGGTGCTCCAGGTCGTCGCGGACCGCCTCCCAGGTCGAGAGGAACGCCGCGTCCTCGACGATGGCGACCGTCGCCTCACAGTTGCCGGCGATGTAGGCGATCTGCTCCGGCGCCAGCGTGTTGTAGACCGAGACGGGGACCCCGCCGGCCAACAGGACCCCAACATCGCTGATGACGTGCTCCGGGCGGTTGGTCATCATCAACGCGACATGGTCGCCGTGGCGCACCCCGAAGCGACGCAGCGCCATGGCGACCTGGCTGGCTTCGTCCCGGTAGTCGTTCCAAGTGCGGGCCACGAAGGCCTCGCCTTCCTTGGCCACCAGCGCCGGCCGACCCCCGTTGGTGTCGCAGGTGGCCATGAAGACGTCGATGAGCGTGCGACCCTCGATGTCCGCCAGGATCTGCTCGCGGACCTCCAGCGTGTCGGCTCCCATGCGGTCTCCTCCGCTCGCCTGTCGCCGACTTCAGCCGGTCGAGCGCAGGAGGTCAAGCCCCAAGGGGCCGACCAGCCGGCGTCAGAACGCCGCGTCGACCGCCGCCGCGATGAACAGCAGCGCGAGGTAGACGGTCGAGTAGTGGAACAGCCGCATGGCGGCGTCGACCGTGCGTTCCCGACGGAGGTGATGCGCGAGCAGCAGCCACCCCCCGGTCAGTACCAGCGACACCGTGGCGAACATCCACCCGGCGAAGGCGCCGGCGATGTAGAGCAGCACCAACAGCAGGAGCAGGTAGCTGTAGAGCAGGATGTGTCTGGTGGCCTCATCGTTGCCGTAGGTGACCGGCAGCATCGGCAGCCCGGCACGGGCGTAGTCCTCGCGGTACTTCATCGCCAACGCCCAGAAGTGCGGCGGTTGCCACCACAGCATGATCGAGAACAGCAACCACGGTCGGGGGTCCGCCAACGACCCCCCGGTGACAGCGGCCCACCCGGTCAGGACCGGGACGCAGCCGGCGATGCCACCGATGACCACGCCCTGCGAGCTGCGCCGCTTCAACCCGATCGTGTACACGAACACGTAGAAGGCGATCGCCCCGGTCGCCAACGCGGCAGCGACGAGGTTGACGAACACCGCCAGCCAGACGAAACCGAGGATCGCCAGCACCAGCCCCAGCCCCAAGGCACCCCGGGCGGTGACCTCCTCCGTGGCGGTCGGCCGCATCGAGGTTCGGGCCATCACGCGGTCGATGTCGCGGTCGAGGTAGTTGTTCAGGGCGTTCGCGCTCCCGGCGGACAGGGTGCCGCCGAGGAGGGTGGCGACGACCAGCCACGTGGAGGGCCACCCCTCTGCGGCGACGACCATCGCCGGGACGGTCGTGACCAGGAGCAGTTCGATGATGCGCGGCTTGGTGACAAGCACGTAGCGACGCATGCGCTGCATCGCCCGGTCGCGTGACTCGTAGCGACCGGCCTCGTGCATCGGCCCGACGTCGGGCCCGACGTCCGCGTCAGCGTGCGCCTCCGCTGCCGGCTCGGCTTCGGGACTCGAGCGGTCGCTCACCGGCGCGTCGCATCCGTCAGTCCCGAGTGCCCCACCGGCTCCGCGGCCGCCGCCTCACGCCACAGCCGCCACGCGAGCACGCCGAGCACGATGCCGACCGCGATGCCGGCGGTGAACAGCGTGACGTGGACCCCGACGAACGCGGCCGACACGCCCTCGGTGCTCTGGACCTGGTTCCACAACCGGGTACCCCACATCCACAGCTGGAACGCGCCGAGCAACGCCAGGAGGATCGCGCGACGACGGTGCGTGCGGGCCGGCACGGCGACGGACGGACCGGAGGAGGACACGGTGACCTCGCTGGTGGCCGGGGAAGGTGGGTCGGGATGAGGGTACGCGCGGTCACCGAGGTCGTGCGACCGTCGCCCCCGTGGCGCACGCCGCCACGACGACGACCCACGACACCGACCAGGCCCGGTGACGCACGCACGCTGGTAGGTGGCCCAACCGGTCCGGGAGGTATCCTCCGACGCATGTCCGAGCCTGTCGCGAGCTCTCCGACCGAACCGCGTGCGTGGCGCCTGCTGCGGTGGTTCGCGCTGGCCGCGATCATCACCAACGTCGTGATCGTGGCCACCGGCGGTGTCGTGCGCGTCACCGGCTCCGGCCTCGGCTGCATCGACTGGCCCACCTGCGACGGCGCGAACATCGCCCCGGTCGCCGGCGGCGACCACGCGGGTTGGCAGGCCGCCGTGGAGTTCGGCAACCGGCTGTTGACCTTCCCGGTCCTCGCGGCCGCCGTGCTCGTCTGGTGGCAGGTGCGCAAGACCCGTCCACACACCTCGACCGTGGAGCGTCTGGCCTGGGTGCTTCCCCTCGGCGTCCTCGGTCAAGCGCTGCTCGGGGGCATCACGGTGCTCTCCGGGCTCTACCCGCTGACCGTGGCCGGGCACTTCCTGCTGTCGATGGTCCTGATCGCCGCCGCCGTGGTCCTGCATGAGCGCGTCCGGCCGCAGGTGGCCACCCCGCCGCCGCCGACCGGCGTCCAGCACGCGACGACCGCCATCCTGATCGTCGCCGCAGCCGTGCTGGTGCTCGGCACGCTGGTCACGGGCTCGGGTCCGCACGGCGGCGACGTCGATGCCCCCCGGTTGGGCCTGGACATCCGCGTGATGGCCATCGCCCACGCCGACGCGGTGTGGCTGCTCATCGGGCTGACCGTGGCGACCGTGGCGGTCACCTGGCGCAGCGGGCCACCCAAGCTGCGTCGCGCGATCCGACTGCTGCTGCTCGTTCAACTCGCCCAGGGCGGGGTCGGCTACCTGCAGTACTGGCTGGGCATCCCACCGGAGCTCGTCTCGTTGCACATCCTGGGCGCGGCGTTGGTCTGGCTGATGACGGTGTTGACCTGGGTCCGTGCCCGTCCACGACCGGTGCTGCCCAACGACCCCGTGACCACCTCGACGGCGGCCGGCCGCCCGACGGTGCCGTCCGGGTGACACGCCGCGGAGCGTTCGATCCGTCGGATGTCGAGCTCCCACTTCGGCTGGTGGTGATCGGCGACTCGACGGCCTTCACCGACCACCGCGGCCCCCAGCTGCCGGACGAGCCCACCCTCTACCCGAACGTCCTAGCGGACCACCTGGCTGAACGGTTGGACCGGCCGGTCGCGCGCACCGTGCTCGCGCAGCCGGGGTCGACGGTGCGCGACGCGGTCCGGCTGGTCACCAAGGACCGCCACGCCCAGTTCGAGGTGATCGGCCCCGCCGATGCGGTCGTCGTCGGGGTCGGCAGCTTCGACCACGCACCGGCCGGTGTCCCGCCGTCCATCCAGGCGCTGGTGCCGTTCCTGCGCCCCGACCGGCTCCGTCGAACGGTCCGGACACGGCTGCACGCCGCCTACCCGCACCTGGTCCGGCTCCGCCGGGGTCGCGGACGCCGGACACCGACCGGGGAGTTCCATCGGCTGTACGGCCAGCTGCTCGACCACGTGCGGGGGTTGACCTGGGGTCGCGCTGCCGGGGTGGTGCTCGGGCCGACCAGTCACCGCTCCGCCTACTACGGCGACCGCCATCCCGAACACCCGCGGGCGGAGGCCGAGCAGCTCTCACTTGCCGTCGCCCACGGGTTCCGGGCCGTGGCAGCCTGGCCGCTCATCCGTCCGCAGGCCGAGGAGCTCAACCCCGACGGCATCCACTGGCCGACGGCCGCGCACCGTGCGGTCGGCCTCGCCCTCGCCGACGCGCTGCTGCCGTCGCTGTGCGGGCACGACGCGCAGATCGGGCTCCCGGAGGATCAGGGGTAGCCCCGGAGCGATGCAGCAGGCAAGGTGTCATCACCACCGTCGCCAGCCGTCGAGGAGGAGAGCGACCATGGGTATCCCGGTGAGCACGATCCTGGACCGCAAGGGGCACGACGTCGGCACGATCGCCCCAGGGGCGACCCTGACCGACGCGGTCGCCGAACTGGAGCGGTTCAACGTCGGTGCGCTCGTGGTCTCGCAGGACGACCGCCACGTCGAGGGGGTGGTCTCCGAACGTGACATCGTCCGACGGTTGGCCGAGACCGGCGCGGATGCCTTGCAGGAGACGGTCGGATCCATCATGAGCGCCGACGTCACCGTCTGCGACCGGTCAACCAGCACCAACGACCTGATCGTGATGATGACCGAACGGCGCATCCGCCACGTACCGGTGGTCCACGACGGCGCGCTGATCGGGATCGTCTCCATCGGCGACATCGTCAAGTGGCGGATGGAGGAGCTGGCCGACGAGGCGAAACAGCTCGAGGACTACGTCACCGGCTCGTACTGACCGTCACCGCCGTCAGGCGTCGTCGACGACCGTGCCGACACCATTCATGTTCACGTGGGCGGTGCAGTAGAAGTACCACTCGTCCGGCAGGTCGTCCCAGGCCATGTCCTCGTCGACGTAGTAGTCGGTGGTGACGCCGGTGACCAACTCGCTGCCGGTGATGTCCTCACCCTGCTCCGGATCCTCGACGGTGCCTTCGAGCTCGGCGATGACCACGTTGTGGGGGACACCGGCTTCCAGGTTCTCGAACACGAAGGAGAGGTTCTCCTCCTCCTGCGACGGCACGACCTCCCAGCTGTCGGTGGTCTCGCAGTCGCCGGTCTCCTCGTCCAGCAGGCAGAAGTCCTGGGAGTTCTCCGCGGCCATCACGGGCACATCCTCGGGGAACTGGACCAGCGGTTCGACGTTGATCTTGCGGTCCTCGTCATCGATGCCCCCCAGCAGGCCGGCCGCGTAGGCACCGCCGACGGCGATCGGGAGCACCGCGGCGAAGACCAGCACCCCGCCTCGAGCCTTGCCGAGCTCATCCTCGCTGGTCGCCAGGCTGACGGTGAACAGGATCCCGCCGGCGGCGACCGCGGCGAGCATCAACGCGCCGGCGTTGGTGTTCCACAGGAACGACGCGGCGATCGCGCCGACGAACGCCGCCATCGTGAGCAGCACAAGGATGGGCAGCACGATCGGCATGATGACGCGGCTGCGGAAATCGTGGTTCACAGCGTCCCCCTGGGGTGACGTGTCGCAGAGCGAGGAGCGGGGTCGGGCAAGGACCGACCGGGCGAGTGGTGCGACGGGTCGTGGGGCATCAGATGGCCGGGGCGGAGTCGAACAGCACGATGACGCTCGTCAGGATGTAGAGCACCAGGGCGAAGCCCAGGCCGAGGTACATCAGCGTCTTGAAGACCGGGCTGTCGAACTTCAGGTGCATGAACCAGCCCGCGACGTAGAGGAACTTCACGATCATCAGCACGATCAGCAGCGGGATCGCGATCGCGCCGAAGTCGAAGAAGTACGTCGACACCTCGAGCGCGGTCAGCACCGCCAGCACCACAGCGATGTTGACGTACTGCCGCGGCGTCGGGTGGTGGTGGTGCTGGTCGGACCCTTCGGTGCGGTCCGGCGCGTCGGTGCTGCTCATGGGTGGGCCTCCGAAGGTGCCTCGGGACAGGCGGGGACTCGTCGTCAGGCGAGGACGGCGATCTCCGGGATGAGGTAGACGACGGTGAAGATCACGACCCAGATGATGTCGACGAAGTGCCAGTACAGGCCGATCATCTCCGTCTTCACGTCCTGGTTCGGCTTGATCTTGCCGGTCAACGACAGCGTGTAGAGGCTCAGCAGCATCAGGACGCCGACGGAGACGTGGATCCCGTGGAAACCGGTGAGCACGTAGAACGAGGACGCGAAGGGCGACTCGGTGAGGACCAGCCCTTCGCGGTAGAAGACGTTGAACTCGAAGACCTGCCCACCGAGGAACACCATCCCCTGCCCGGCGGTGGCAAGGATCCACAGCCGCATCCGGCGCAGATCACCTCGGGAGTGTGCGTGGTGGGCGAGGACCATCGTCAAGGAGCTCATCAGCAGCACGAAGGAGCTGATCGAGGTGAACGGGATGTCGTAGATCTCGACCCCGGGGCCACCGGCGGTGGCGTCGA
>SKJX01000084.1 GCA_007121785.1 Nitriliruptoraceae bacterium
GATGCCTTCTGCTCTGTGGACACTGCGGTCTTCGACACCCGCATCATCCCAGGTCAGAAGGCATTTCCATTGGAACCCACACCACTACCGCCGTAGCTGCGCGGTGGATCCAGGCTAAGTGGCCGCGCCACCCGCTGGCGCGGCCACCGCGCTCGCGCCAGGAGGTGCAACCACTAGCGTCGACCGGTGACCGTCTCGCGCGGGTGGGTCCCGCGCCGCCCCGAGGGCTCCGGGCCGCGTTCGCGCTCCCAGGGGGAGATTTGCGCCATCACGATCGGGCGGAGCTCGGCCCAGTGGTGGCCGCAGAAGTGGAAGTCCTGCCCGTAGAGGTCGACGTCGTGGAGCGCGTGCGCTGGGCAGTCGCGCTGGTCGCAGATGCGAACGCTGCTCATGCCCGCTCCTGTCGCTACGGTCTCATCATCGAGCATGCGGTGGGGCGGACGTCCGGTCCAGGCCGGTTCGGCTCGACCTGCGAGGGTCCTTCGGCCCGAGGTCCCGGACGGGTCACGGGGTACGCAGCCGGCGTCGCGTGGCTGCGATGCTCTCGCGGGCGGCCTCGACCGCCGTCAGCGTCTCGCGCGCGGTGTCGGAGGCGTCCGTCGGGAGATCCACCTCCGTCAGCAGCCGGGTCAGACGCGACGAGGCCTCCCCCAGCAGGTCATCGACGCGTGCGGCCGCCAGGCGTCCCTCCATCAGGTCCCATGAGGCCGGTCTACCGCTCGCCGTCCGCGTCGGCCGTGGTTCTGTCGGTTCAGGCAGCGGGAGGTTCATCGTCGGACTCCGAGCCGATCTTGCGGTGAGCGTGCCGCGGGTCCGGCTCGTCGAGCCAGAGGCGAAGGACATCGACTCCGCCGCGACGGCGATCGAGCCACGGAACCGGGACGCGCCCTCGCTACCGTGCGACGGGGCGAGGCCAGTCGCTCGACCGGCGGACGGCGCCGGTCGCGGCCCAGCACGTTCGGAACGCCATGTCCCCCGATGCCTTGCGGCCCGGCAAGCTGCCGGGGTCGATGCTGGCCGTGCTGCTCCGGGACGTACCCGCCGGCGATCCGTCCGTGAGGCTCGGGCCGGTGGTCGGTGAGGACGCTGCGGCCATCGAGGTGCCAGCGGACACGCTGGTCGTCGCCACCGACCCGATCACGCTGACCGGCAGGGCAGCCGGCCGCTACGCAGTGCTGATCAACGCCAACGACGTCGCGGTCTGCGGCGCGGTCCCGCGGTGGTTCCAGGTCACGATGCTGCTACCGCTCGGCACCGAGCACGCGCAGGTGCAGGCCCTCTTCGACGAGATCACCACCACCCTCACGGAACTCGATGCCACGCTCGTCGGCGGACATACCGAGGTGACGCCGGCGGTCAAGCAGCCGGTGCTGGTCGGGCAGATGCTGGGGTTGGTGGGAGCAGGGCGATGGGTGGCGTCCAGCGGCGCTGCCCAGGGAGACCTGCTGGTGCAGATCGGCTCGGCGCCGGTGGAGGGGACCGCCGTGCTGACGTCGGAGCGGGGCTCGGCGCTGACCGGCCTCCCGAGCGACCTGCTGGAGGCCGCGCTCGCGGCAGCGGACGATCCGGGCATCTCCGTGGTCGATGCGGCGCTGCACGCGGCGCAGCTCGGAGCGACGGCCATGCACGATCCCACGGAGGGCGGTCTGGCCGCCGGCCTCCACGAGCTCGCCGACGCCTCCGGGGTCGCGCTGCGGCTCAGCCACTCGACGGTGGCCTGGTTCGCGCCCGGCCTGGCGGTCTGCCACGAACTGCGCGTCGACCCGTGGGCGACCCTCGCCTCGGGGTGCGTGCTGGCGACGTTCCCGCCCGATCGAGCGGATGCTGCGGTCAGTGACCTGCAGGCTGCCGGCCAGCGGGCCGTGGTACTGGGGGAGGTCGTCGCCGGCGCCGGGGTCCACGTCGACGGGGTCGCGCTGCCCGTGCCGGAGCGCGACGAACTCGCGCGCCTGCTCGAGGATGGCTGAGCAGCCGGCTGACGGGCCCGCCGGGGACGTGCCTGCTACCGGTTCGGACCGATCAGGTGCGCGCGGCGGTCAGCTCCTCGCGGAGCCCGTCGATCAGATCCACGCACGCGACCAGCTGTGACCGCTCGATCCACTCGTCGGGTTGATGCGCCTGCTCGATCGCGCCCGGTCCGCAGACCACCGTGGACAGCCCGGCCGCCTGGAAGTGCCCCCCGTCGGTCCCGAACGGCACCGTCTCGCTCGGTCCGTCGGATCCGGTCAGGCGACGGACCAACGCTTCCGCTGCGCCGTCGGGCTCCGCTTCGAGGCCGCGCGCGACGGCGTCCGCCCGGAAGCTGATCCGTCCGGTGCCCGTCGCCTCGCGGAGGCGAGGAAGGACTTCTTCGTCCGCGAAGCGCTCCACCTCGACGGCCAACCGGTCGGCGTCGTCCGCGGGGACGGGCCGGTACTCCCACGTCAGCTGCGCGTGGCGTGGGACGATGTTGAGGGCCTGGCCGCCCTCGATGGTGGCGAGGTTGAACGTGGTGTACGGCGGGGTGAACCGGGGGTCGGCCGCGGCGTCCCGGTGTCGGGCGGCGAGGTCGTCGATGAAGGTCGCGATCCGAGCGAGCGCGGCGATGGCGTTCGCCGCGTGCTGGGGCTGGCTGGAGTGGCCGTCGAGCCCCTCCACCGAGGTGGTGAACGCGCGGACGCCCTTGTGCGCGGTGACCGGCCGCAGGCTGGTCGGCTCGCCGACGATCACCAGCTCGGGTCGGGGCCCGCTGGCCAGCAGCGCGTCGACGGCGGACGGTGCGCCGACGGTGCCGATCTCCTCGTCGTAGGTCAGTACCAGGTGGATCGGTCGGGCCAGGTCGGTCGCGGCCAACGCGGGCAGGGCAGCCAGCACGACCGCCAGGAACCCCTTCATGTCCGTGGTACCACGCCCGTAGAGCCGGTCGCCGTCCTCGGTGAGCTCGAACGGTGGCCGGGTCCACGGCTGGCCCTCGACCGGGACGCAGTCGGTGTGGCCGGTCAGCACGACCCCGCCGTCGACGTCCGGGCCGACCCTGGCCAGCAGGTTCGCTTTCGTGCCGGTCGGATCGAGGACCCGCTGGTGGTCGATGCCGTGCTCGTCGAGGTGTGCCTCGACGAACGCGACCAGGTCGAGGTTGGTGGCACGGCTGGTGGTGTCGAAGCCGACGAGCGCTTCGAGCAGGTCGAGCACGGTGTCCATGGAAGCTCCGCCCGTCCCGCTCACGCCCGCGTGGCCTGCGTGTAGGCCTCGGCGAGCTCGCGGTAGTTGGCCACGTTCGGGCGTGGCACCTCGGGAACCGGGCGGTCCAGGACCTTGGCGGGGACGCCGACGACCAGCGACATCGGAGGCACCTCCATGCCTTCCCGGACCACGGCACCGGCGGCGACGACGGCGCCGGCACCGATCACCGCGCCGTTGAGGACCACCGAGCCGATGCCGATCAGCGCGTCGTCCTCGACCGTGCAGCCGTGCAGGACCGCGCGGTGGCCGACGGTGACGCGCTCACCGATCGTCGTCGGGGTGTCGGCGTCGGTGTGCACCACGGTGAGGTCCTGCAGGTTGGTGTCACGACCGACCCGGACGGTGCTGCGCTCGGACCGGAGCACGCTGCCGAACCAGACCGACACACCAGCGGCGAGGTGGACGTCACCGGCGACGGTGGCGCCCTCCGCGATGAACGCGTCGGGATCGATCTCGGGCGTCTGGTCGGTGACGGTGAGGATGCGAGGCACGGGTGTCTCCCCTGTCGGTCTGGTCGTAGGCTGGGGGCAGTCTGCCCGGTGTCGCCGTGACCTGCGTTCGGTGGCCGCCGCCCGACGCGTTGGAGCACCCACCCCCGATGCGTTGGCGGCACCGGCCCGACGCGGCGACGGCCCGGTGGGCAACCGGGGCGACGCACCAGCGAGAGGCGCCACGCGTGGATGCACCGGAGAAGGTCCGCCGCTCCCTGCGGCGAGCCGATGAGGCGCGCAAGGCCTCGCCGGCCCGTCGGGACGCGACCCCGGTGCACGAACGCATCGCGGCGCTGCTCGATGAGGCGCGCGCGGAGCTCGAGCAGGTGGAGGACGAGGGCGTCCGTCGCGAGCTCGGTGCGGCCATCTCGCGCCGGTTCAACGACCTCGATCAGGAGGGGCTGGCGACGATGCTCGGTCCCAGCCCGGACGTCGCGCGTGCACCGACCCAGGTCGACGATCCCTCGCGGGTGCCGCCCGGCCAGCACCTCACACCTGGCTTGCCGGTGCTGCACGTCGGTCGGGCCCCGGACTGGGACCGCGACGACGTCCGGGTCGTGGTCACCGGCCTGGTGGACGAACGGAGGGTCCTGCGCTTCGACGACCTGGCCAGCCGGTTCGAGGTCCGCGAGGTCGTCCGCGACTTCCACTGCGTGACCACCTGGTCGCGGCTGGACAACCGTTGGACGGGGGTGGCCGTCCGCGACGTGCTGGCGGACGCCGGGATGAAGCCGGCCGCGACCCACGCGGTCGTCAGCGGTCACCCCGCCTACAGCGCGAACCTCCCGCTGGAGCACCTGCTCGCCGACGACTGCCTGCTGGCGTGGGCCCACGACGGACGGCCGCTCGATCGCGCGCACGGCGGCCCGCTCCGGCTGGTCGTGCCGGCCCTGTACGGCTGGAAGTCCGTCAAGTGGGTGACCGAGTTGCGCCTGCTGGACCGCGACGTCCCCGGCTACTGGGAGGAGCGCGGCTACCACGAACTCGGCGACCCGTGGCGCGAGCAGCGGTTCCACGGCGACCCCGGCTGAGTGGTCGCGCCGGCTCCGGCATCCACGTCGGGCGGCGGGGCCACAGGTTGCGAGCGGCGCGTGCGGTGGTCAGCATGGGTGCCATGCCGACCTTGCTCGTCGCCCACCACACGCCGTCGCCCGCCACCCAGGAGCTCCTGGAGGCGGTGCTCGCCGGTGCCCGTCACGACGACATCGAGGGGGTCGACGTCGTCGTCGAGCCCGCGTTGACCTGCTCGGAGGTGCGCGTGTTGGAAGCGGACGGCTACCTGCTCGGGACCCCCGCCAACATCGGGTACATGTCGGGCGCGCTCAAGCACCTGTTCGACCGCTGCTACTACCCGTGTCTGGACGCGACGCAGCGGCGTCCGTACGGCCTGTGGGTGCACGGCAACCAGGACACCGGTGGCGCCGTGCGGTCGGTCCAGGAGGTCACCTCGGCGCTGGGGTGGGAGGCGGTCGCCAGTCCGGTCGAGGTCGAGGGCCAACCGGAGCGACCGGACGTTGACGCGTGTTTCGAGCTCGGTGGCACGCTCGCCGCGTCCTTGGCGGCGGGTTTCTGAGCCCCGTGTCGCACCGCGGTCCTCGGGACGTCGAGGTGGAGGTCGCTGCTCCTGGTCGGTGGGCGGTGCTGCGTGAGCTGCGGTTGCGGGCGCTGCAGGACACCCCGGACGCGTTCGGTGCCACCTTCGAGCAGGAGTGCCGGCTCACCGCCGACGATTGGCGTCGTCGGGTGCAACGTGCGGACCGGCCGACCCTGCTGGCCTGGATCGGGTCACCACCACCGGCGACGGTCGTCTCGCCGCAGATCCGTCCCGCGGGGATGTCGCTGTTCGGTTGGGTGGTCCCGACGCCGGACCGCCCGGACACCGACGGGGTGATCGGCATCTACAGCGTGTTCGTGGACACCTGGGCGCGCGGCCGCGGCGTGGGTGATGCGCTCCTGGCGACCGCGATCGGCCACGCCCGTGCCGCTGGCGCCCGCCGGGTGGTGCTGGACGTCGGCGACCGTAACCCGCCGGCCCAGGCGCTGTACCGCCGGGCCGGGTTCACCCCGACCGGCCGGACGGGCAGCTTGCCGCCACCGCGGCAGCACGTCACCGAGCACGAGCTGGCGCTCGTCCTTGGGTGAAGCGGGGTCGGGGCGGTGTGCCCTCCGGCGCCGCCCCGGCGGTGTGCCCTCC
>SKJX01000214.1 GCA_007121785.1 Nitriliruptoraceae bacterium
CCGGCTACCGGGCCGGCGGCACGATCCACGTCATCATCAACAACCAGGTGGGCTTCACCACCTCGCCGGAGTCCTCCCGGTCGTCGTTCTACGCCTCCGACGTCGCCAAGACGATCCAGGCGCCGATCGTGCACGTCAACGGCGACGACCCGGAAGCGGTCGTTCGCGTGGCGAACCTGGCCTACGCCTACCGCGAGGCCTTCCACCGTGACATCGTCATCGACCTGATCTGTTACCGCCGGCACGGTCACAACGAAGCGGACGACCCCTCGTTCACCCAGCCGCAGATGTACGAGACGATCGACGCGAACCGGTCGGTCCGCAAGCTCTACACCGAACGGCTGGTCCGTCGGGGTGACATCTCGATGGAGCGGGCCGAGGAGTTCCTCGAGGACTTCGAGTCACGGTTGCAGCAGGCGTTCGACGAGACCCGCCAGGGCGCGCCGCCGGAGCCCCCGAAGGCGATCCGCCCCAAGGAGCACGGGGTCCTGCCACGGGTGGAGACCGGCGTGTCCAAGGACCGGCTCGACCGCATCGCCGCCGTGCAGTTCGACGTTCCCGAGGGGTTCACCCGCCACCCGAAGCTCGACCGCATCTTCAAGAAGGCACGCGAACGGTACGACGGCGGCACGATCGACTGGGCGCTCGGCGAGACGCTGGCGTTCGGCTCGCTGCTGCTGGAGGGCACCGACGTCCGACTGGCGGGTCAGGACTCGCGGCGTGGGACGTTCTCCCAGCGCCACGCGGTCCAGGTCGACTACCGGACCGGTGATGAGTACTTCCCCCTGTCGACGCTGTCGAACGAGCAGGGGCGCTGGTTCATCTACGACTCGCTGCTGAGCGAATTCGCCGCGGTCGGGTTCGAGTACGGCTACTCGGTCCACGCCAAGGGGTCGCTGGTCTGCTGGGAGGCGCAGTTCGGCGACTTCGTCAACGGTGCGCAGATCGTGATCGACCAGTTCATCGTCGCGGCCGAGGACAAGTGGGGCGAGACCTCCGGACTGGTGCTCCTGCTCCCGCACGGCTATGAGGGCCAAGGCCCCGAACACTCGTCCGCCCGCATCGAGCGGTTCCTGATCCTCTGCGCCGAGGACAACATCCAGGTCACCAACGCCACGACCGCAGCGCAGTACTTCCATCTGCTGCGGCGGCAGATGCACCGCGACGTCATCAAGCCGTTGGTCGTCTTCACGCCGAAGTCGTTGCTGCGTTCACCGAAGGCGTTCTCGGACGTCTCGGAGTTCACCTCCGGGTCCTTCGCGGAGGTGCTGGATGACCCCCGGTTCGTCGACGGTGACGCGGATCGGGCCGAGGTCGACACCGTGATCCTCAGCTCCGGCAAGGTCGCCTTCGACGTGATGGACGCCCGCGAGGAACGCGGATCCCGGGCGGCCGTGGTTCGCGTCGAGCAGCTCTACCCGTTCCCCGAGCAGCAGATCGGCGACATCCTGCAGGCCTACCCCAACGCGTCGGACGTGTGCTGGACGCAGGAGGAGCCGCAGAACATGGGACCGTGGGGCTTCGTCGACGGCAGGTTGTGGAACCTGCTCGAGTCCCTCGACGACGGCCGCAAGCTCCGTCAGGCTTCGCGCGTCCCCTCGGCGTCACCCGCGGCGGGCCAGTCGGTGGTCCACCAGCAGGAGCACGAGCAGCTGATGGAGGACGCGCTCGGGCCGGTGCCGACCGAGTAGACCGGCGGGACCGGGCCCGAGCGCGCCGGCGCATCGAGCCATGCGGGGCCGCTCAGACGTGCGAGTCACGCTTCGCTGGCGTCCCCATCAGTAGCGCGTGGTGGCTCGCGCCGAGCAGGACACCGAACACGAGGTGTCCGATCAAGCTCATGATCTGGTCCTCGCCGAACATCAGCGGCATCCCGAGCCACAGCGGCATGATCAGGAGGGCGCCGACGATCCAGGCGATGACGCCGAACGCGGTGCCGAACGCGGTGCCGCGCCCGTACCCGGGGGCCGACCCCCGGAGCGCGACGCCGTACACCGCGCCGAACACCACGGAGATCACGAGATGGACCCCCCATCCCACGGCGACGGCCTCGGACTCGACGAGCATGGCGACCATCTCCATCATGCCCATGGCCGTCATCATCACGCCGAACACGACGCCGCCGACGAGTCCGCCGACGACACCAGCGCCGACGCTCTTGCCAGTGGTTCCCTGCATCGTTCCCCATCCTCCCTGAGTCGCGGGCAGCGGTCGGTCAGGCGACCGCGGTGATGATGGGAACACGCGGGTTCCCCGGACCATTCCGGGACCGGTACCGGGGCTGGCGCGGTGGCGTGGTCGGCGGACCGCCGTCACGACATCGATGAGCCAGACGCCGGGCCCGAGCGCGTTCGCGGGGCCCGCCGATCAGCCCGGCTGGATCATCGCCGAGTCGGTGTAGCGCACCGCGGAGTCCCACAGCAGCCACTCGTTGATCCCGAGGTCGTACGCGGCCTGAATCTGCGCCTCCACGTAGCTCGCACGATCCGAGTAGCCGAGGCTGATGGGGTAGTTCGAGTCCTCCAACCAGGGCGCGACGCGGGCGCGCTTGCCCTCGGTCGCCTCGAGGAACTTCTCCAACGAGGCGAAGGTGATGTCGTAGGGCTGCATCAGCGGGTCGGCGACGTCGTACTCGCCCGGCCCCCAGTGGCTGGGGTAGACCATCGGTGCGATGTAGTCGAGGTGGTCCGACATGCCCGGGATGTCCTGCGCCACCTCGGTGGGGCGGTCGGCGGAGACGCCGTAGACCGACGCGCCGTGCAGCGCCCCGTAGGCCGAGACCCGTTCATCGGCGCGACGGGTGAAGTCGACGATCGCATCACCGGGTTCGCCCTCCAGACCGGGGAACCGGGCGTCGGCGCCGTCGGGCTTGCGGATGTAATCCCAGAGGATGTGGTCGACCCCGGCAGCCGCAGCTTCCTCCGCCAGGTCCAGGTTGTAGGTGACCACGTCCTCGTTCGCGAAGTTCGAGAACCCGGCGTAGCGGCCGGTGTACATCCCGCCGTCCTCGGTCTGCATCACCATCTCGCGCTCGTCGTTGTCCCAGGCCCAGTTGGCCAGGACCGGGTCGGCGAACGCGACGATGCGGCCGATCACGGGGATCTCCTGCTCATGAAGTTCCGCGACCGCCTCCTCGAGGTCGAAGTTGCAGGGGGCGTCGGCCGCGCCCGTCTCGTGCGCGAACTCGTTGGTGGTGTGGTAGCCGATCGTGCCGGACTCGTCCTTGAGGTCGAGCTGGATCGCGTTGATCAGCCCGTCGTCGATCAACTCCATCACCGGATCCTTCAGCGACGGGCTGGCCCAGCCACAGAACGAGACGTGGACGGTCCGGAACTCGTCGACCTCGACCCGGGAGGGCACGGTGACCAGTTCCACCGAATCGTCGCTGGTGTTGCCGGCCGCGTCGGTGGCGACCAGGTCCAGCGGGCCGTCCGGCGCCTGGGAGATCGTCAGCGAGAACGCGCCGTCCCCGTCCGCCTCGGTCGTCTCCCCGTCGGCTTCCACGGTCGCGCCCGGCTTGGTGGTCCCGGCGAGCGTGACCTCCTTGCCGGCGATGACCGCGCCGTCCGGCTCGGTCAGCTCGATCTCCGGCGGGGTCGCGTCGACCGTGAACGTCCAGGATTCGAGGACCTCGAGCTCCTCGTCGGAGCGCTCGGAACCCTCCGCGTCGTCGTCCTCGGCCAGCGCCGTCGGGTCCGAGGCGAGCTGGATCGTGTGCTGGCCGTCCTCCAGCTCCCCCGGGGCCCAGACCAGCTGGGACCCGTCACGCTGCGCCTCCTCGGTCCGATCCTCGTCGCCGAGGAGCACGCGCAGGTCGTCGAGCTCCGGGTCGCCGTCAGCCAGTTCCTCGTCATCCCATCGGGCGGTGACCTCGACCCCGAGCGCCTCCAGCTCGTCGGCGTTGATCAGGGCCTCGTCCTCCGGGCCGGAGAACGACAACTCACGCTGCGGCTCGCTCTCGGAGCAGCCGGCGGCGAACACGGCGGCGGCCAGCAGCCCACCCAGCAGGACGGGCCGACGGACCGGGAGGATCGATCGCAAGATGGCTCCGTACGAAGGGACGTGACGAGCGGCTGGGCCGCGTCGTCGAGCGGTCGTGCGTCGGGGGCCCGTCGGGCCGGTGGTGGTCGTCCGCCGGGCGGTCACCGCAGGAGGGGGCAGGCCGAGCGACGGTAGCTTGTGAGCGCGGTCAGGCAGCGCCAGACCGGACCGAGGAGTGCTCCGTGCACGCACATCGCACGACCGTTGGGGGAGGACGCTCCCGCCGGAACGCCATCCCGTTGGCCCTGGCGCTCCTGGTGGCTGCCTGCGCAGGTGAGGACGCCGACGAACCGGCTCCCGCACCCGAGGAAGCTCCCGCCGACGAGGCCGCGGCCGACGAGGTGGACGAGTCCGACGACGCGGACGAGTCCGACGACGTGGACGAGGCCGAGGACGCCAGCGACGTCGTCGAGCCGGACGAGCCGGGCGTCGATCCGGCCGAGGTCGACGCCGATGAGCTCGGCCACGTCCCGGTGCTGATGTACCACCGGCTGCTCGACGACGGTGGGTCGGAGTACGACCTCACCCCGGAGGAGTTCCGCGGCGAGCTCGAGTGGCTGTTCGACAACGGCTACTCCCCGGTCCGCACGAAGGACCTGGTCCGCGGCGAGTTCGACGTCCCCGCCGGCCGCACCCCGGTCGTGCTGACCTTCGACGACTCCACCGGCGAACAGGCCCAGCTGACCGACGACGGCGGGTTGGCCCCCGACACCGCGATGGGCATCCTGGTCGACGTCGCCGCGGACTACGACGACGTGGAGCCGGTCGCGTCGCTGTACGTGATCTCCAGCTCGCTGTTCGGCGGCACCGACGCCGGCCCACGGATCGTCGAGCACCTCCATGACCTCGGCATGGAGATCGGCAACCACACCCACAACCACCCGAACCTCTCGCAGCTCAGCTCCGACGAGGTGGAGGACGAGCTCGCGACCAACGTGGCGGAGGTCACCGACATCGTGCCCGACGCCGAGGTCGTGACGCTGTCGCTGCCCCTGGGCATCTTCCCCGAGGACCGCTCGCTCGCGGAACGGGGCAGCTCGGACGCGGGTGAGTACGTCAACGAGGGGGTCCTGCTGGTCGGCTCCGATCCGGCACCCTCGCCGTTCGCCGAGGCGTTCGACCCCCACGCGATCCCGCGGATCCGGTCCTCGCCGTCCTGGGACGGCGGGGAGCCGGACTTCGGCTCGGCGTTCTGGCTGGAGCAGCTGGATGCGGACGGCAGCTACCGCCGCTACATCTCCGACGGCAACCCGGACACCATCTCGTTCCCGCAGGCGCGGGCCGATGAACTCGACCCGGCCTTCGAGGACCGCGCGAACCCGTACTGAGCAGCGCCGTCGATGGAGGGAACGTGAGCGTGCGAAGCGACAGCGACCGCCTCCTGCCACCCGAACCCGTCACCTCCCTGGGAGCGCACCTCGACCAGGGAGGCGGCATCGGACTGGAGCAGGCCTTGCAACTGGCCGCGGACGAGGTGATCGAGGAACTCGACGCCGCCGGCCTCCGGGGTCGCGGCGGTGCCGGCTTCCCCACCGCGACCAAGTGGCGCGGCGTGCGCGAGACCGCGGCCGCCTCCGACAGCACGGTGACCCTGGTCGCCAACGCGGCCGAAGGTGAGCCCGGTACCTACAAGGACCGCATGCTGCTCGAGCAGCAGCCGTACGCCTTCCTCGAGGGCGTGTGCATCGCCCTGCACGCCTCCGGTGCCGAGAGCGCCCACATCGGCATCAAGGAGAAGTTCACCC
>SKJX01000082.1 GCA_007121785.1 Nitriliruptoraceae bacterium
CCGGCCATGTTCTCGATGACGCCGGCGACCTTCATCCCGGTCTGCTCGGTGGCCTTGCCGGCCCGTAGCGCGACCTTCTGCGCCGCCTGCTGCGGGGTGGTGACGACCACCATGTCCGCGTCGGGCAGCATCTGCGCCAGCGAGATGGCGATGTCACCGGTGCCGGGTGGCAGGTCGCACAGCAGGAAGTCGATCTCGCCCCAGTGGACGTCGGAGAGGAACTGCTGCAGTGCACGGTGCAGCATGGGCCCGCGCCAGATCACCGACCGGTCGGGGTCGGTGAAGAACCCGATCGAGATGACCTTGCAGCCGTGAGCCTGCAACGGCATCACCATGCCGTCGAAGGCGACCGGCTTGCCCTCGGCGCCCAGCATGCGCGGGATCGAGTAGCCCCAGATGTCGGCGTCCATCACGCCGACACGGTGGCCCTGCTTGGCCAGCGCGGCCGCGAGGTTGACCGTGACGGTGGACTTGCCGACGCCGCCCTTGCCGGAGGCCACGGCGATCACCTTGGTCGGCGAGTCCGCGGCCGCGAAGGGGATCTCCATCTCCGGGTTCGCGGCGCCGCGCTCGGAGCGCAGGTCGGCGGAGAGCTGCTGGCGTTCCTCGTCGGTCATCGACCCGAAGGCCACCTGCACGTCCTCGACGTCCGGTAGCTGCATGACGGCGTCGGTGACGTCACGGGTGATGCGGTCCTTCAGCGGGCACCCGGGGATCGTCAGCTTGATCTTGACGCCGACCCGGCTGCCTTCGATGGCGATGTCCTCCACCATGCCGAGTTCGGTGATGGGTTTGTTGATCTCCGGGTCCTCGACGGTGGCGAGGGCCGTGAGGATCTCGTCCTTGGTGGGCACGCGAGCACCTTTGGGTCGAGGTGGTCTCCGCCAGCGAGGGCGCCTCCACGGGCGCGGGGCGGAGCGCCTCAACGGTACCGGACGTCCTAGGGGTGCTGAGCGGCGTCAGCTCGCCAACTGGTGGCGGCACCAGGGGCAGGTGTTCCAGTCGTCGTCGACCGCGCGGCCGCAGCCGCCGCACCCGGCCGCGTCCAGATCGTGACCGCAGTTGGCGCAGGCGACGTGGTCCTCGGCGACGGTGGCCTCGCAGTGCGTGCAGTGCAACGCTTCCTCGGTGGGGTCCGGCGTGACGCGCAGCGCCTCCTCCAGCGTGATCCGGCCCTCGAGAGCGCGCTGGACCGCCTCCTCGCGCATCGTCGCCATGCCCTCCCTGCGTGCCTGCTGGGCCAGGGAACGCTCCGAGGACCGCGCGACGATCAGGTCGCGGGTGACCCCGCTGACGGGGAGGATCTCACCGATCGCGGTCCGCCCGCGGACGCCGGTGTGCTCGCATGCCGGGCAACCCGTGCCCCGGCGGAGGTTGGCGACGTCCAGGACGTTCGAGCGCAGGCCGGAACGTTCCACGACCCCCGGCGCCGGTTCGTCGCGGACGGAGCAGTGATCGCACACCGAACGCGCCAGCCGCTGCCCAACGACCAGCAGCAGCGACGACGCCACCAGGAACGGGTCGGCACCGAGGTCGGTGAGCCGGGCGACCGCCGACGGCGCGTCGTTGGTGTGGAGCGTCGCCAGGACCAGGTGGCCGGTGAACGAGGCCTCCACCGCCAGCCGGGCGGTCTCCTCGTCGCGGATCTCGCCGACGAGCACGACGTCGGGGTCCTGCCGCAGGACGTGGCGCAGGCCACGCGCGAACGTCAGGCCGATGCGTGGCTCGACCTGGGTCTGGTTCACCCCCGGCAGCTGGACCTCGACCGGATCCTCCAGGGTGAGCACGTTGCGGGTCGGGTCGGAGACCGCGGTCAGGGAGGCGTACAGGGTGGAGGTCTTGCCCGAGCCGGTCGGGCCGGTGACCAGCACCAGACCCTGCGGACGCTCCAGCGCGTCCATGATGGACGACCGCGCGTACGATGACAGCCCGAGGTGCTCCAGTTCGATGCGCTGGGCGCCGCGGGGCAGCAGGCGCAACACCACGGTCTCGCCGTACATCGTCGGCATCGTCGAGATCCGCAGGTCGATCTCCTGGCCATCGACCCGGGTCATCGCCCGACCGTCCTGAGGCAGGCGCCGTTCGGCGATGTCGACCCGGCCCATGATCTTCAGCCGGGAGACGACCTGCCGGCCGAGCAGCCGCGGCAGCCGTCGGGACTCGCGCAGCAGCCCGTCGACGCGCATCCGCACGGCGACGCCGTCGGCGTCGGGCTCGACGTGGATGTCGCTGGCGCGGGCGCTGACGGCGTCGCTGATGATGCCGTCGACGAGGCGGACGACCGGCTTGTCCTCCGCAGCGGCCTCGGTGTCGTCCTCTTCGGGTTCGTCGTAGGTCGCCGCGAGCTCGTCCAACGCCTCGCCGGCGTGGTCCTCGCGGTAGGCCCGACGGCGCGCTCGGTCGATCGCGGACGCGGTCGCCACGCACGGGACCAGCGCACGCACGCCCGACGCCACCCGCACGTCGTCGAGCGCGACCAGGTCCGCCGGGTCGGAGGTCGCCACCAGCAGGCGTCCGGCGTTGAGCCGCAGCGGGAGGAGTCCGTGCCGCTCGGCCAGGTGTGCCGGCAGCAGGTCGAGCGCCGCCGGATCGATCGACTCCAGGTCCGGGTCGACCCGGTCGATCCCGAGCTGCGCGGCGACGGCATCGGCGATGGAGGTCTCGTCGGTGTAGTCCAGCCGGATGAGGGTGTGGCCGAGCCGTTCGTCCGGGCCTTTCTCCTCGAGCGCCTGGATCACCTGCCGATCGCTGATGATGCCGGCATCCACCAGGATCTCACCCAGCCGACGCCGGTCCCGCGTCCCGGGCGGTGGCGACGGGATTCCGTCCGTCGATCCGTTCGTCAAGGCCTCGGCGTCCGTGGCGGTCGGCGGCGGCGCTTCGGCCCCGTCCGATGATCCTGGGACCTCGTGGTCGGTGGCGGTCGTGCTGCGCACGAGGGCTCCTTCTCGGTCGGCATGGGCCGTCAGGGTGCCCAGTAGCCTGGCCACACCCCTCCACCTGAAAGGTCGGCACGATCCTGCGATCGCTCAAGCCCCGGCGTGCGGTGTCGGCTCGTGTGGGCGTGCTACTGGCTCTCGTGGTGCTGCTGGCCGGATGTCGGCTCGACCTGGCCGCCGACGTCGAGGTGGGCACCGACGGCGGCGTCGCGCGCCTGACCCTGGCGCTGGACGGCGGGCTGGTCGCTGAGCTCGACGCGCTGGAGGTCGATCCCACCGCGGAGCTCGAGGCGGCGGCCGCCGAGGTCGAGGGATGGGACGTCCAGCGCAGCCGCAGCGACGACGGCTCGCTCGACGTCACGCTCGAGCGTGACGTCGCGGACGCGTCCGAGCTCGGTCCGGCGTTGCGCGAGCTCACGGCGGGGCTCGCCGACGAGGACCCGGCCCTCGAGCTCCACCTCGACGTCCGACCTGGCCCGGACGGCGAGGTGGACGTGGACGGCCAGGCACGGCTGCGACCCCCGGCGACCGCCAGCGCGACGATCGACGGGGACCCGGTCGGGCCGACCGGCCAGGACCTCGTCGGGTTGATGGAGGACCACGTCACCGCGCAGGTCGCGGTCACCCTGCCCGGCGAGGTCATCGAGCACACCGGGGGTGAGCGCGACGGGCGCACGATCACCTGGGAGATCGGCGTCGACGAGACGGTCCAGATCGAGGCGGCCGCCGCACCGGCGCCGTGGTGGCGATCGCTCCCGCCCTGGGTGCTCCCGACCGCGGCCGCCGCGGTGGTGGTCCTGGTGCTCGGCGTGCTGTGGTCCCGCCGGCGCGGAACCGAGGAGGACTGACGGGCCGTCGCGTGCCGGTCAGCCGTGCGGAGTGAGCTCGACCATCGTGCAGGTCGCTTTCCAGCGTTCCAGGGCGCCCTCGCCATCCTTGAGGTTGAGGCGGTTGCCCATGCCGAGGTTGGCGATCTTCTCGAACTCCTCCGCGTCGTCGACGACCCGGACGTCGGCGGGCATCTCGCCGATCGTCGCCTTGACGTCCTTCGACTTCACGGTGAGCGTCACCTGCGGGGCCTGGTCGATACCGGGCAGTTCCTGCTCGTTGGGCCCGGTGATCATGAACAGCTTCTGGCCCTGTTGGACGTACCACGCGGGTCGGGTGACCTCCGTGCCGTCGGCCTGCGGGATCGCCACCCAGCAGATCGACCCCTTCTTGAGGGCGGTCTCCGCGGCCTCCATCAGCACGCCGGTGCCGCGGGCGGACTGCGGTGCGTCGATGAACACCGGGACCCGCGCTTCGAGCCGGCCGTCGAGGTAGAACGCGAGGGTGTGCTCCTGTAGCGAGGTGATCTCGATGCGGTCGCGGACCTCGGTGGTGAACAGGTCCTCGAACATCTCGCCGCGCAGCTCGAGCACGCGCGGGCGCGACTCCCAGATGACCTGACCGTCCGGGTCCGCGAGGACGAGGACCTCCTCGTAGTAGCCCTGCGCGGCCTTGTAGACGCGGGTGATGCCGAACGGCTGCGAGGAGGCCGGCAGGTCCCCGAGGACCCGGATCACCGGGTCGGCCACGCCCGTCGAGGAGTGGGTCTCGAGGTCGTAGGCCATCCCCGACAGCAGCTTCAGTCGGGCACGGGACATCGGGCGCTCGCTTGGTCGGGTGGTCTCGCGTGACGTCGGGTCGGGAGCCTAGCCGTCGCGCCCGCGGCGTCCGTTCCCCGCGACACGTGGGGGTGGAGGCTCGTGGCGCTACGGTTCGCCGCGCAGTGTCGAGGAAGCTTGACCCGGGAGTCCGCTGGATGAGCGACGAACGCGACGCCCTGCGCGAGACGGTTCGCGGGTTCTGCGACCGTGAGATCCGCCCCACCGCGCAGCGGCGCGACCGTGACGAGTCCTACCCGGAGGAGCTCCTGCCGGGGCTCGCGGAGCTCGGCGTCCTCGGCGCGGTGATCCCGGAGGAGTTCGGCGGGGTCGGGTTGGACGCGGACGGCTACCGCGTCGTGATGGAGGAGCTCGGCGCGGCCGACTCCTCGCTGCGGTCGCTGGTCAGCGTCAACCTCGGACTGGTCGGCAAGTCGATCATGCGGTGGGGGAGCGACGACCAGCAGCAGCGTTGGCTGCCTGGGCTGGCCCGCGGCGAGCTCGGCGCGTTCGGGCTGACCGAGCCCGGGGCCGGTTCCAACCCCTCGGAGATGACCACGCGCGCGGTGCAGGGGGGTGGCGACTGGACGCTGGACGGGTCGAAGATCTTCATCACCAACGGCACCCGCGGTGCGGTGACAATGATCTTCGCGCGGGCGATCGTGGGCGGTGAGGACCGCGGGATCACCTGCTTCCTGGTCCCGCAGGACGCGGACGGCTACACCGGGCAGCAGATCCACGGCAAGCTGGGGCTGCGGTCGGGGGACACCGCGGAGATCGCGCTCGACAGCGTCCGGGTCGGCCACGATGCGGTGCTCGGCGAGGTCGGCGGCGGGATGAAGGTCGCGCTGTCGGCGCTCGACGACGGCCGGTTCTCGCTGGCCGCCGGCGCGGTCGGGCTCGCCCGCGAAGCGTTGGAGGTCAGCCTGCGCTACGCCGGCGAACGCGAGCAGTTCGGCGGACCCATCGCGCAGAAGCAGCTGGTGCAGGAGCTCCTCGCGGCGATGCACGTGGACGTGCAGGCCGCCAGCGGCCTGGTCGACGCGGTCGTCGCCAAGAAGCTCGCCGAGGAGCGCTGCACGCTGGAGGTCTCCACCGCCAAGCTGTTCGCCACCGAGGCGTCGGTGCGCTGCGCCGACCGGGCGGTGCAGGTCCACGGCGGGTACGGCTACATCGACGAGTACCCGGTCCAACGCC
>SKJX01000249.1 GCA_007121785.1 Nitriliruptoraceae bacterium
CGGGGTGCGACGGTGGGGTCAGGGGGCGCAGGACCTGCGCCAGGTCACCGGGACCGAGCTTGCACGCTCAGCCGGCGCCGTGGCTGTAGGCCGTCAGCCGTCCGGTCGAAGGATCCATGCCCGCCAGCGTAGGACCGAACCGCCGCGCTGACGTCGACCCTCAGGCGCGAGCCCGGTCACGCGGCTTCGGGGGGCCGGGGAAGAACGTGTTGGTCCGGGCGACGTACTCGTCGAAGCCCTCGCGCTTGGACCCGCCCTTGGTCATGTTCTTGTCGGTGAGCCCGACGCCGGTCGTCAGCAGGATCGCGGTCATCAGGATCGTGCCGATGGCGCCCCACCAGGCGCCGGTCGACAGCGCGAGCAGCAGGTAGGCCCACCACACGGTGGTATCGCCGAAGTAGTTGGGGTGACGGGTGTAGCGCCACAGCCCCCGGTCCATCACCTTGCCTCGGTTGGCCGGGTCCGCCAGGAACCGCGACAGCTGCCAGTCGCCGCCAGCTTCGAACACGAACCCGACCAGCCAGATCAGGACGGCGAGGTAGTCCAGCCAGATCAGCCCCGCGGGTGCCTCGAGGGCGACCGCGGCCAGCAGGGGCAGGGAGACGACCCAGGCGAGCACCCCTTGGAGCAGGAAGATCGTGACCAGGCTGCGGGCGGTGAAGCTCTGCGGCCGACGTTCGCGCATGCGCTGGTAACGCTTGTCCTCACCTTGCCCCCAGTTGCGGGCGGTGATGTAGATCGACAGCCGAGCGCCCCAGATGGTGACCAGCGCAAGCGCCAGCCACGTCCGGGGCGTCCACACGTCCGCCGCGATGGCGTAGGTCCACGCCGCGACGATGAACCCGACCGACCAGACCCGGTCGACGATGCTGGCGTCGCGACGGATGGCGCTGATCGCCCAGGTCACCGCCATCAGGACCGACACGGTCGCCAGACCGGCCAGCCACACCTGCCACATGCTCACGACGCCTCCGCGCTGTCGGTTGCTCCCGAGGTTCGCACACCTGACGGTCTCGGACGGCGGAACGGTGGGATCGGGCGGGGGCAGCACACCGCAACGTCCGTGCGGCGGGGGCGGACACCCGGTGCAGATGCCGGGCACCCTCTCGACAGAGGCCGCGCGTTCACGCAGACTGACCTGCGGGGATGCCCGACATGCCCGCAGCGGGTGGTCGGGCACGAGCGCACCGGTCACCTCAGCCCGGACCGTCGGGGCTGTCGGGAGACCGGCCGGGCGCTGCCTGCGGGAGTCGGAGGAGCCCGGTATGGGCTATCTGTTGGGTGTGGACATCGGGACCACCTACACCGCCGGGGCGGTGGTGGCAAGCGACCACGCGGAGGTGGTCCCGCTCGGCAACCGGTCGTCGGTGGTCCCGACCGTGGTGTACGTCGGCGACGACGACCGACTGCTGGTCGGTGAGAGCGCGGCACGCCGGTCGCTGACCGACCCGGGACGGGTCTCCCGGGAGTTCAAGCGACGGCTGGGTGACACGACCCCGCTGCTGCTGGGCGGCAGCCCCTACTCGCCGCAGTCGCTGATGGCGCGGGTCCTGCGGTGGGTCGTCGAGCGTGTGGAGGAGCGTCAGGGCGAGCCACCGACCCACATCGCGGCGAGCCACCCCGCCAACTGGGGTCCGTACAAGCTCGACCTGTTCGAGCAGGCGGTCCGGTTGGCGGACGTCGCCGAGTGCACGACGGTGACCGAGCCGGAAGCCGCGGCGGCCTACTACGCCTCGCACGAACGGATGGAGCCCGGGGAGGCGGTCGCGGTCTACGACCTCGGTGGCGGCACCTTCGATGCGGCCGTCGTCCGCCGCACCGAGGTCGGGTTCGAGATCCTGGGCGCCCCCGAAGGCATCGAACACCTCGGCGGCATCGACATCGACGAGGCCGTCTTCGCCTACCTCCACGACGCGCTGGACGGTGCGTTGGAGGAACTCGATGCGGACGATCCCACCACGCGTGCCGCCATCGCTCGACTGCGGCAGGAGTGCGTGGAAGCGAAGGAGATGCTCTCCACCGACGTCGAGACCAGCATCCCCGTGCTCCTGCCCAACGTCCAGACCCACATCGAACTCACGCGCAGCCAACTGGAGGCGATGACCCGACCGGTGCTCGCCGACACGGTCGGGGCGCTGCGACGGGCGCTCAGCTCCGCAGGCACCGCCCCCGACGACATCTCCGCCGTGCTGTTGGTGGGCGGATCATCGCGGATGCCGCTGGTGAGCGAGCTGGTGGGCGAAGAGCTCGGCCGCCCGGTCGCGGTCGACGCCCACCCCAAGCACTCGGTCGCGCTCGGCACGGTCCTGGCCGCCGAGGAGACCGTCGCCCGGGAGCAGGGCCGTGCGCCGGTGGCCATCGGCGTGGTGGAGCCCCGACCGACCCCACAGCCTGCGGCCACACCGACGGATCCGCCCGCTGCCGACGGGCCGCCCCCGGCCGACGAGCCGGCCACGGCCGACTCGAGCGCCCAAGCCGACGAAGCGTCGGACGAGACGGTCCGGGTGTTCGCGCCGCCAGCCGATGACGAGGAGGGCGGGGCCGAGGACCACGGCAGCGACGGGGATGGTCGCGGTCGCACGATCCTGCTGAGCGCAGCGGCGAGCGGGATCGTCGTGGTCGGGCTCGCCGCACTGCTGTGGGGCTGGTTCGCCGGGGATGACGACCCCGAGGTCGCGGAGCCGGCTGCCGACGGCGAGGAGGAGCAGGCAGCCGACGAGACGGACGAGGACGTCTCGTCGGAGACGACCGATGACGACGAGGGCGACGACGGACCGGCCCCCTACGACGACCTCCCCGACGGTGCCGCCTGCGACGGGGACCGGTGCGTCGGGATCGAGGAGCTGTGGGTCGACGACGACGCCGACCTGGTCGTCGAGTGGGTCTCCGCCGGGTTCGAGCCGTACATCGCCGAGGACCACGCGCACTTCTTCTGGGACATCTACGACCCCGACCAGGTCGGCACCAACGCGGCGGAGTACGGGGCGGAGCAGGCGCCGTGGGAGATCACCGACGAATCACCGTTCGTGCCCGACGGTGAGGTCGCGCTGGCGAACATCCCCGACGGCGCCGAAGGGCTGTGCGTCACCGTCGGCGACGCCGACCATGCCGTGATCGAGCCCGGCAACCACCACTGCGTCGACCTCCCCGACGAGGTCGCGTTCGTCGCGCGGTGCGACGACACGTACTGCATCGAGATCGACGATGTCTGGGTCGACGGTGGTGAACTGGCGATCGAGTGGACGCCGGACGGGTTCGAACCGGACGTCGCCAACGAGCACGCCCACTTCTTCTGGGACGTCTACGAGCCCGACCAGGTCGGCAGCAACGCGGCGGACTTCGACGCGGAGCAGGCCCCGTGGGAGCTCACCGACCAGATCCCGTTCGTGCCGGGAGGGGAACTCCAGTTGGCGAACCTGCCCGACGACGCCGAGGCGGTGTGCGTCACCGTGGCCGACGGCAACCACGGGGTGCTCGACCCCGCCAACTACCACTGCGTCCCGCTCCCCGACGACGCGTGAACGCCGACCACGCCGCCGTCGCTGCCGCCCTCCCGGCCTACGAGATCCGCTCGGAGCTGGGCCGGGGTGCCTGGGGTGTCGTGCTCGACGCCGAGCACCGGCAGCTCCGACGGGAGGTCGCGATCAAGCAGCTCCCCCAGGCCTTCGCCGACGATGCGGACGTGCGATCACGTTTCGTCGCCGAAGCCCGCCTGCTGGGCTCGCTCGATCACCCCCACATCGTGCCCGTGTACGACTTCGTGGAACGTGGCGGCCTCTGCGCCCTGGTGCTGGAGAAGCTGTCCGGGGGCACCGTCTGGGACCGTTTCCGCCAGGACGGCCTGGACGCCGAGAGCGCCTGCGCGATCGCGCTGGTCACCGCGGTCGCGCTCCACCACGCGCACCTGCGCGGGGTGATGCACCGCGACGTCAAACCGGAGAACCTGCTGTTCTCGCGTGACGGTGCGCTGCTGAAGGTCGCCGACTTCGGCATCGCCAAGGTGCTCTCCGGCGGCCAGACCCTGGCGACGCGGGCTGGCGAGGTGCTGGGCACGCCGGCCTACATGGCCCCCGAGCAGGCGAGCGCCGGCGAGATCACCCCGGCCACGGACGTCTACGCGATCGGTGCGACGCTGTTCGAGATGCTGTCAGGCCGGCTCCCGTTCGAGGACACGGGTTCACCCCTGGCGGCTCTCTACCAGCGGGTCCACGCACCGCCGATCGCGCTCGGCGAGGTCGCCCCGCAGGTCCCCGAGCCGCTGCAGCAGGTGGTCATGACCGCCATCGCCTCCGCTGCCGAGGATCGTCACGCCAGCGCGGAGGCGTTCGCCGTCGCGCTCGCACAGGCGGCGACCGACGCGTTCGGGCGTGGCTGGCTCGACCGGGCCGGGATCCGCGCCGTCCTCGGCGGCAGGATCGCGGCCATCACCGAACGTGAACCGACCGGCAAGGTCACCGCGGGATCGGCCAGCCGCATGCAGCCACGCGAGACCCTGCGGGGGCCACCGCCAACCCCCGTGGCCAGCCCGTCGGAGCTCGTCCCCGTCAGCCACCTGCCACCGCCACCACCAGCCGGCTCGTTGCACGAGCTCGGCCAGCTGCTTGCCGGCTCCGAGCAGCCGGATGCACGCCGGCTGGCGATGGAGATCGAACGGGCAGAAGCCGGCGCCCACGAGCTCAAGGAGCTGTCGCTGCTCAAGGAGCTCCGATCGGGCGCGATCCCCTTCAGCGACGACGAGCTCCCCGCGGCCGAACGGCTGCTCGGCGCGCACGGCCCGACGTCCACGGCCCGGCTCGGACTGCCCGAGGATGCCGAGCCGGACGCGATCCGCGAGGCCGCGCTCGCCGAGGTGTCGAGGTGGCAACGACGGGCCGAACACCCGATGTCGACGCGCCGCACGGTCGAAGCTGCGCGCGTACTGGTGCGGACCGGTGAAGGGATCCTCGCGACGCTGCCGTCATCGGACAACGAACCCGACCGACCCTGACGCCGGGGGCCCGGCGACACAACGTCCCCGGTCGGTGGTCACGCGGTGTGCCGGCCCAGTAGCGTCGGGGCGATGTCCTCCCCCACCCGGTTCCGTTCGGTCGACGAGGTGTCCGCCACCCTCGTCGACTGCCAGGCCTGTCCGCGGCTGGTCCGCTGGCGCGAGCAGGTCGCGGACGGGAAGCGTGCGGCTTTCGCCGACCAGGACTACTGGGGCCGGCCCGTCCCGGGCTTCGGCGACCCGAAGGCCGGGGTCATCGTGCTGGGGCTGGCACCGGCGGCCCACGGCGCCAACCGCACCGGTCGGATGTTCACCGGGGACCGGTCCGGCGACTGGCTGTACGCATCGCTGTACCGGACCGGGTTCGCCAACCAGCCCACCTCGACGTCCATCGACGATGGCCTCGCGCTGACGGGCGCGTGGATCACGGCGCCGGTGCGGTGTGCGCCACCGGAGAACCAGCCGACGCCACGGGAGCGGGATGCCTGCGCGCCGTACCTGGACGCCGAACTCGAACTGATCCCTTGGCGGGTCATCGTCGCGTTGGGTGCGTTCGCGTGGGCAGGCGCGCTTCGGCACACCGGCTGGGATGGACGCAAACCCCGGTTCGCCCACGGTGGACGGACAACCCTGCCGGACGGTCGGACGCTGCTCGGCAGCTACCACGTCAGCCAGCACAACACGTTCACCGGCCGGCTCACGGGATCGATGCTGGACCAGGTCTTCCTCGAAGCCGCGGAACTCGCCGAGGAACCGGACCACTGAGCTCACCGACCGACATCGGCGCGAGC
>SKJX01000044.1 GCA_007121785.1 Nitriliruptoraceae bacterium
CAGTTGCGGGCAGCGACCTGGCAGCCCGGGGCCGTGCAGGTCGAGTCCAGCGCCAGCCGCGCGTCACGCAGCCAGCCGGGTGGGACGCGGGTGCGACGGCCGACGCCGAGCACCTCGCCCCCGTCGTCGATGACGATCGTGCGCAGATCCGCGCCGCCGGTGTCGATCAGTTCCCGGCTGGCCCGGGCCGAGAGGCGCAGGCGTCCGCCGGTGAGGGTGGTGAGCAGCTCGCCGGGCACCTCGCCGCCGAGCAGGGACGTGTACGGCAGCCGCAGCAGCAGGGTCGGTCGGGGGCGGGCTCGCCCGGTGGGGCCGTCTCCGACGGCGTCGACATCGTCGTCGTCACCGGCGTCATCGCTGGCCGCGCCGTCGGTGTCGGCGGATCCGGTGCCGTGCCCGGCCGCGTGGTCGCGGTCCGCGTGGAGCGCTCCACCGCCGGGCAGGTCGTCCGCGAGCCGCTCGATGAGCCGGTCCGCGCGCCAGCGGGCGGTGGTCCGCCGGTTGGTCTCGCGGCGCTCGTCGTCGCCGAGTTCCCCGACCCGGTCGCGGGTGCGGATGGGCCGTGGGGGGTCGGCGGCGAACCAGGCGTCGAGCACCGCGAAGCCCACGGCGTCGTACTCGCCGTAGACCGAGCCGCCGGAGCCGTCGAGACGGGGCTGCAGGGCCAGGAACCGCTCGTTGCGGTCCCGGTCCCCGGCGCGGTCGTCGGGGCCGGGGTCCGTGGCGTCGATGGCCCGTCCGACGGCGTGCACGAGGGCGTCGGGCTCGGCATCGGCGAGGGCCGGGATCGTGGTGGCCAGTTCCGCGTCGATCCGATCGTGGAGGTGCGTCGGCAGGCGCAGCACCGCGAGGACGACCGCACGTACCTGTCCCCAGGAGACCTGGCCCGCCGCGAACGCCTGTCGGAGCGATGGCAACCGCTCCAGCATCTCGGCAGCGCTGGCGAGCATGCGGCGGTCGCTGCGGACCTGCCGCCCGTGGACCGACAGCCACAGCTCGAGGGGGAGGCCGGTGAGCGCTTCCGCCTCACCGGACGTCTGGAGTTGGTCGACCAGCCGGACCGCCCGCGCGTTGAGCCGGTCGACCTCACCGAGGACTTCGAGCAGCTCCCCCAGGGTGGGGCAGCCATCCAGGACCTGCGCGGTGAGCGACCCCTCCGGGGCGACGGAGGTGGCGGTGGCGGAGGTGGTGGGGGCGGGTGTGGTGGTCATGGGATGCATCATCGCACGATGGTGTGACATGGGCCGGATGGATGTGGCGGGGCCTGTGGAGAACCGGGAAACCGCGGTGCGCTACCTGGGTGACGCCGCGACCCGACCCGACGAGCGATGCCCGACGCGACGACCGACGCGCCGCCGGCGTCTGGAACGCGACGCCCACCTCCATCACCTGACCGACGGGACGTGAGCGACGGGAGGTAGTCTCGTGGCACGGCGACGCGGACCGCATGGCCGCCCGTCGACGTCGTCGGTGTCACGCCCGCCCGGCGCTGCCCGCCCCCGCAACGCCCCGCCCCGCCGTACCTGTCCGTCCCCGCTCGAAGGCTGCCCAAGTGGATCGTGTCGTCCGTCTCGGCCTGCTCGGTTGCGGCACCGTCGGTGGCGGTGTCGCGACGATCCTCGCGCGTGAGGCCGATGACATCACGGCCAGGACCGGCGCCAAGTTGGAGATCGCCCGGGTGGCGGTGCGCGACACCACCAAGGACCGGGGGCTCGGCCTGCCACCGGAGGCGTTCACCTCGGACCCGTCCGAGGTCGTGGAGGCCAACGACGTCGACGTGATCGTCGAGGTGATGGGGGGCCGCGACCGGGCCGGCGACCTGATCAGGCGGGCGCTCGAGCTCGGCAAGCCGGTCGTGACCGCGAACAAGGAACTGGTCGCCCACGAAGGGCCCGAACTGTACGCCGCCGCACGTGCCGCCGGTGTCGACCTCGCCTACGAGGCGGCGGTGGCCGGGGCGATCCCGATCATCAAGCCGATGAAGGAGTCGCTGGCCGGCGACCACATCGACCGGGTCGTCGGGATCCTCAACGGCACCACCAACTACATCCTCACGCGGATGAGCGAGGAGGGCGCGGCCTACGAGGACGTGCTGTCCGACGCGCAGGCCTTGGGGTACGCGGAGGCGGACCCGACCGCGGACGTGGGCGGCGGGGACGCAGCGGCCAAGTGTGCGATCCTGGCGTCGCTGGCGTTCGACACCTCGGTGTACGCCGACGACGTGTTCACCGCCGGGATCGACTCGGTGACGGAGGTCGATATCCGCGTGGCCGACCGGCTCGGCTACGTCATCAAGCTGCTCGGCATCGCCAGCGTGGTGGATGGCCGGGTCGCGGTGCGCGTCCACCCGGCGTTCCTGCCGAAGACGCATCCGCTGGCGTCGGTCCGTGGGTCGTTCAACGCGATCTTCGTGCAGGCCCGGGCGGCGGGTGAGCTGATGTTCTACGGGCCGGGTGCGGGGGCGGAGCCGACCGGATCCGCGGTGGTCGGTGACGTGATCGACGTTGCCCGCAACCTGATGCAGACGGCACGGGGTGCGGCGGAGTCGCAGCACCGGCCGATGCCGATCCGCCCGATCGAGGACCTGTCGACCCAGTACTACGTGCTGCTCGACGTGGAGGACGAGGCGGGCGTGCTCGCGCAGGTCGCGACGGTGTTCGGCGACCACGACGTGTCGATCGCGCAGGTCTGGCAGGAGGGGCACGGCGACAGTGCCCAGCTGGTGCTGATCACCCACCGCGCTCGTGAGGGGGATCTGCGAGCGACCGTGGACTCGTTGGGGGCGACACCGTGCGTGCGCAGCGTCGCCAGCGTCCTGCGGGTCGAGGCCGAGGTCTTCGACTCATGAGCGCCCCGGCGCCACCGACCACCTCGACGGGATCGCCAGCCGGCGGCGCGCACGCCTGGCGCGGGATCATCGAGGAGTACCGGCACCGGATGCCGGTGGCGGACGACACGCCGGCCGTCACCCTCCGCGAGGGCGGCACGCCGCTGATCCACTCCGAGCACCTGTCGGAGCTGACCGGCTGCGAGGTGCACGTCAAGTTCGACGGGGCGAACCCGACCGGGTCCTTCAAGGACCGCGGGATGACGATGGCGATCACCAAGGCCAAGGAAGCCGGCAACGAGGCCGTGATCTGCGCCTCGACCGGGAACACCTCCGCGTCGGCGGCCGCCTACGCGGCGAAGGCGGGGATGACCGCCGGCGTGCTGGTGCCGGCCGGCAAGATCGCGATGGGCAAGCTGGCGCAGGCGGTGGTGCACGGCGCGCAGGTGATCCAGATCGACGGCAACTTCGATCAGGCGCTGACGATCTGCCGCGAGCTGGCGGAGACCGAACCGGTCGAACTGGTCAACTCGGTCAACCCGTACCGGATCGACGGGCAGCGCAGCGCGGCGTGGGAGGTCGTCGACCACCTGGGTCGCGCACCGGACGTGCACGTGATGCCGGTGGGCAACGCGGGCAACATCACCGCGTACTGGCGCGGTTACCGCGAGTACCGCGATGACGGCATCATCGACGCGCTGCCGGTGATGCGCGGCTACCAGGCGGCGGGGTCGGCACCGATCGTGCAGGGCGCGAAGGTCGAGAAGCCGCAGACGATCGCCACGGCCATCCGCATCGGTAACCCGGCGTCGTGGTCGCAGGCGCTGGTCGCCGCGGAGGAGTCCAACGGCTCGATCCGGTCGGTGACGGACGATCAGATCCTGCAGGCGTTCCGGCTGATCGCGCGGCACGGGGTGTTCGCGGAGATGGCGTCGGCCGCGTCGATCGCCGGGTTGCTGCAGCTGCACGAGGACGGTGAGCTCGAGCCGGGCCAGACCGTGGTGTGCGTGCTCACCGGGCACGGGCTCAAGGACCCGGAGTGGGCGATGTCCGGCGTGGACGAGCCGGTGACGATCCCGGCGGACCTCGATGCCGCGGCGGAGGCGCTCGGGCTGCGCTGACGCGACCGGCCGTCCCGCATCCGAGGTGCACCGTCAGCGACGGCTCGGAAGGACGCCGGGGTGGAGCCACTACGGTCCCGGACGCGTGCGAGCGCGCACGGCGTGGGAGGGTGACGGGTGGACCGGGTCGACATCGTCGAGGCCGCGTTGGACGACGCGCTCGCCGCGGCGCCGCAGGCGGACACGCCGCGGGGGCCGGACGAGCCGATCGGCCACGAGGGGAGGCTGTCCGCCGCCGAGGCGGTGGCGGCGTTCGAGGATCAACTGACCTCGCGGGTGCTTGACGTGGTCGCCCGCGAGCTCAAGCGCCAAGGCCACGGCTACTACACGATCTCCTCGGCCGGGCACGAGGACAATGTGGCGCTCGGCGCGCTGACCCGGGCGAGCGACCCGGCGCTGCTGCACTACCGATCGGGGGCGTTCGTGCTGGCGCGGGCGCGGGTCGCGGCCGGTGCGGACGGGAAGGAGCGCAAGGCGGCGCGGACCGCGCAGATCCGGGACGTGCTGCACAGCCTGATGGCGACCCGCGAGGACCCGGTCGCCGAGGGGCGCCACAAGGTGTGGGGCAGCCGCGAGCGGTGGATCGTGCCGCAGACCTCCACGATCGGCTCCCACCCGCCGAAGGCGGTCGGGCTGGCGGTGGCGCTGGGTCGTCGCCAGTCGCTGGGGCTCGATCCGTGGCCGAACGCCGGCGCGGACGTGCCGCAGGACGCGGTCGTGGTGTGCTCCTTCGGGGACGCGTCGCTCAACCACGCGTCCACGTTGACGGCGCTCAACGCGGCCCGGTGGGCGCACCGGCGCGGGTCGGCGGTGCCGTTGCTGCTGGTGTGCGAGGACAACGGCATCGGCATCTCCACGCCGACCCCCAGCGCGTGGGTCGAGCGGACGGTCAGCTCGTTGCCGGGTCTGGCCTACGTCCGGGCGGAGGGCGAGGCCGACGAGGTGTTCGCGGCCACGGCGCGGGCGGTGGACCGGGCGCGGAGCGGGCGCCGTCCGGTGTTCCTGCACCTGCCGACCGTGCGGCTGTGGGGCCACGCCGGCAGCGACGTGGAGGCCGGGTACCGCACCCGTGAGGCGATCGCCGCCGACGAGGCGCGTGACCCGCTGGTGCGCACCGCCCGGCAGCTGCTGGCGGAGGGGGCCGCCACCCGCGAGGAGCTGACCGGGATGGTCGCGCGCGTCCGCCGCGAGGTCCGCGACCTGGCCGCCGAGCTCACGGGGACCCCGCACCTGGACACGTCCGCGTCCGTCGTCGCGCCGCTGGCACCGCACCGACCCGACGAGATCCGTGCCGAGGTGGCCGCGCTCCACCTCGACGACCAGGCGCGACGGGAGGTGCACGGCCGCCGGTTGCCGGAGGAAGCGAGCGCGCCGGGGGAGCGGACGCTGGCGGCACACCTGAACGGTGCTTTGCACGACCAGATGCTGGCGCGGCCGGAGACGGTGCTGTTCGGTCAGGACGTGGGCGTCAAGGGTGGCGTGTACGGGGTCACCGGCGGGCTCCAGCGGGCGTTCGGGCGGCAGCGGGTGTTCGACACGTTGCTGGACGAGACCTCGATGTTGGGGCTCGCGCAGGGGTTCGGGCTGCTCGGGATGCTGCCGATCGTGGAGATCCAGTACCTGGCGTACGTGCACAACGCGTTGGATCAGCTGCGGGGCGAGGCGTGCTCGACGTCGTTCTTCTCGGCCGGTGCGTTCACCACGCCGATGGTGGTGCGGCTGCCGGGGTTGGCGTACCAGAAGGGGTTCGGGGGGCACTTCCACAACGACGACTCGGTGGGGGCGCTGCGCGACATCCCGGGGCTGGCGATCG
>SKJX01000121.1 GCA_007121785.1 Nitriliruptoraceae bacterium
CGCCTACCGTCGACAATGCCCACAAGGCAGGACCTGAGTGCGGTTGGACGTTGCTCCGTGGATCTCCGACGCTTGCCCAGCCGCACCTTGTGAACATCGTGATCCGCCGCCAGGTGATGGGCTCCGCTACCGCCGTCTCGTCAAGCACCTGGGCAGACCCCGATGGATGCCCATCCGACGCGCGAGTGCTTGCCCCATAACTGCCCCGCGGCACTACGTGGTACCGGGCGGAAGCCGAGGTCGACGGATACGTGGGATGTGGCGTAGAGTGGCGCTATGGCCCCGTAAAGGGGCAATGTTGGCTTTCTAAAAGGAGGGATGCGTGGCGGCCCGCGCCGGTCCCAGCGTCTTCGACACGCAAGAGGTCGTAGGTTCGATTCCTACACGCCCCACCGTGTCCCGAGACCTGGTGAACACCTGTCTGGGGACATCGTGTCAATTGTGGAGGGGTTTGTCGCCTGGGGTTGGGCCAGGTACGACGCGCTGGGATGGGCGGCACGGATTGCCGGGTGGGCTCGGCTTCGGGACGGGCGGCGAACTCCTCGACGAGGTGCTGGCCGCCGCCCGGCTCACCGATCAGGCGTTGCGGTGGCATGCCGGCCACACTCCGGCTTCGACCCGTACGACCACGGGATCAGCCTGACCGCCCGAAGTGACGGGTGGCTGTGGGTGCGCTGATTCGACCCGCCCAGCTCGCAGCCCGTCAGTCGTCCGCGTTGCCGTCGTCGTCCTCGTCGTCCTCGTCACCGCTGTCGTCCCCGTCTTCCTCGTCCCCATCCCCGTCCTCGTCGTCGTCCCCGTCGTCGTCTTCGTCGTCCCCGTCCTCGTCCTCGCCGTCGTCCTCGTCCCCCTCCCCGT
Organism: Nitriliruptoraceae bacterium; assembly: GCA_007121785.1. Classification (GTDB taxonomy): domain Bacteria; phylum Actinomycetota; class Nitriliruptoria; order Nitriliruptorales; family Nitriliruptoraceae; genus SKTG01. The sequence continues at coordinate 859 of SKJX01000121.1, forward strand.
CGTCGCCGTCGTCATCGGCTTCATCGGCCTCGTCCCCGTCGTCGCCTTCACCGTCGTCCTCGCCGTCGTCCTCGTCCTCGTCGCTGTCGTCATCCTCGTCCGACTCGTCGTCTTCGTCAGGCGCGTCCTCCTCCCGCCCATCGTCCTCGGGATCCCGCGCGAACAGGTCCTCGTCCTCCTCCGGCTCCAGCTCCTCGAACGCCTGCAGCCCACCGGTGGCCAGGTCGGGGAACCCGTCCGCATCGGCGCCGTCGAGCATCTCGATCATCGCCGCGCGGAAGATCTCCGCTGGCAGGCCACCACCGGTCACCTCGCCGTCCATGGGCGTGTTGTCGAGTTTGCCGACCCACACCGAGGTGGTCAGCTGCGGCGTATAGCCGACGAACCACGCATCCCGGCCCTCGTTGGTCGTGCCGGTCTTGCCAGCGACCGGCCGATCCAGGGCGGCAGCCTGCCCGGTCCCGTGCTCGACCGCGTCGGTGAGCACGTCGGTGACCACGTGCGCAGCCTCAGGGTCGACCACCTCGCGTCCGTCGGGCTCGTGGTCGTAGAGCACCTCACCGTCGTGGCGCTCGATCCGTTCAATCAGGTAGGGCTCGTGACGGGTCCCCTCGGCGGCGATCGTCGCGTACGCCGCCGTCAGCTCCAAGGGCCGCAGGTCCGCGGCGCCCAGCACCATGCTGGGCAACTCGCTCAACTCCGAGGTGACGCCCAGGTCCCGGGCGCGCTCGGCGATGGCCTGCGCGCCCAGCTCCTCGCCGAGCTGCGCGTAGGGGGTGTTGAGCGAGTCCACCGTCGCTTCGCGGACATCGACCTCCCCATGCCCACGGCCGCTGTAGTTGCCGACGGTCGCATCGTCGCCATCCTCCACCTCGATCTCGTACTCCTCGGGTGCGTCGATGTCGGTCAGGTCGGGGTCGTAGCCCCGGGCGACCAGCTCCAGCAACGCGAACGTCTTGAAGGTCGAGCCCACCTGCCGCTGGGCGTCGGTGGCCACGTTGAACTGGTCGACCTCGAAGTCCGGCCCGCCGACCAGGGCCCGGACGGCGCCGGTGCCGGGCTCGATCGACACCGACGAACCGCTCGCCTCGTGGCCGTCGAGGTGGTCGCGCAGCTCGGCGGCTGTCGAAGCCTGCGCGCCGCGGTCCAGCGTGGTGTACACCACCAGCCCGTCGGTGACGTCCTCCACCTGCCCGTCGAGCAGTTCCGGCAGTTCCTGGCGGACCGTGTCCAGGAACCAGGCGTCGTCGCCGAGGCTGACCAGCGGCTCGTCACGCAACGACGGCAGGTCGCTGCCCTGCAGCTCCTGGGCAGTCGCCGGATCCATCGCGCCGGTTTGCTGCATGCCATCCAGCACGAAGTCGCGCCGGGCCGCGGCACCGTCGGGGTTGTCGGCCGGGTCGTAGGCACTGGGGGCAGCGATCATGCCCGCCAGAACGGACGCCTGCTCCTCGTCGAGCTCGGTCGCCGGCACGTCGAAATAGGTCCGCGCAGCGGCGTCGATGCCGTGGGCGGCCCGCCCGAACGGCACCTGGTTGAGGTACATCTCCAGGATGCGCTCGTCCGAGAACTCGTCATCGAGCCGGGAGGCGATCGCGGCCTCGCGGAACTTGCCCTCGTAGCTGTCGTCGATGTCCTCGATCGCCATCGCGACGTACTGCTGGTGGATCGTGGAGGCACCCTGCTCGACCGTGCCGGCGCGGACGTTGGCCCAGGCTGCACGCACGATCCCACGCGCCGAGTAGCCACCGTGCTCCCCGAACCGTCGGTCCTCCGCGGCCAGCACCGCTGCCGGGACGTGGTCCGGCAGGTCCTCCAAGGCGACGTTCTCCTGGACGTCCGCCGGATCGAGGGCCTCGACCTGCTCGCCTGCATCGTCGAGCAGCACGGTCGGATCCGGGCGCTCGAGCTCCTCCGCGGCCGGGATCTGCGCGGTGTCGGCGATGCGCCAGAACGCGACGGCGACCGCGGCGGCAGCCACCAGAGCGAGCCCGAGCAACGTGAGCACGACCAGAAGCAGGCGTCGCGGCCAACGTCGGCGACGTCCCGCGGTCGGTTGCGGCGGGGAAGCGGAATCGAACACTGCGTTCCGTCAGTCGGTGGCGCGCGCAGGGTGTGATCGCGGGGCGTTGGCCAGGCCCGCGGGGCGGTCAGCCGGTTCGTGGCGCGTGCACTCGGCCGGAGGGGCCGGCCCGAACGTCGGCGCCGGCCGGAGCCCATGGCTGCTCGGCTCGGACTGTTCGGCGCGCCATCCGGTAAGGGTGGGGTCCGCACGAGGTTCCACGGCCGTCACGGTGCCGACGGACGGACATGGCTGAGGCTCCGCGATGACAGCGACCACCGTCCCGAGGTCGGCACCGCCACGTGCGGGCGCCGCGGCGAGGTCACGATCTCGCTCGAGTGTCAACACCGGGGGAATGATGGACACCTGCCACGCCCGTGCCAACCGACCGGGATTCAACGGACGCAAGCAACCGAACTGTTGCAACCGTTCCTAGAAGCCACCCGACCGGCGTCCGCTTCGGATCCAAGCGGTGTTGACACCGTAGGGAACCCGCTGGAGGCCCCGGGCCCCGGCCCGTGCGAGGTTGTGCGAAGTCGGAATCGATCGTTCCGTGCTGCCTGCGTCGTTGCTCTACTTCGCCGCGACAACCGCGACATGGGGGCAGTCCCGTCGACTACCTGTGCCAGTCCGGGCTGAGCAGGGCCACGCAAAGGATGTACCGCATGAGGGCACCACGACGGCTGCGCTACGGACGAATCCTCGCCCTGTGCGCGACTGCTGCGCTCTTGGTGGGATGCACAGCCGATGACTTCCATGATCTGGCCGAAGGCGACTGCACGCGTGGGGATCCGCAACTGGAGGGCGAGCTTGAACGGATCGACTGCGACGATTTCGACTCGACCAGCCCGGAGCATCATCGAGTCACCCAAGTAGTCGAGGGTGACCCAGAGGCTGACTGCCCGCTCGGGAGCACGGGGTACGAGGACCGGGACCGGCTGGTGTGCTTCTCGAGATGACCAGCAGCAACCTGGCATTCCATAGTCCCAGACCAGACACACGGCGATGGCGCGCCTTCTGGCGTGCCACCGACAACACCGATGTGTCCCTGCACTCCGCTTGCCGTGGAGGTTGAACCATGGAGCCGCTGCTCTTCTTTGCCCTCATCGGCGCCGCCTTCTACGGCGGCTACCGGGTTCTGCTGAGAAGCCATGAGATTGCGACACGTGGGCGGCGGTACGTGACCTCATTGGAGCCCGGCCAAGTGCACGATGCCTTCATCGGTTCGGTTGCCTGGATGGGCTGGGGCGTCGTACAGCACGGCGGCGGCGACCTTCCTTCGGTCGTCGGGAACGACGGCCGACGCCCCGTTGACGTTCTCTGCAGCGTCCGCGAGGAGCCGAGCGAGCAGGGGCGCTACAGCGTCCTGGTCGCGGTGAATCCCGATACCTACGACAACGTGGGACGCAACAGCGTGGTCGGAGGCATGACAGGCGCCTTCATCGAGACCCGGGTCCTACATCAGCGGCTGCAGCGTTTCGACCGCGCCCTGAGGAGTCTGGACGGCCAGGCATGGTCGGATCATCTGCCCGCCAACCACCCACCCGGACCCTCCGAGAGCGCGTGATGTTGGGTATGCCGTCGTCGAGGATCGCGCCAAACCAGTCCACGGTAGGTCGAGCATGAACCTGATTCAGAACGGCCAAGGTCGCATCGAGGAGCTGCCCCAGTGAACCAGAACATCTCCATCACAGCGGCAGCCGCGGCATCATTGGTCCTCGCAGCGTGCGGATTCATCGGCGGGGGCGCCGGTGGCATGGCATGCAGCGAATATGCCGAGTTGAGCATGGAGGAGCGCACAGAGGCGTTCGCTGAGGCGGTCAGCGACCGAGGCGTCTCATATGGAGGCCCTGAGTGGCAGGAAGACATGCGAGTAGCGACGGCCAGCAGTCACTGTCAGCAACGGCCAAGCGACACGCTCGACGACGCACTCGACTTCGTCGGAGTCCCGCAGTGAGCCGGCCAGACACCTGAGGCCCGGGCGGCGAACTCGCGGCCACGATGTGCGAAGTGGGCTGTGGCACACGACTGGCCCATGACTCGGGTGGACTGCACGTGCCTCCGGCCGGCGCAGCGACGATCAACCATCCGAACCCATGTCCAGCTGTAGGCCCTCCGGCGGCGACGACTGCCCTTCATCGTCAGCGCCCCAGCAGACCGGGGTGCCATCAGCCTCCAACCCACAGGCGTGAGCGCTACCTGCGCTGATTACGGAGAGCTCCAACCCACCCGGCGGCGACAACCGGCCGCCGCCATCGGCACCCCAGCAGGTCGGGGTTCCGGAAGTCTCCAACGCACACGCATACCTGACGCCGGTGCTGATCGCGGAGACCTCCAACCCGCCCGGCGGCGACGCCTGCCCGTAGTCGCTTTGACTCCCGTCGTCGATGCCCCAGCAGACCGGGGTGTCGTCAACCGCCACCCCACAGGCGTGGGCATTTCCGGCGCTGATCGCGGAGAGCTCCAACCCCTCCGGCGGCGACGACTGGCCATGGAAGTCGGCACCCCAGCACACCGGGGTGCCATCAGCCTTCAACCCGCAGGTCAGAGAGAGCCCGGCGCTGATCGCGGAGAACTTCAACCCCTCGGGCGGAGACGACTCCCCGAGAGCGTCGTTGCCCCAGCACACCGGGGTGCCATCAGCCTCCAACCCACAGGTGTGCCAGCCGCCGGCGGCGATCGTGGAGAGCTCCAACCCCTCCGGCGGCGACGCCTGGCCGTCGTCGTCCTCGCTTCCGTCGTCGATGCCCCAGCACACCGGGGTGCCATCAGCCTCCAACCCACAGGTGTGCCTGCTGCCAGCGCTGATCGTGGAGAGCTCCAACCCCTCCGGC
>SKJX01000006.1 GCA_007121785.1 Nitriliruptoraceae bacterium
AGCCGATCGTCGTGCCTGCCCAGCAGCAGGTTCCACTCCATGCGCTTGGCGCCGTCGCCGTCGGGCTCGACGCGGTGCGGTTCCATCTGCCCGTCGAACAGGAACGGCACGGTCAGCGCCAGCACGCGGGACTTGCCGGTGCCGTTGTTGCCTCGCAGGAGTAGCCGGCCGTCCTCGAAGGTGAAGGTCTCGTCGTCGAAGCGGTAGAGGTTGACCAGCCCGACGCGCAGCGGCTGCCAGCGCGTGCGCGGCGGGGCGGGCAGCCGCGGGCGCACCGTGGTGCCGGCGGCGGGGGCGGGGCGGGTCTCGGTCACGTGGTGTCCTGGTCGAACAGCTGCAGGCTGGGCGGAACGGTGGGCTCATCGAGGGCGTAGCGGGCGATCGGCGGACGTGGCTCGACACCGTCCTCGGTGACGGCGACCAGGTCGAGCGCCGCCAGCCGACCGATGGCGTCAGCGGTCATGGTCGGCGCGTTGGCAGGGTCCGAAGCGTCCTTGCGCCAGTGGGAAGCGTGCCTCGCCGCGAGCGAGAGCGTGCGTTCCTCCAGTTCCGCGACGGGCACCGGGACACCGGGCCGCTCGCGCAGGGCATCAGCCAGCTGCTCGGCGAGCAGGAGCGTGAGGTGACCATCCGTGCCCTCCTCGGGCACGCGGAGGTCGGTGACCTCGCCCCGCTCGTCCAGCAGGGCGATCCCCTCGGCGCGGACCTCGGGGACGAGTCCGGTGGCGTCCGCGATCGTGGAGAGGATGCGAGCACGCTGCGAGGTCAGGTAGGCCATCTCGACCTCGTCGAGATCGTCGTAGAGCAGGACGGCGTCGTCCAGCAGCCGGCGGGTCAACCGGTGGCGGATGGCACGGTTGCGCCCGTCGGGCGTGTCCGGCACGGGCTCCTCGGTGATGGCCGCCAGCTGGACGTCGAGGTGGTCCGCATCGACGGTGGTGGGTGGGCGACGGGTGGCGAGGACGGCGGCGAGCGCGGTGCGATCTACGGCGTACAGCGCGTCGCCAGCTCCGGTGACGTACGCCGCCTCGTCCCCGTCGACGCGTCGGAGTACGCGGAGCTCGATCAGCAGACGGGCGACGGCGACGAGGTCGCGGCGCTCATCGCGGCCCTCGAGGGTGAACCGCACTCCGGTGGCGGCCAGCTGATCGTCAGCGGCGACAGCTCCGACGATCCGTTCGGCCAGGCGACCCAGCGCGGTCTGGCGTTCCTCGCCTTCCAGGGCGGCCAGCGCGAGACACAACAGGACGTAGCGGCGCCGGGAAAAGGGCGGATCGTTGGGGCGTGCCCGTGCACCGCGGGTGCTGTCGGTCAGCCGGGCCGGGGTCTTGCGCAGACGGGCATGGGAGCGGCCGACCTGCAGGTTCCAGCCAGTCTCGCGGGACAGCCAGTCCCGGAGCGCAGTGGCGTGCCGCCGCACGGACGGGAAGGCGTCGTCGGTGGCGGGTAGCAGCGGCCGCATCAGCAGTGCACGCAGGGCGAGACGGAACTCGTGCCGCTCGGCGGCTTCGAGCTGCTCCCGGAGCTCCGAGACAGGGGCGTCGGTGGCGGTCATGATGCGGCTCGCACGTCGGCCGTCTCCCGGATCTCCACCCAGTGGTCCGGTCCGGACAGCACACCGGTCGCGGTCGCCACCTCGGCCCAGCTGCCGTCGCCGGTGGGCTCGAGTCCGATCTCCAGCGCACCGTCGACGCTGGTCGCGATCGCCGGCCCACGCCGGTCGACGGCCTCGGCGAGCGCAGCGCCGAGCAGGTCGAGGAAGAGGTCGAAGGCCACCGGGTCGAGGGAGCCGAGCTCGCCCAACCGCACGGGTCCGTCGGTGCACAGTCGACGGCGGGCGGCGGCGGTCTGCCGAGCTTCCTCGGCAGCGAGGCGGGCGAGCAGCTCCTTCTCACGGGTGCGGTCGATGACCCCGTTGACCCGGCCTCGGCGGGTGGTCCGCCCGGTGCGGCGTAGGCGGGGGCTGATGCGCACCGGTGGGGAGTCGAGCCAGCTGGTGCCCGGCGGGACGGGGTGCTGGTCCCGCTCGGTGAGCGTGTCCTGGTCCACGGTGAGGTGGCGGGCCGGAGCGAGCGCGAAGGCGGCGCGCCACAGCCGGTGGGCGTCGGCGTCGGAATCGCAGGCGGCGAACCAGCGGGCCAGGGTGCGCAGGTCACCGGCCCGGTCGGAGCGAGACAGCCGCCGCTCGTTGACCTCGGCGATGGCCTGGAGCAGCGCGGGGATCGCGGCCCGGGCCCGGGCACGGAGCAGCTCGGCCTGAGCTGGGCGCTCTCCGTCGGGCAAGAACCAGCTGACCAGTCCGACCCAGCGGGCCTGCCAGCTCTCGCGGGCGGTGTCGCGGTCCTCCTCGCTCGGGTCGAGGGCGTCGGCGATCTCCCGGTCGGCGGCGACGGTGAGCAGCCGCTCGATGCCCGGCCCCTCGAGGTCGCGCAGCAGCGCGGCGATGTGGGCCTGGGCGATCACCAGCTCGCCGATGAACCGCTCGAGGTAGTCGAGCAGCGCATCCTTGTAGGCGAGGAGTTCCTCGACGTCGATGGCGTGGAGGTCGACGGTGCGTTGCAGGCTGGCGACGAAGGTCTGGGCGCGGTCGGTGAGCTCGTCGAAGCGGCCCCACAGGGAGCGCAAGGTGAGGTGGACCTTGCCGACGTCCAGATCGTGGACGGCCGGGACCTGGCCGCCACCGGTCGGGTCGTGGTCATCGGTCGGCACGTCGGCACCGCCGGTCGGAAGGTGGTCGCGCAGCTCGTGCAACAGGTCCCGGATGTCACCGAGCGCGGCGGTCTGCAGCTCTCCGGAACGACGGAGGCCCTGCTCGAAGACGTCAAGGGCCCGCTCGGTCGCCTCGCCCGCGGTCGTCAGGCGGTACAGGAAGCGGGCGCGGTAGAACTCCTCGACGGTGGCCACCTCAGCCGTGTCTGGATCGGCTGACAGGTTCCCCCAGCTGACCAGCTGCCGGAGAGCGGCCTCAACCTCGTCGACCGCGGCCCGGGTGGACAGCCCCGCCACCACGTCGCTCGGTCGCAGGTGCAGCACGAAGCGCGCCTTCGCGTCGGCGAAGACGGCGAGCACCTCGCGGTAGAGGTGACGCTTGTCCGCAGCGAGGTGAGCGAACGTGCCGTAGTCGGTCTCCACGGGACTCCGTCTGCTCCAGCGAGGTGCCGAGCTGCACCTCTTCAAGGCTAGTGACCCCGTGTGACGTAGCGGGGCGGCAACAGCCCGGGGCTGCGCGGAGTCAGCCCGGGGATGTCTCCGCCTTCGGGATACACGTCGGCGGTAGCATCGCCGGCATGGAGGAGGTCCAGGTGGCTCTCGAGACCCTCCGCGACCTGCCCGATGCGGAGCTCGACGGCTTGTGTCGTCGCCACCGGGTGCGGGTCTTGACCGTCTTCGGGAGTGCGACGAACGTGTCGGTGGAAGCCCCGCAGGACCTCGACATCGGGGTCGTGTTCGAACCCGACGCCGACCACGACGTCCTCGGACTCCTCGCGACGCTCGTCTCGACGCTCGGCACCGAACGGCTCGATCTCCTCGACGCTGAGCGCGCCTCGGAGACCGCCCGATACCGCGCCATCGCGGAGGGAGAGCCCCTGTACGAGAGCGAGGCGACCGCCTTCGCCAACGCCTACGCCGCGGCGGTCATGCTCTACCTCGACACCGCCCGCTTCCGGCGGGAAGCACTGGCGCATCCTCGACCATGACACCGCCCCGCCTCGACGTCGAAGCCTCCCAGGAGAAGGTCGCCCTGCTGGCCGACCTCGTCGCCGACCTGGGGCGACACGTCGGCGTCACGGGCGGCGAGCTGAGGGCCGACCGTGATCGTCGGCACGTCGTCGAACGGATCCTCACCAGGCTCGTGGACATCGCCGGCAGCCTGAACAGCCTGCTGGCACGCGGGCTCGGACACCGGACGCCCACCGGCTACCGCGATGGCTTCGAACTGCTCCACCAACTCGACCTCCTCCCGCGGGAGCTGGTCGACCGGCTCCTCCCGTCGGTGGGCATGCGCAACCTGCTCACCCACGAGTACGGCCGGATCGACCTCGACCTCGTCGCCGCGGCGACGCCAGCAGCGCGACGTGATTACAGCGAGTACATCGAGGTGGTCCGTAACGTCCTACGTGAGCACGCGTGACCGAGGGCGACGACCCGTTTCGATCCTCGGTGGGCTGGGCCGAGGTAGCTGGTCTGGCGAGCGTCTCATGGTGATCCGCGGTTGCTCCGACGCAGCGGGTGGAGGCGCCGCGCCGGATGGCGGTACAGGATGCGGTGGAACCCACGGGTTACTGCCGTCGCCCGAACATCGAGTGGTCCCGTTGAGGTGACCTCCTCGCCGTCGAGGTGCAGGTACCCGGCGAGCGTGTCGGCGACGCCGCCACCACGCGCCTCCGCATACCAGGTGGCCGTCCACTCGCGGCTCGACGGTGAGCGCAGGACCTCGTCGATCTCGCTGCCGTCCTCGTCGTACACGACCTCCCAGTAGGGCTGTGGTCGCGGCAGCGCGGCGGCGAACACCCACGGGGTATCGATCGCGGCCACCTCGATCCGGACGAGCGACACGACACAGTCGAGGTGGCCGCAGCCGTTCTCGTCGTAGCGACGGAGCAGTTGCCCGTCGGAGGTGAAGGCGACGATCAGCGGCCGGTCGTGGGGCCACGAGGCGGCGAGCGCGTCCTCGATCCGATCTTCGACCCAACGATCGAACCGGGTCCGTGGCTCGGGCCCGCCGGTGTCCATCGGACCTGCGGTCTCGTGGGTCACGCGGTGGGCACGTGTCGGTGTCGCGAACGCCTCGGGCACGAGATGGTCGGCGAAGCTCGCGAAGACCTCGCGCGTGATGGTGTCGTCATCCATGGCGGCTCCGCTCGGGACGGACCGGACACAGCTCCGGCCGGTGGAGAGCAACCTTCGCATGCAGCACTGACACTTCGGGGCCGCTGTCCACAGATGCCGACCCGAGGCGCGGACGACCGGATCAGCGAGCAGCACCGACGCATCAACGTCCAGGTCACCGGCGATCGTGATCGCGGTGCTCGAGGATCCGCTCCGCTGCGAGGCGACTACCGGCGCGCTTGACGCGTTCCCGTGCGAGTTCGGTGGGGACCTCGGGATCGGGACGCCTACCAACCTCACGAGCTGCACCCTCAGGTACTCCTGCAGTGAGCGCCCGGACAGTCGGGCCCTTCTTCCGTGTTGCGTCGCCATCGCAGACCCGAGGCGGGCCCGCACTCAAGGGATCGTCGAACTTCCTTACGTGCCCAGTCTCTGCACGTCGGATGCGCTCGGGCTAGATGTCGCGTTATTGATGTATTCCGCTAGCAGCGGAATAGAGGTATTCTGCGAAATCAATCGCTTCCGCATCGAACGGAATGGTCATGTTTCCAGAGAAGCCACCCGAGCGTGAAGCCGACGTCCTCCAGCAGTCCCTCCGCTCGCTGGCGGATCGGCTTCCCTCCACGTGGGCGATCCGCGACGTCAACACCCAGTCCCCGGCCAGCGATCGCGGTGCCCGCCCCGACGCCGTGGTGGAGCTCCGCGCTCCAGACGGCACCAGGGCGGTCATGGTCCTTGAGGTGAAGAGGAGCCTCGCGGCTCGAGACGTGGACATCGAACTCGACCGGCTGCGCCGAACCATCGACACGCTTGGCCTCACGGGCGCGATCCCCACCCTCGTCGCGCGCTACCTCCCCC
>SKJX01000148.1 GCA_007121785.1 Nitriliruptoraceae bacterium
AACTGCACCGCATCATGCGCTCGCTGGGCTACCCCTGGACCCCGGAGCGCATCCCGGCGACGATCGAGTACTACCGGGCCCGTACCTCCCACGGGTCCACGCTGAGCGCGGTCGTGTTCGCCTGGCTGCTGACCCGTTCCAACCGGGCAGGCTCCTGGGAGCTGTTCGAGTACGCCCTCAAGAGCGACATCGCCGATCTCCAGGGCGGCACCACACCGGAGGGGATCCACCTCGGGGCGATGACCGGCACGCTCGACCTGGTCCAGCGCGGCTACACGGGGTTGACCGTCGAGGCGGATGAGCTGTACTTCGATCCGATGCTGCCTGCCGAGGTACCCAGCTTCGACCTGCTGTTGTACTACCGCGGCCACCACCTGCAGGTCTCCCTCGACCAGCAGCTGTTGCGGGTGAGCGCACCAGCCTCGGACCTGCCCCCGGTGTCGATCAGCTGCGACGGCCAGAACGTGCGGTTGCGGGCGGGCGAGACCGTGACGTTCGAGCTGCGCCCGAAGGCAAACCCTCCGGGGATCACCGCGGAGCCGACCGACGACGTCCGTCTCTAGCGCGAGCACCCCAGAGGTGGGGTACCTGAGCCTGCACGCGCCGGTTGGAGGCGACCCTGCCCGTCACCGCGACAGGCACCGACGGCGGGTTCGTCGCGGCCATCGCACCGTCCTGTCGACCACCCGATCATCGCCGGCTCGACAGCCTGTTGCGATCCCCCCTGAACCCACCCGCAGATGTGTTCGCAGGTGCACACGCTTCCGTCCGCGGCGCCGGGGGAGTAGCGTCGACGGCTCGGCTGCGGTGGACCGTTCGGGTGAGGTGGATATGGCGCAGGTGCTGCTCTTCCACCACGCGCATGGGCTGACCGACGGGCTCCGGGCCTTCGCTGGCGAGTTGCAGGCGGCCGGCCATGAGGTCACCGTCCCCGACCTCTACGACGGGCAGCGCTTCGACACCGTCGAGGAAGGCGTCGCCTTCGCGGAGGCGCTCGGGTTCGGCACGATCATCGAACGGGGTGTTGCGGCAGCGGAGCACCTGCCAGCGGGCGTCGTGTACGCGGGGTTCTCGCTGGGGGCCATGCCGGCCCAGTGGCTGGCGCAGCAGCGGGCCGGTGCACGTGGCGCGTTGCTGTACCACTCGGCGGTCCCGGTCGGCGAGTTCGGGGACGGCTGGCCCGATCGTGTGCCCGTGCAGCTGCACATCATGGTCGACGATCCGTTCGACGACCTCGCGGTGATGCAGGAGTTGGCGTCCACCGCCGGCGGCGAGCTGTACACCTACGACGGCGACGCGCACCTGTTCACCGACCGGTCGCTGCCGGACTTCGATGCGGCCGCCGCCCAGCTCGTGCTGGACCGGACGCTGGCGTTCCTCGCGCGTCTCGGTTAAGCGGCTGCGGCGCTGGCGGGTGGGCCTTGTCGCTGCCAGTCGGATGTGTGTGCAGGTCGGTGCAGATGTGATCGCGGGTGCACACGCTTGGTGGGGGTGGTCGGCGCCACCGATGTGGGCCGATCCAGCCGCTCGGTGAGCAGGTCGGCATCGGCGAGCAACTGGGTGGAAGCTGCGGGCCCGATGACGTCCCCCTCACCTGGTGCGCGCCCGAACATCCCGTGCGTCCACGGCCCGCACGGCTCTGCAGCGGGAGAGCGCCGGTGGTGTGACCCCTCGGATACGACCCTGTACGCAGCGTCCATGTTCCGCCGGGTGGCGAGCAACGTGGCGGATTTTTCTGGATTTCAGGCTTCCCGAGGGACCAGCGCCGACCTAATGTCCGCGCCTCATCGGGCCGGTCAACGGACCGGTTCCGGCAGGGTTGGCGTCGGTACGGGGCACCGACGCATCAGCTGCGGGTCACGACGGGACGGAGAATCCATGGGCACGTCCACACGCATGTTCCTCGGCCGGGTGGGGCCGGGTCGAACGATGAGCGTTACCGCCATCGTCGCGACGCTGCTCGGGTTGTTGGCGATGCTGCTCGTCCCGCTCGGCGACGGTGCGGCTGCCGCCGATGACACCGGCGACGCCGGTGACCGCAGGGTCGCCGGTGGCGGGGGCCCGGTGATGCTCACCGGCATCGATCCGGAGCTGGGACCCGACGACTGCTACCACGGATGCCCCGACACCTGGCAGAACGTCCTCGCCGGGCTGATCGAACGGGGCCGCGGTGGTGGTGGCGGCGTCCTGGTGCTCGGCGCGGCTGGCGGCAACGTCGACCAGTGGTGGTCGAACGTCGTCACCGGGGGTGGCCAGCTCGAGGACGGGAGCCCGTTCGAATCCGACCTCGGCGTGGATCTCACCTTCATCCGCGATGTGGCGGACATCGAGGCGCTGACCGCCACCGACCTGGCCGAGTTCGACCTCGTCGGCATCCCCTCCAGCATCCACCAGGTCTCGAGTGGCGGCATCACCGATGCCCGCAACGAGGCGGTCAATGGTCTCGCCGACGAGTTGGCTGCCTACGTCAACGGTGGTGGCGCCCTGCTCGGCCATACCCAGGACCGGCTGTCCAACCCCTACGACTACATCTCGGGCTTCGGTGAGATCGTCCAGTCCACCAGCTCCAGCAACGTCCTCGACATCACCGACGCTGGCTTCGACGCCGGGATCCGCGAGGACTTCGAGGGTTGCTGCTGGCACACCAGCTTCGAGTCGTACCCGGACTTCATGGAGCCGCTGGTGTACGGCGCTGGTGGGCAGGTCCAGGTGCTCGGTGGACGGATGGTCACCGTCGAGGGCGGTGCCATCGACAGCGTTGAGATCACCCAGGCCACTCAGGTCCATCAGAGCTTGGACGCGTTCCAGGATGCAGGGCCGGAGGTGCCGGTCGTTGAGGGGCAGCCCGCCGTCCTGCGGGTGTACCCCTCGACGCCTCAGACGACGAGCACCCTGTTCGTCGAGGTCTCCGGGTCGATCGATGACGGTCAGCTCCTCCCGACGGTCGCCGGTTGTTCCCCGGAGGCGGCACGGGCCCGATCGCCGATCTACTGCCGATCCGCCGACTTCGCCTTCACTCCCGGCAGTGAGGTCGACGTGACGATCGAGGTCTATGACCTCTCGGGTCGCCGCGTCGACACGGTCAGGATGCAGACGGACACGACCACCACCGACCCCATGGTGATCCGACCGACCCCGATCTGCGACAGCGGACCGGGCTGGTTCTCCGATGACTGGGACTGCGGGGACGCCGACGCCATCCACGACCTGCTCGGCTTCGCCCGGCGGACCCTGCCGACCGAGGTGACGGTCGGGCGGCCAGCGCCGCCGATCAGGATCGACGCGTCGGACGGTGACTGGGATGCCTGGTGGGATCTGGCGCTGGACAGCGTGCGTAGACGCAGTTGGATGGAGCCTGGCTTCCACTACGGACTGGCCCGTGGCGAGGTTGGTGGGGACTGGGCCGGTTACGCCTACCTCAACTCACGTGCCGCGCTGAGCTTGGTCGACTTCCCACAGTACCCCGACCGGATCGACGGGCCCGAGGTCACGGTCGCCCACGAGCTCGCCCACAACCTGGGTCGCTTGCACGCACCGAGGGATGGCAGCGGATTCGACCCCGCCGAGGTGGACGGCTGCAATGACATCCCCGACGACCTCGACCCGAACTGGCCCTACGGCGCCGACCCGGGCATCCAGGAGATTGGCTACGACGTTCGGAGCGGACGGACGGTGGGCACCCACCACTTCGACATGCTCGCGTACTGTCATGGGTCCTGGATCTCGCCGTACCACTACGAGCAGATGATCGGGGACCTGCAGAATCCGCCGAGTTGGGTCTCGCCCACGTTGGCCGACAGCGCCGGGGACACGCCGGTGTGGCTGGTCGCTGGCACCTTCGAGGAGGACCACGCCACGCTGGACGCCCTCTTCGCCAGCGAGCGCGCCGCCCCGGCCGACGCGGACGACGGGGACTACCTGCTGCAGTCGCGCGACGACGACGGCAACATCCTCGACCAGACGTCGATCGGGCGGCAGCAAGGCACGGCCCACGGTGGACTCGATCTGCCCGACAGCTTCACGGCCGTGCTGCAGCGCGATCCGGAGGCTGTCGAGCTCACCTTGGAGGACCGCGACGGCAACCGGCTGGGGTCTTTCCCGGTCGGCGGTGACGGACCGGAGCTCGACATCCTCGCGCCGCCGGCCGGAGTACTGGTGGACCAGCCGACCGAGGCCGAGTGGGAGAGCGACGAGGACGTCTCCTTCCTTGTCGAGTACACGTCGGACGACGGCGACAGCTGGGAGGTGCTGGCGGCGCCGTGGTCGAGCGAGGGCATCCTGCTGATGCCGGACGAGCTGGCCGCTTCGGACGCCGACGAGCACAGCCGCCTGCGGGTGACCGCATCGGACGGTGTGGCGAGCACCACGGTCGTCTCGGACGGCTTCACCGTCCCGGCCTCGGACCCGTCGGTCCGGATCGTCTCGCCCGATGATGGACGGGTCGCCGCCCGCGGGGCGGATCTGCTGTTGGAAGCGTCCGCCTTCGACGTCGACGACGGTGGCCTCACGGGCAACGCACTGGCCTGGGAGTCCGACGTGGACGGCTCGATCGGCACCGGTCACCAACTGTGGGGCGACGGGCTGTCCGAGGGCACCCACCAGCTGACCCTCACGGGCACGGACAGCCACGGCGGGACCGACACCGACACGATCACCGTCACGATCGACGGGAGCGTGCCGGACGTCGCGATCAGCGTCGACGGAGACGGCCAACTCGGTGACGGCCCGGGCGACACCCTGCTGGTGCACACCGGCCCGGTCACCGGCTCGATCGAGACCTCGCTGCTGTACGCGGGGGTCGACCTGACGACCGTGCAGACCGACGACATCGCGGCACTGGACCTGTCCCCCTACGACACGATCGTCGCCGCGCTCGATGATGGCGACATCGGTGACGCCGACGTCGCGGCGCTGGGCGCCGCCGTCGACGACGGGAGCCGGGTGATCGGGATGGGCGGTGTCGCCGACGACGACTTCGTCGCGGCGGTCGACACCCACCTCTTCGCCGTCGACGACCGCGCCCAGTGGCAAGCTCTGGAGGAGCCGCACCTCGAGGTGACCGCTCCCGACCATCCGCTCGCGCAGGACCTGCCGACGACGACGGACCTGTCCGACGCCGATGCGGCCGCCGCGGTCCTCGACGTCACCGACACAGACGTCGAGGTGGTGGCCACCGACGGCGCGGACACCCCGGTGCTGGTCGATGCCGAGGACGGGCAACTGATCTGGTTCACCCTGAACCCACAGAGTGCCGCCTGGGGTGCCAGCACCGATGCCGCCGTGCTCGACCAGGTCGTCGGCAACGCCGTGAACCGTGGCCGCACCGTCGGTGGACCCGTGACGGTCACGGTCGATGCCACGACCACCGGCGCGATCCCGCTTGAGCAGATGGCCGTCAGCCTCGACGGTGGTGAGAGCTACACCGAGCTCACCGCATCGGAGGGGCCCGCGAGCTTCGAGATCGAGTCCGGCGTGGTCGACGTCCAAGCCGCGGCCGTTGACGCTGCCGGCAACACCGGGGTCGCGGACGCCAGCTTCCTGGTCACGGTCGCCGACGACGAGCAGGACCCGGATCCGGGTGACCCACCACCCACCGACACCGAGCCGGACGACCAGACGGTCGACAGCGACGTGGCGCCCGACACCCCTGGCGCCGGACTCGACTGGCCGTCCTGCGAGGCCGCAGAGACCGTACCGTTCGATGATGTCGATCCGGTCGGTACCCACGCCGACGCCATCGCCTGCGCCAGCGGCCTGGGCCTGATCCTCGGCTATGGGGACGGCACCTACCGACCCACCCAGGACATCAGTCGGGCCCAGTTCGCCAGCATCCTCGACGGCGCGCTAGCCGAGGCCGGCCATGTGCTGGAGGAGGGGACCGTGGTGTTCGACGACGTCACGGGAACGCACGCTGACGCCGTGCACCGTCTGGCAGCGGCCGGCATCCTCCAGGGACGGGGTGCGTCGACCTTCGAACCGGATGCCCCGATCCGTCGTGGCCAGATGATGACGTTGCTGGTCCAGGCGAACGAGGAGCTCGGTGTCGAGTTGCCTCAGGCCGACGAGCAGTCCTTCTCCGACGTCGCCGACAGCACGCACGAGGATGCCATCCTGCGAGCTGCGGCCGGCGGTCTAGCCGCGGGTCACGAGGACGGAACCTTCCGACCGCGGGATGCGGTGACGCGGGGGCAGGCGGCATCGTTCATGGTCGGTTGGATCGGATGGAACGCAGGATCGGAGAGCTAACCCCGTCGAGCTCGTGACGGCTGCCGCCGCGGCTTGGGTCGCGGCGGCAGCCCGCGGGCGGGGCGGCGGGGAGCGGGCACCCGCGAGCGGGCCTCCAGCCTCGCGGTCCGACAGATCGATGAGGGCCTGGGGATGGACGAACACCCGGGGGTGGTCTTCCACGACAGCCCCACGCACGGCCGGGTCGCCGCCTTGGCCGGTGGCCCGGACATCGCCGAGGTCATCGACGTGCTCACGGGGCTGGCCACCGAAGGCGATGCCCGGATCACCGAGACGGCGACCTGGCTCGGTATCCATCCCTCCCGCGTACGGATCGCGATGGGCTACTACACCGCGTTCCGTGACGAGATCGATCATCAGATCGACCTGCGTCGACGTGAGGCCGCCGAGCTGCGCGGCCGGTACGAGGCCGAGCAGCCCCTGCTCGAGTGAGGCTGCTGCTCGACGAGATGATCTCCGCCACGGTGGCGGGCCTGCTGCGCGACCGCGACCACGATGTCGTCGCCGTCCAGGACGCGGACCTTGCTCATCTGCGAGGGATCGACGACTGCGAGCTCCTCGACCACGCGGCGCGCCAACGCCGGGCGGTGGTGACCGACAACATCCCGGACTTCGTTCGCTGCCACCAGCATCGACTCAACCGCAACCGGCCCCACGTCGGGCTGGTTATCTTCACCAACGACACCTTCCCCCGTCATCGCCACGACGCGTTCGCCGACCAGGTTCTCTCCGCCCTCGAACAGCAGCTCAAGGCCCATCCCGACGATGGCGATGCCAGTTGGATCCGCTGGCTGAGCAGCAGCACCTGACTGGATGCGCCGACAGGCAACACCGTCGGCAGCTCCCTCCGGGTGAGCGTTTCGCGCTGGTCGGGCTTCGAGACGGATGCACCATGGCAGCTGACCGGACGCTGGCGTTCCTCGCGCGTCTCGGCTGATCGGGGCGGTGGCCGGCGCCGGTCAGATGGCTCGGGCCACCTAGCTGCTGAACGGGCCGTCGGCGCAGCGTCCGGCGCCTTCGCGCGAGCGCCTGCATCGGGATCTGAGCGGCTGGTCCGCACCGTTCTAGGGCACCTGCCTGATGTGAGCGCCCCCTCCTTAGGCGCATGGTCGACGCACCGAACCGAGGAGGGACCATGGAACGCAGGATGATCACGATGTGGGTTGCTGCCGTCGCGACCGCGGTGCTGGCCGCATGCGGATCGGCACCGGAGGAGCCGGAGGTGGCCGGGGCGACCGCGTCCGAGCCCGAGCAGGAGGCACCTGCCGAGGTGGCGGACGGAGAGGAACCGGACAACCCCGGTGAGGACGGTCCCGAGCGCGAGACCGAGCCGGACGATCCCGGTGAAGGGGCTCGCGGGGCCGAGCCGACACAGGACGGTGACGACGGCGAGACGCCGTGGCAGCTGTTGCCCGAGGACGACCGGCCGGAGCTGCCTGTCGAGCAGGTCGAGTGCGAGCGTACGAGCCCGACGCCGGTGGCCTGCTGAGCGGGCGCCGTCGCCTCTGACCGCACGGTGACCGGGCCGGTGGACACGCCGGCACGGTCGCCGCTTGCGGGAGGCGGAGCGTGCGGATGCCCCCGCGCCGCGTCGGCCCGCTCGTGACGGCGCCCCTTGCACGCCAGCGGCGCATCGGCATACTCCCGTGGGAGCCATGATGGGATTCGTTGGACGAAGGACCGAGCTCGAGCGGCTGGAGGCGGCGCTGCGGTCGGCAGCTGACGGCCAGCCGAGCACGGTGCTGCTGGGCGGGGATGCCGGCATCGGCAAGAGCCGGCTGCTCGGCGAGTTCGGTGACCGTGCGAAGCACCAGGGTGCGGTGGTGCTCACCGGTGCCTGCCTGGAACTCGGCAGCGAGGGGCTGCCTTACGCCGTGATCACCGAAGCGCTGCGAGGATTGCCCGGTGAGGTCGGTCCGGCAGAGGTGCGGCGGCTGGCGGGTGGCGCCCGCGCCGAGTTGGCCCAGCTGCTGCCGGCACTGGGTTCTGGCGACGTCGCTGGCCCTGCGACGCCGACGCAGGAGCTGACGCCGACGCAGGAGTTGACGCCGACGTCCCAGCTGCGCCTGTTCGAGGCACTGCTCGGTCTGCTCGACGGGCTGGCGGCGCGCTGCCCCGTGGTGATCGTGCTCGAGGACGTGCACTGGGCCGATGCATCGACGCGGGACCTGCTCGCGTTCCTGGCCCACAACCTGCGTGACGTGGGGCTCGTTCTGGTGGCCAGCTTCCGGACCGACGAGCTGCGTCGGCAGCATCCACTGCGGCTGCTGCTGCCGCGGCTGTTGCGGGAGGACACCGTGCAGTACCTCGAGCTCGCCCCGCTCGAACGCGACGAGTTCGCGCTGCTGCTCGAGGATCTGGTCGGTGGCCCCCCGGCCCCGGAGACGCTCGAGTCGCTGTTCGACCGGACCCGTGGCAACCCGTTCTTCGCCGAGCAGCTGGTCGAGGCCGGAGTGGACCTATCCGTCCTGCCCGAGCTGCTGCGCGATGTGCTGCTGCTCTCCCTCGACGGGCTGTCGGAGACGACCCTTTCGACGTTGCGGGTGGTGGCGGCGGCTGGCGGCGAGCACGTCGGCCACGAGCTGCTGGACCGTGTCGTCGGGCTGGCCGACCTCGAGTTGGATGCTGCGTTGCGGGAGGCGGTGGACGCCGGCGTCCTGACGACCGACCCGAGTGCAGGGACCTACGCGTTCCGTCACGCGTTGCTGATCGAAGCGGTGACCACCACGTTGCTGCCCGGTGAGGCCGGGCGGGTGCACGGACGATTGGGGCAGGCCATCGAGGAGGACCCGCGGTTGGCGGTGCGGTCCGCCGCCGCGGAGTTGGCACACCACTGGCATCTGGCACAGGACCAGCCCCGGTCGCTGGTCGCTTCGCTGGACGCGGCACGCGAGGCGGAGGCCACCGTCGGTGTGGACGAGGCCAGGTCGCACGTCGAGCGGGCACTGGCGCTGTGGGATCAGGTGCCCGGCGCGCAGGGGCTGGTCGGTTCCGAGCACACCGAGCTGCTGGAGTGGGCCGCCTGGTTGTCGTTCCTCGCCGGCCAGCCGCGTCGAGCCATCGCCTTGCAGCGGGCCGCGCTCAGCGATCTCCCGACCGATGCCGACCCCCGACGGCAGGCGCGTCTGCACGAGCGGCTGGGCGAGTACCTGTGGGACATCGGCGACGGCGACGGGGCCGTGCAAGCTCGTGCCGAAGCCGTCCGGCTGCTCCCCGCCGAGCCGCCAACGGCGGAGCGGGCCCGCGCGCTGGCCAGCTACAGCCACATCCTGATGCTGACCCACCGCGACGACGCGTCGCGCGAGCACGGCAACGAGGCCCTGTCCATGGCCCGAACCGTCGGGGACCGCGGGGTCGAGGCGGCCGTGCTCGGCACCCTCGGTCCGAGCCTGGTAGCCCGGGGGGACGGAAGCGGTCTCGGGCTGCTCCACGACGCCCGCGCGATCGCCGAAGAGCTCGGCGACGACCGGCAGGTCCAGCGCAGCTACCACAACGAGGCGGCAGTCCTGCTCTCACTCGGCCGCTACGACGAGGCGATCGCGGTCGCCACGACGGGACTCGACCACGCCCATGCGCTGGGTACGGGTCGTGGCGGCACGAGCGGCCTGATCGCCGTGCTCGTCCGTGCCGCCTTGTACCGCGGCCAGTGGGAACTCGCCGACGACGCCCTGCGCACGGCCTCCCGCGAAGCCGGTGGGTACTTCGCCGCCTTGAACCAGCTCTACCTCGCCTACCTCCTCGCGTGCCGAGGCGAGCCAGAGCGTGCCCAGACCGCGCTGGCCCAAGCACGACGCCTGGGGGTACTCAACGACGAGACGACGCGCGATCGCGTCCTGATGGTCCAACTGATGGCCGCGCTCATGGGCGGCGACACCGGTCAGGTCGTGGCGACTCTGGACGCCCTGGCCCCTATCGATGACCGGGTGGAGGGATCAGGCCGCCTGGCGGAGGACGCCATCGAGCTGCGCGCGCTCGTTCTGCGAGCGCTCGCCGACCACACCGCCACTGGAGATCCCGAGCGAGTACGTGGGGACACCGTGATGGCGGATTGCCATCAGATCGTGGAGCGGATGCCCGCGACCCTCCCGCCGGTGCCCGTGTGGCTGGCGTTGGCCGAGGCGGAGCACGCCCGTCTCACCGCGGCCACCGACGCCGCCGACCGCTGGGCCACCGCGACCACCCGCTGCGAGCAGCTCGGACTCGCCCATCACGGGGCGTACGCGCGCTTCCGCCACGCACAAGCGCTCCTCGACCGCGGCTCGCGGGCACGCGTGAACGAACTGCTCCTCGACGCGTACGGCCAGGCGGAGGATCTCGGTGCCGTTGCGCTCCGCAACGAGGTCGCCGCCCTCGCACAGCGGGCCAACGTGGACCTCGGGCACGAGGACGCCGCGGCGCCCGTCGAGCAACTCGGGCTGACCCGACGGGAAGGCGAGATCCTGGCCCTCGTCGCTGCCGGGCGCACCAACCCGGAGATCGCCGACCGGCTGTACATCAGCACCAAGACCGCCAGCGTCCACGTCTCCAACATCCTGCGCAAGCTCGAGGTCGCCAACCGTGGGGAAGCCGCCGCGGTCGCGCACCGTCACGGCCTCGCATCGACGCACACCTGAACACCGGAGCGCTGCCGGCCCACGCGACCGCGCTGCCCTGCTGGGCATCAACGATCCGCTCGAGATCCTCGGCGACCTCGTCGGTCACCGTGGTCGTTGCGCACCGGACGCAGACCTGGGTCACCGATCACCCGAGCGACGCAACAGGGACGGACCCGTCCTGCGGGACACCTTGACCCGGGCCGGTCGGCTGGTCATGCTCGAAAGCCCTCGCCTGTCCTCCGCGGTGACACCCACCGACGGGTCGCCTGACAGCCAGGCAGCAGGCGCCCGTTGCACGTCAACGACAGGATCGAGGATGCGCACTTCACGCAACGAACGAGCGGTGATCCGACGTCCCCTTGTCACGCTGCTGGCCTTGTTCGGCCTGCTCATGGCCATGGCGATACCCGCCGGCGGGCAGCCCGGTGGCCCCCCCGACCACGCCCGTTCGCAAGGCGGGGATGGCCCGTCCGACCAGGCCGCGCAGGGCCGGGGTGGCCCACCCGACCACGCTGCCGCGCGGGGCCGTGACCAGGCCCCAGGCGCGCCGAAGACGGTGCGGTTCGCCACCCACAACACCGCGTTCTCCGAGGCGTACGGCGCCGGCGACGAAGGTGAGATGCTGAGCGAGTTCCGAGCGGGCGACAACGAGGCGATGCAGGACATCGCCCAGATCATCCAGTACCAGCGTCCCGATGTGCTGCAGCTCGGTGAGTTCGACTACGTCGCGCACTTCGAGGACGACGAGTACGCCGCCGTCGACGCCTTCCGCGAGAACTACCTCGAGGTCCCCCAGGGCGACCAGGACCCGATCCACTACCCCTACGCCTTCGTGGCCCCCTCGAACACCGGCATGCTGTCTGGCTTCGACCTCAACCGGGACGGGCAGGTCGACGGCGGTCCGGAGGATGCCTGGGGCTACGGCTGGTATGAGGGCCAGTGGGGCAAGCTGGTGCTGTCGAAGTACCCGATCATCGAAGAGGACGTCCGCACGTTCCAGCTGTTCCGGTGGGCGGACATGCCGGGCGCGTTGCTGCCCAGCGACCCTGACACCGATGAGGAGGGCGACTGGTACTCCGACGAGATCCTCGAGGAGTTCCGGCTTTCGTCGAAGTCGCACTGGGACGTCCCCATCCAGATCGGCAACAACGTCGTGCACGCGCTCAGCGCCCACCCCACCCCGCCGGCGTTCGACGGCCCCGAGCAGCGCAACGTGCTGCGCAACCACGACGAGATCCGTCTGTGGGCCGATTACATCCACCCGGGCCGCGGCGACTATCTCTACGACGACGAGTACGTCCAGAGCGCCGGTGAGGAAGGCCAAACCGGCGGGATGAAGGGCGGCACGTCCTTCGTCATCCTCGGGGACTACAACGCCGACCCGTGCCTGGGCGGCTCGGTGCCCGGCGCGATCGAGCAGCTGCTCGACAACCCGCGGGTCAACGACCGCAACACCCCCTGGAGCGAAGGCGGGCCGGAGACCTGGGAGGAGAGGGGCCTGGAGAGCCCAGAGGACTGCCTGGCCGAGCCCGAGTACCACACCGCGAACTTCGGCTTCAGTACCGTCCGGGTCGACTACGCACTGCCGAGCAACGACCTGCAGATCCTCGACTCGCGGGTGTTCTGGCCCACCAGCGACGATCCGTGGCGCGAGCTGGCCGACCAGTCGGACCACTACATGGTGTGGGTTGACGTGCGCGTCCCGACGAAAGGCGCCCGCTAGTCCGGTCGTTCATCGTGCAGGTGGCAGGGCAGGCCCGACCGGCTTGGCCTGCCACCTGACGCGAGCGAGTTCACACGCAGTTCCTACGCCGCGGACGGTACGGCGATCATCCCTCCGGTCTTCCCGGCCGGGCCCGTTGGGGCTCCGGTCTTCCCGGCCGGGCCCCGCGGGGGCTCCGACGTGCTCGGCGCTCGCTGGGCGCTGTCGGCTTCGTTCGCCGGGTACCTATCAGCCCCCGCCAACAGCCGTCCGCGGACCTCGGACCGATGGCCGTTGACCCCGGTCCTCGCAGCGTCCAACCGTGATCGTCGACCGCGGTCCTGCGGGCTGCGCTGCCCCGACGTGCTGACCCGATGCGCGGGTGGATGAACCCGTCCGCCGGTCGGATGTGTGTGCCGTGAGGTTCAGATGTGATCGCAGGTGCACACGCTTCGTGGGGGAGCGGGCGAGCCGGCGCGCGGGCGGGTCAGCCGAGCATGCGGGTGGCGATCGGCTCGAGGACGTGGCTGACCAGCACCCCGTTGAAGATCCCCACCAGGGCGATCAGTACCGCCAGCACCATCACGGTCGCGATCACGCGCCAGGACGGCTCGGTCGCGTCGCGGACGACGTCCTCCTGCGGGGTGACCACGAAGATGCGCTCGAACAGCCGCAGGAAGTACACCAACGTCAGCAGGCTGGAGAGCACCACCACCACGGCCACCAGCCAGTTGCCGACGTCGATCGCTCCCCAGATCAGGTAGAACTTGGAGAAGAACCCGGCGGTCGGGGGGATGCCGACCATCGACAGCGCGGCGATCGCGAAGCCCCCCATGGTCCACGGCATCACCTTGCCGAGGCCGGAGAAGCGGGGGATCGACTTGATTCCGGTGCGTTGGATGATGCCGCCGGCGACCAGGAACAGCCCGCTCTTCATCAGGGCATGGCTGAGCACGTGGAGCAGCGCGCCGATCAGCGCCCGTGGGGTCGCCAGGCCGATGCCGACGCCGATGTAGCCGAGCTGGGCAACCGTCGAGTACGCCAGCAGCCGCTTGATGTCGACCTGGCGGATCGCCAGCCAGGAGCCGACCACGATCCCGGCCAGGCCGAAGTAGGTCAACGCCGCAGACACCGGCAGCCCGGTACCGCCGGTGTAGGCGGGGCCGAACACGTCGAACAGGATGCGGATCAGCCCGTAGGCACCCGCCTTGACCTGCACGGCGGCGAGCAGCGCGGCGACCCCCGGCGGGGAGTAGCTGTGCGCGTCCGGCAGCCAGACGTGCAGCGGGAACAGCGCCATCTTCAGGCCCAGCCCCGTCACGATCAGTGCCATGGCTCCCAGCACCGTCGGGGAGTCCGCGATGGCCGGCAGCGTCTGCGCCATGTCGGCCATGTTCAGCGTGCCGGTGGTGAAGTAGAGGAACCCGACCCCGAGCAGGTACAGCCCCGAGCCGACCGTGCCGAGCAGCAGGTACCGCAGCGCCGCGAACGTCCCCTTGTCGCCACCCAGGGACACCAACCCGTAGGTCGAGATCGCGTAGATCTCGAGGAACACGAACAGGTGGAACAGGTCACCGGAGAGCATCACGCCCATCAGCCCGGTGAGCAGCAGCAGCACGAGCGGGTAGAGGGGGGTGCCCTTCGCTGGCCGCAGGTCGAAGGCGGCATCGACCGGGTAGCAGACGACCAGCAACCCGATCAGCGCCACGATGGTGGCCAGGAACGCCGAGAGCGGATCGAGCACGTACTCGATGCCGACCGGGGGCGGCCAGCCACCCATGTCGTAGCTCAGCGGCCCGTCGGTGACGACGGTCACCAGCCCGACCACCGAGGCGACCAGCGCCAGCGAGGTGCTCACGACCGCGGTGATCTGGCTGGCCGCCGAACGCCACAGCCCGGCCAGCATGGCGATGACCGCGCCGAAGAGCAGGGGCAGCAGGGGCAGGATGGTCAGCTGGCTCACGCACGGCCCCCCGGGCCGTCACGGTCATCGCCGTCGTCGTCACCGTCGTCGTCAGGCTGGTCGCCCTGCGTATCGTGGTGCGGCGAGGTGGGAGCGGGCTCCTCCCGCCCGGCGATGCGCCGTGCGATCACGGCCTCGTCGAGCGTGCCGTGGGTGCGGTACAGCCGGACCAGCAGCGACAGCGCGACGCCCACCACCCCGACACCGACCACGATGGCGGTCAGGATCAGCAGGTGGGGCAGCGGATCGACGTAGAGGGCCGGGTCGGTCCGGTCGCCTTCGATCACCGGTGCGGTGGCGCCCTCCTGGAGGCTGCCCTCGATGAAGAAGATGTAGATGGCCGTGGAGAAGATCGTCAGGCCGATCACCTTCTTGACCAGGTCACCCTTGGCCAGCACGCCGTAGAGCCCGATCGCCAGCAACAGCAGGACGAACAGGTAGACGTAGCGGGCGAGGAACAGCTCGATCATGCGTCGTCGTCCCGAAGCGTCAGCACGTCGAAGATCATCAACATCGCTCCGAACACCGCCAGGCCGACCCCGACCTCGACGATCAGGATCCCCAGGTAGCGCACGCGGGAAGCCGCCATGCCAGGGATCTCCACCGCGCCGTAGTCCAGGAACTCCGCGCCGACCAGCATCGGCGCCAGCCCGACGAGCAGGAACAGCAGCAACCCGACGCCGCCGGCGGCCGGCCCGATCCATCGGGGGAAGATCCGGTAGGACAGTTCCTCGGGCAGGGTCAGTCGCGGCAGGATCGCGCCGACGGCGACGAACACGCCGCCAGCGAACCCGCCACCGGGGCCGTAGTGGCCGTGGGCGATCACGTACAGCCCGAACATCGCGATGAACGGGCTCAGCAGCGCGCACGTCACCCGGACGACGACGGACGGATAGGCGCCGGTCATCATCATGGCCGCTCCTCCGGGTCCGGCTCGTTGTCGGTCTCCGTGGGTGACTCACCGGTCGGCGACCACGCAGCGACGTGACCGCCTGGATCGGCGAGGGCGGCTGAACCCGCCTCGGGTGCCCGATCGGGCGCATCCGGGTCCGGGCCACCGCCGCCCCCGCCGGGGTCGGTGCCACCTCGACGTTGCGGCCAAGCGGGGACCTCCCCGCGGCGAGCCAGCACCAGCGCCGCGGACAACGCGGCGGTGACGATCACCATGGTCTCGCCGAGGGTGTCCAGCGACCGGTAGTCGGCCAGGAGCGAGGTGACGACGTTGGGTGTCTCGGTGTCGGCCAGTGAGTCGGCGAGGTAGGTCTGCGACACGCCGAGCTGGGCTGGCGCTTCCGGATCACCGCGGTCGGGCAGACCGGTGCTGGCGAACAGCATCATCGCCACGAACGCGACGATCAACGGCAGGACGACCAGCCGGCGGCGGCGGTCCGACGGTGCGTCGGAGCGTCGGGCCGTGGCGAGGATCGCGGCGATGAAGAGGACTCCGGTCACCCCGGCGCCGAGCGCTGCCTCCACCAGGGCGACGTCCACCGCGGACACCCCGGCGAACAGCAGGGCGGCGAACAGGCTGTAGCCGGCTAGCAGGGACACCGCGGCCAGCAGATCCTTGACCTGCAACGCGAGCACGGCGGTCGCCAGGAGGATCAGGAACAGGATCACGTCGAGGGCGACGATCACGGCTGGTACCTCCCGAGCTCGGCATCGGCGATCCGTTGATCGACGACCGTCCACGGCAGCGCACCCGAGCGGTGGGACGCCCGCAGCAGGGCATGGACGGCGGTGGGGTTGGCGATGACCGACACCGCAAGGATGAACAGCAGCCGGCCGACCGCCGGGACGTCCAGCTCGGGCCGGAACAGCACCCCACCGAACAGCAGGATCAGCGCGAGGGTCTCGGACTTCGCGACCGCGTGGGCCCGGGTGTAGAGGTCGGGCATGATCAGCAGCGCGAACGTGCTGACCGCCAGGAAGAACAGCCCGGCGCCGATGAGGACGTTGGCGACGATGATCATGACCGCCCCTCCCCGTCGTCCGGTCCGTCGAGGGGGACCTGCGGGCCGCGGCCTTCGGCCGGTGGCACCGGGCCGGGGTCGTCCGGGTCCGAGGGGGCGGGTAGGTGGACCCCGGAGCGTTCCGCACGGCGGAGGTTCTCACGTCGGCCGCGGTCGGCGACCCACCCGTGGGGCACGATCCCGAGCGGCTGTGGCCTGCCGCTGGCCGACGGATGGCCGTCCTGCGAGGTGCCGTCGTCGCGGTCCTCGAAGTAGCGGCCGAGCGCGATCGGTAGGAGGAACGCGAGCGATGCGAACCCCAACGCGATGTCGAAGAACAGGTTGGGGCGCTCGAGCGCGACGCCGAGCAGGACGATCACGACCACCCCGTTGACCGAGACGAGCGCGACGGCCACCAGCCGGTCGAACACGGTCGGCCCGGCCCACACCCGGTAGAGCGCGACGGCGATCAGGATCGCGACGACCAGCAGCGCGAAGACGATGAAGGGGCTCATCGCGGACCTCCTGCGGCCGGGTCGTCGTCCGGGGCTTCGGCGGGGTCGTCGTCCGGGTCGTCGTCCGGGTCTGCGGCCGGGTCGTCGGCGGGGTCGTCGGCGGCAGAGCGGCCCCCGTCGGGGACCTCGGCGGCATCCTGGTCAGGCCGCACCCCGGCATCCTCGCTCGGGGTCGGCCCACCCGGGTGGCGGCGGGTCAGCTCCTGGCGGCGCAGCGCGTCGTCGGCGAGGGCTTCCTCGGGCAACTCGTCGTGGATCGGGTCCCAGATCATCAGGGGCGGCTCGTCCGGCGGCACCCGGAACGCTCTGGCGATCCGCGCTTGCGTCTGGGCGTTGGCGAGATCGCCGACGCTCTCCGGGGTGAAGGCGTGCACCGTGAACTCGTCGCCTAGGACGTTGAGCGTCATCGTGCCGGGAACCAGCGTGATCGAGTTGGCGAGCACGGTGCGGGCGGCCGGGCTGTCCAACCCGGTCCGGAACCGCACGACGCCCGGGCGCGGGGGACGACGGGGGTCGAGCACGACGCGCGCCACCACCAGCCCGGCCGGGGGGATCCGCGTCAGCAGCCACAGCAGGTACCAGGCCGTCTGGAACAGGTTCAACGGCGGTCGTTCGTGGGCCGGGCCGACGACCACGTCCAGCAACCGCATCGAGAACGCGGTCACCGCGAACGCGAACACCACGCCGAGGCTGATGAACAGCGGGTCGATGCGCGCCGACAGCGCCTGCCAGAACGCCAGCAGGCTCAGGAACAGGGCGAGGGCTCGGAAGGTACGCATCTACAGCAGGCTCACGAGCAGCAGCAACAGGGATGCACCGATCACGACGGCCCCCAGGGTCCAGGTCGCCTGGACGTCCGCCGGACCGTCGTCGGTCGAGAACGCCGCGACGAGGGCGGCGCGTGCGCGGGCCAACGGCGAGGTGGTGGCCGCCCCGGTCGGCGCGCCGCCGTCCGCATCGTCGGTGGACGGCGAGGTGTTCGACGGCGAGGTGGTCGACGGCGAGGTGGTGGACGTCGTGGTCGCGGCTGCACCGACCGCCCCACCGCCGGCGGGCGTCGGCACGTACG
>SKJX01000103.1 GCA_007121785.1 Nitriliruptoraceae bacterium
GACCTTCGCGATCGGTTCGCTACCGGAGGTGCCTCACCTGCTCGTCGCCCGCCACCGCACCGACGACACCGTGACCAAGGCCATCGACCGGGCGATCAGAGCCGACCTCGTCGTGGTTGACGACATCGGGCTGCTCCCCGTCCGGGCCGAGGCGGCCGAAGCGCTGTTCCGCGTCATCGATGCCGCCGACGAACGCCGCTCGGTCGCCATCAGCTCCAACATCCACCCCGGCGGGTTCGACGAGATCCTCCCAGCGACCCTCGCCACCGCGGCGGTCGACCGGTTCATGCACCACGCCCACATCGTGGTCACCGAGGGCGACTCCTACCGGTTCGCCCAAGCCCGCGACGAGCAAGGGGGTGACACCACTGACCTGACCTCGTGGGGAGATCTCACGTCCGTGGCCGGGGAGAACTCACGACCGCCACCGGGGAGATCTCACGACCGCCTACGGGGAGAACCAAATGTCCGTTGACAGCTGTCCGCCGCGAGGACCGAAGTGGGAACGGGCCCGTGCCCGGTCCCGGAACTGGCAGATGCGGCAGCTATCGCCATGGTCAGGACCGTTCTGGTGGCCTCCAGGCTGAGCTGGTCCGGTCAGGATCGGCCAGCGGCGGAACGCCTCCGTGTGGGGTGACGCGGAGCCAGTGACGGCCGGCGCGTCGAGGTGTTCGCGTCGGTGCGGTTCGGTCGGAACCGTGTGCTGTCTGACGACGTCTCACCCTACCTACGCTGCTGCCGAGGATGGGAACAGGCGATGGGGGAAGTGATCCGCAGATCCGAGGTGCCGTCCAGCAGACGAGCGTGGGTACATGGTCGTGGGCCGGTGATCCTGTGTGTGGCGGGCGTGGCCTTGGCGGCCTGTGGCGGCCCGGCGACGCCCGAGATCGAGCCTGCCGAGCCGTCCAGCCAGGGGGTGGTCGCGCCCGAGTGTCGCGAGGTGGACCCGTTGGAGGCCGAGCTTCCGGAGGGCACCGAGCCCACCGGAACGACCGGGGAACCGGTCGAGGACGCATCGATGCCTGACGGCCAGAACGACGGCGCCACGACGACCGCGCCGGAGGCTCTGTCGCTGGGACCGGAGATCCAGACGTGGGCGGAGCAGGAGGCGCCGGACAGCTTCGCGGGGGTGTGGGTCGATCAGGAGCTGGGCGGGTACGCGGTCGCGTTCGCTGAGGATGTCGATCGGTACGCGGCCGAGGTACGTGAGCACTTCCATCCGGGGCTGGCCGTCGCGGAGGCCGAGCACTCGTACGCCGAGTTGCGCGCCATCCAGGAGCGCATCGGCCAGGAGCAGATGGGCGCGGATGACGAGCCGGGCGCGATCCGCTCGTCGGGTGCGCAGGTGATGATCAACCGCGCCACGGTGGGCATCTTCGATCCCGACGACGAGCGGCTGGCCGAGCTCTCGAATGCCTACGGGGCGACGGCCATCTGCTTCGAGATCCAGGAGGCACCCAGCCCTCCCAACGAGGGGATCGAGACGTTGGCGAAGGCGCCGGACTGGCGTGACGGTCTGGCCGAGGAGCTCGGGCAGTTCGGTGTGTTCGAGGTCGCCTACGACCGCGAGACGGCCGAGGCTGCGTGGCGCGACAACATCCCTGACGACCTCGAGGCTCGGGACGATGAGCTGCCAGCCGATCCGGGTGTGTACGGCGACCTCGACCAGATCGACTTCGACCGGCAAGCGGTGGTGGTGTGGTCCTCGGGCGAGTCAGGCAGCTGCCCGGAGTGGCTGGCCGACATCGACCATGCCGACGGCACCATCACGGTCGAACGCGAGCGGGCCGGAGGCATGTGCACGGACGACTACAACCCCTACCGCATGGTCCTGGCCGTGGACCACGACCGGCTCCCACCGGCTGATGTGCTGCCGTCCGCACAGCTCGACGGCGTCCCCGACGGCGAGGTGAGGATCTACCCGGCTGCCGAGGGGTAGCCGATGTCCTCGACCGCCCGGACGCTGCCAGCCCGCCAGGACGGCGGCGGGCGGCTGCGAGCCGGTGAACCTGGCCCGGCTCCGTCCACCAGGTGGTGTCGGACCGACACGCTCGTGGCTGCCGGGCTGGGCGTGCTGCTCGCCGTCTTGTTCCTTGCGACCGCCAGCAGCGGCCCGGCACAGGTCAACGACACCCGCGCCGCATCCATCGGCGCATGGTCGCTCGGGACCCGCGGCACGGCCCTGCTCCCCGACGACTGGCCGGAGAGCCGCAACTACTGGGGTGTCGAGGGCGCCCAGGATCGGGTGCTGGTCAACCGGTTCCCGGGCGTGGCGTACTGGGCCAGCCCCGCCTACGCCGTCGCGGCACTCATCGGCGACGAGGACCCACCGGCTCACCCCTTCCTCGTCTCGCCGGTCCCTGCCGCGACCACCGCAGCGCTGACCGCCGCCGCAGTCGCCGTCGTCCTGTTCGTCCTGCTGCGCGGAGCCACGAGCCGAACGGTCGCGCTCGCCGGGACGCTGACGATCGCGACCGGCACCTCGCTGTGGTCGGTCGCCGCCGATGCGATGTGGCCCCACGCCCCCGCCATGCTGGCCCTCACCGGGATGCTGCTGGCGTGGCGCCGCTCCCATCCCGCACTCGCCGCCGCCTGCGCGACCGTCGCGGTACTCGTCCGTCCGCACCTGATCGTCGCCGGGCTGGTGCTGGCCCTGTTCGCATGGCGCCGCGAACGCACACGAGACGGCCTCGCCCTTGCCGGCGGCGCCCTCGTCGGCGTGCTGATACTCGGCGTCTACACCGCCTGGGCATTCGGCACGCCGCTCCCGATCGCAGGCTACGACGCGCCCGGACACCTCGGCGGACTGCTGCACCACAGCCCATGGCAGACGATCCGCGAGCTCGGCCTCGCGCTGACCTCTCCCTCACGCGGCCTGCTCGTGAACTCACCCATCCTGGTTCCTGCCCTGGTCGCGCTCGCGATGTCCTGGCGGCAGCTACCTCCCTGGACGCTGGCCAGCGCCCTGGCCGGCCTGCTCTACCTGCTCGTCCAGATCCGGGCGGTCGGCCACGCCGGCGGCACGGACTTCTTCGCCTACCGCATCTCGCTCGAACCACTCATCCTGGCGGCACCCGCCCTCGTACTCGCCACCGCACAAGCAGTTCGACATCGGAGGTGGCAGCTCACCGCGATCAGCGCACTCGCGGTCGTCTCCATCGCCATACACGGTCACGGGGCCACCGTCGGCGGCATCAGCGACGCCACCACCCGCGCATGGCACAACGTCCACGCCAGCGTCCAAGACTCCAGCACACCCCACCAAGCAGGGACCGGCACGACCGACTGACCATCCCGATGCCTTGACGCACTCCACGCCAGCCGACAGCCGGGAAACAGCCCAGAACGCGCGGAACCTCTACTCGGCGGCGGCGGTTCTTGGACGGTTCGCGGCCGCCTGGGCGAACATCTGCATCTGCCCGCGCCCCCTACGCACCCGTGATCCCGTCTGAGCGCGACCGGAGCCGTGCCCGCAGGAAGGCTGCGTACGCGTGCCGTCAACCCGCGCTCGGCTTGAGACAGCCGCGACGAGGCACAAAGCAGCAGCGAGCAAGAAGACGGCGCCGCTCGGTCGGGTCCACACCGTGCAGGGGCTCGCCCTCGGCCGCAAGGGTCACCTGCCTCGGCGGTCGCGCCAGGGAACTCCAACCCTTCTGGGAACGCCCGTTGCAGCAACCCGCACATCTCGTCGATGCACGGTCCTTGGAGCCCGCACAGGAACGTGGTCGGGACGGCCACGGCTGTGCGCCGCGAGGACCGCGTCTGCGGAGCCGGGTCGGACGCCGTCCGGCCGACTCCGGGTGTGCGGGCATGTTGGCTTCCCGGCCGGCGGGCATCATCGTGATGACCCTCTGTCGGGAGTGGGCGGGCGGCAGCGGGGAGGAGGTCCTCGGCGGTCGGGCCCATCGCCTCTGTCCTGGCGGGCCGAGGGCGGGGAGCCTGCTCGGACCCCGACTGCCCGGCCCGCCGGTGCCTCTCGGTGGTTCCGGTGCCCCGGGCCCGGAGTGTGATGCGTTGTGTCTGGCAAGACCAATCTGGGGGCGGCTCGGGCACCCAACACGCTCGGGCTGCTGAAGAACCACGAAGCCGACTGGATGCTGCAGCGCACGTTGGCGTACATGAACGTCAACGCGGCCGAGATCGGTGAGGTCCGAACGATCGCGCAGCAGATCGATGAACGCGATCCCGAGAGCTGGCCGACCGCCTGGTCGGAGGTGGCTGCGCTCGTGGAGGCCCACGGTGACAAGGCGTTGGCCGACGGCGATCTGGTCTCCGCCCGGCGGGCGTTTCTGCGTGCCTCCAACTACTTCCGGGCTGCGGAGTACGGCTGTGTGCCCAGCCACCGCCGGTACCAGGAGCTGTGGGAGCGCAGCGTCGCGGCCTTCCGCAAGGCGGCGGTGCTGTTCGACCCGCCGGTTGAGGCGATCGAGGTGCCCTTCGAAGGGGTGCGACTCCCCGGCTACTTCTGGCGGCCCGACGACACCGACACCCCACGTCCGACCCTGATGGTGGCCGGCGGTAACGACGACACGATCGAGGAGGACTTCCTGATCATCGGGCCGGCTGCCGTGGCCCGGGGCTACAACTTCTTCACCTTCTCCTACCCGGGACACCGCAACGCGGTCCACACCGACCGCTCGCAGGTCAAGCGCCCGGACTACGAGGTGCCCTTCGCCGCGGCACTGGACGTGCTGCAGGGCCTGCCCGGCGTGGACGAGCGCATCGTGCTGATGGGCTTCAGCGGGGGTGGCTACGTCGCCCCACGGGTGGCGATGCACGATGATCGCATCCTGGCCGTGATCGCCAACAACCCCATGATCGACTACGACCGGGTCGCCAAGGCGCTGTTGGGCCCGATGATCCGCCGTGTGCCCGCGCGGCTGCTGCAGTGGGCGATCCGGCGCAAGCTCGCGCGCGACCCGATGATGCGCGCCTACATGGAGTACGGGCTGTGGACCGCCGGTTACCACGGCATGTCGCTGTACGACTGGCTCACCGACCCGGAGGCGCAGGCGCACTGGGCGACGTTCACCATCGCCGATGACCTCGAGCGCATCACCTGCCCCGCGCTCTCGCTCGTGGGTTCCGGTGAAGGCGAGGAGATGCTGGCTCAGACCCGCGAGTACCACCACGGGATCGGCTCGCAGCGCAAGCAGATGCACATCTTCACCCTGGAGGAGGATGGCTCCTACGACCACTGCATGCTCGACAACCACTCGCGCATGCAACAGGTGACCTTCGCCTGGATCGAAGAGACCCTCGCCTCCCTGAGCCCGAGCGCAACCGCCTCCCACGGCGGATAGCGAACTCCGGCCGCCGGACCACGAACCGGTGAAGGCCGGCATGGCCACGCTTGACACCGACAGCAGCGCCCCGCCGACACCCGCTCGGCGGGGCATGCGCCGGCATCCCCGTGCCAGCCGCGCCTCGGTGGTCGCCTGGTCGTCTGGTGGGCGTGGTGGCGCTCGCGACCGTGGTCGCCTACGACCGGCCCGGCTACGGCTGCAGCACCCCGCCGAGCGTCCGGCCGAGGACGGCGCCACCGTCTCGGTGCCTTCTACGTGCGCACCTTCGCTCAGCGCTACCCCGACCAGACCCTGGGGCTGGTCCTGCTCGACCCCGCCCACGAGCAGCAGCTCGACCGGCTGCCCGCCCAGACCGTCGCCGAGTTCGAACAGGCCGGTCCGATGTTCCGGTGGGCCGCCCGCTACTGGCAGGCTGCCGGCGCGGAGGTCGATGCCTTCGACACGCTGGCGGCAGCGCCACCTGACGGGTTCGGCGAGGTGTCGGTCATGATCATCAGCGCCAGACGCGACATGCCCGATGGGCCACCGGTCCGCGAGGTGATGGACGAGTTCCACCGTCAGCTCGCTGCCCGCACGCCCCAGGCCACCCACCACTCCATCGACGGCGCCGACCACCTCACCGTGCTGACCGTCGACGAGCACGCCCGGACGGTCAGCAACCTCCTCGTCGCCCTGTCGCCGCAGGCATCCGACCAGTGACCGCGAGCACCTCCAGCGGCAACCAGCCACCCCACCGCAGCCGACGAACGGTGCAGCCCATCGGCAGCCGCAGCACTCATCCAACCAGCGTGGTACCTCATCGGCATCCACCAGGCGCGGAACGCCACACGTGAGTTGAGTCAGAACACCGGCCGGCTCTATCAAAGAGTCAGATACGCCTCAGTCCCACGCAGGGGCACCCGGCCCGGCAGCACGTCGCAGCCGGGCATCGACGACGCCCGCCGCCGCAGCAGCCGCGCCACCGCCACGGCGGCGAAGCACCCGGCTACGGTCCCGACGAACCCACCCCAGCGCATCGGCTGCTCGCGGCTGCCATCGGGCAGCGGCGCAACCGAGCCCTTCACGTGCGCCGCCAACTGGTCGAACACCGGTGTCGCGACGCCCGCCGGGGCGATCCGCTCTCGATACTCCTCGACGAGCAGAGCGATCTCCTCCCGCGCGACCTTCGAGTGGCTTACGACGCCGACCTCGAAGAACGTCGTGCGAGCCAGGGTCCACAGCAGCGCCACCACGAGCGGCTCGGGGATGAACGGCAGCCAGCGGAACGACGGCGGGCTGATCGGGATGCCGGCCATCCGCTGCACACGCAACGCCTCCGTGCGGGCGCGCACGCCAAGCAGCATCGCGTCGCGCGTGCGCGCGAAGCGGCCTGGATCGAGGTCGGCGGCGAAGATGCCGCCGTAACCCATGATCGCGGGGATGTGCGTCACGAGCCAGGCGTCGATGTCGCGACGGATCTCCACCGCCTTGCCGGTGCGTTCGATCAGGACGGCCACCTCGCGGGTGCGGTCGGTTATGCGGCCATCGACCTCACCGATCGGCATGGCCATCCGCGGGAGCGGCATGACCCGCATAACCGGATCCAGGCGCTCACCACCGAAGCTCGGAAAGCCGGCCATCACCCGGCCGGCCCCGAGCGTGGCGGTGTAGTCGGCGAACCCCGCCGGGTTGTTCTGCAGGAACAGCACCGTGTGGGCATGCTGGTTCTTCGCCAGCACCGGCAGAACGTCCCGGCTCTGATCCTTGCGCATCACCACGAGTACCAGGTCGTACAGGTCGTCCTCACCGAGCTCTTCGACGACCGGCACGTGGTGCGTCTCGCGTGCGCCGGAGCGCCAGTGCTCAAGCACCACACCGTGCTCACGAAGATCGGCAAGCCGCTGCCCGCGCGCCAGCAGCGCTACCTCGACCCCGTCCTCATGCAGCTTGGCCGCGATGTAGGAGCCCAGCGGCCCAGCGCCATACACCAGCGTCTTCACGATGCTCCCTCCCCGTAGCCCGGCGTGCGCTCCTTCACCGTGACGGCCACCCCACCGCGGATTCAAGGGCCGGTCGTCCCCGCCGACGACGGCCAACGTCCCTACCGGGCGAGTCCAGGTCACCGACAGGACCCGACGGTGCACCGCTGGGTGAAGCAACCGCTGGGGGCTGCAGGTTGATCCACGGCGTAACGCCCTCATGGCCACCCGTGGGTCTTGTGAGCGCGCCGCAAGGACCGGGGTCAACGCGGATGGGGGGGGCTACCGACAGCTTGCCGCCGGACCCGGCAGCGGCCCCGAACCCATGCCACTTCGGCTGTTGGTGCCCGGTTCGGGAACCGTTCTCACTGGCGCTTCGGCGGAAGGGCCCGCTGATCAGGGCTGGGACGACCCCGCACTGGCGTGTCACGGTGATCTGGGAGACGGTCGCGGGGCGGGTCCGCTGCTCGGTGTGTGGGACCGCCGGCAGGTCGATGGTTGGCGTCAGTCGCGGGGGTTCCAGCGGAAGGTGCGTGTGCCGGCGACGGCGAGCGCGCCGGTGAGGGCGAGCAGGACGACCAGGCTGGGGCCGGCGGCGGTGGCGGCGGTGAGGAAGCCGGTCCCATCGGAGGGTCCTTCCCAGCCGATGCGTACGAGTTCGGTCAAGGCGCCGCCACCCGTGGCGCGCATCCTCCAGGTGATCTCCCCGAGAGGGACGAATGTGGCCCAGACACCACCGAAGAAGAGTGCCGCGAAGATGGGGAGGGCGACCACCGCAGCACCGTCGGTGGTGCGGGCGTAGGCGGCCGCGACGGTGGCGGCGGTGCCCCCGAGGGCGGTGGCGAGCACGACCGCGATCAGCAGCCAAGCTGGTTGGACGGGTGCGTGGTCCAGCGTGACCGCCAGGGCGGGGAACATCACCGCGATGCCCCCCGCCAGCAGCAGGACGCCAGGCAGCAGCGTGCCGGCAGGATGGCCGCGGGGGCGGCGCCGGAGATCCGCCACCGTTCCAGCAGGTGCTGTTCGCGGCGCTGGACCAGGGCCATCACCGACTTGAGGACCAGGGCGGCGCTGGTGAACACCGCGAGCAGCACGGCTGCAGCGGAAGCGGCCAGCGGTCCGGGGATGTCCTGGGTGGGCGGGTTGGCGACGAGGTAGACCGCGGCGACCAGTGGGACCACCACGACGTTGAAGGCGGCGACACGGTCACGAACGAGGATGTGCAGCTCGGCGCGTGCCAGGGCGATGGCGGATGTCATGGGGAGACCTCCTCTGCGGCGGTGGTGCCTCGGACGTCGTGGAAGACCTCGGCCAGGGTCGGCTCGGAGGCGTGCAGGCGCTGCAGGTCCATACCGCCGGTCTGCGACCAGGCCAACAGGCGCCGCAGATCATCGGCCAGGTCGGGGGTGCGCACCTCGACGTGCTGGCTGTCGCGTTGGCGGGTCACGCATGCCTGTCCGATGAGGCGCTCGCTCGGCAGGGCGGCGTCGTTGTCGAGCGTGAAGCGGATGCCTGCGTCACGGGCTGCGAGCACCTCGTCGAGGACGCCGGCGACCACGACCTGCCCCTCGTGCATGATCGCGAGCCGGTCGGCCAGCGCGTCGGCCTCCTCCAGGTAGTGGGTGGTCAGCACCACGGTCGTGCCGGTGTGCAGCAGCTGGCGGATCAGCGCCCAGGTGTCGGCGCGGGACTCGGGATCGAGCCCGGCGGTGGGCTCGTCGAGGAACAGCAGCTCGGGGTCGACCGACAGGGCGGTCGCGAGGTCCAGGCGGCGCCGCTCGCCGCCGGAGAGCCGACCGATGCGCACGTCTCGGCGGTGGGTGAGGTCGACCCGCGCCAGCTGCTCGTTCACGGGACGGTGGGTGAGCTCCCCGCCGCCGGCCATCTGCTGCCACAGCAGCAGGAACTCGGCCGGGGTGAGCTCGTCGGGCAGGGCGGATCCCTGCAGCACGACACCGGCCCGTGCGGCCAGGGCCCGACGTTGGCGGGCCGGGTCCAGGCCCAGCACGCGGACCTGTCCGGCGTCGGCGGGCCGGCGGCCCTGCAGGACCTCCAGGGTGGTGGTCTTGCCCGCCCCGTTGGTGCCGAGCACGGCCAACAGCTCCCCGGGGCTTGCGTGCAGGTCGATGCCGCGCACCGCCTCGAAGTCGCCGTAGGAGCAGCGCAGCTGTTGCACCTCGACCGCCGGGTCGGACGCCGGACGGAAGGAGAGATCGGACGTGGAGGTCGTGGCTCCGCTCGCACCCTGGGGGTGGTCGCGGTCACCGGTTGCGGTCGTCGTCATGCGGCCACCTTCCGATCGACGTTCGCCGACGGTGATGACGAAAACCAACGCCGGCCGCATGACCTCAACGCCCAGGGCATGTGTTGCATCGTACTGTAGTGGAGAGGGCGGAAATTCCGGCCCCGATGACGTGCTCGAGTGCGGACGAGATCCGGCCGCGACTCACCCAAGGGATCATCAAAGATCGCGACTCCTTGCAGTAAAGGACCGTGGCACGAGTCAAGTGATGAGAGACGCTCATGTCCACGAAGCGAACGAAATCGACGGCCGAGCGATTGGGAAGCAATGGCGGCCACGGAAGGGTGCGGCTGGTCTCTCTGTCTATCCTGATCGCGCTGCTCGCCGTGGCCTTCTACGGCGGATATGCCATGGGGACAATCGGAGCGCAAGCATCTTCTCCCATCTATCTCGATGCTGAGTACGACTTCATCGGAGCGGCCAGAACGTGGCCTGCCGAACCGAACGCCCGGATGACCGATCCGTTCGGTGAGGACCAAGCGCTCATCGAGGCGGGACGGACCGTCTGCACCAGGGCGGGTGACGAGGACATGTCCTTCGGTGCGATGGCGGATCTTCTGAACATGACACCGCATCAGACCTACGTCGTCATGGCAGAAGCCAGAGACAAGCTCTGCGCGAGTCAAGCGACCCATCTCGCGAGCCTGATGGAGGGCTGATCATGACCGTCATGAGCGAATCGGTAGGTGAGACACGCCTGATGGAGAGGGTCGCCGTGCTCGTCGCCTCGAAGGACGGCGCAGCCACGATCGCCGACACCGTCGCGTCAGCGCGCGCCCAGGCGGACGTCTACGTGGTGTCCGACGGCTCGAGCGACGATACCGCCCGGGCATCGCGCCAGGCGGGGGCCACGGTGCTCGATCTGTCGACCAACGTGGGGAAGCCTGCAGCCCTCCACCGAGCCTGCCAACACTTCGGGCTCTTCGCGCGTTACGAGTTCGTCGCGATCCTCGACGACGACACGGTTATCGCGGACGACTTCGTTCGGCAATGCCTGCGCACATTCGCCCAGAGGCCCGAGAACGTCATCGTCGTCGGGCGCACCATCTCCGATTGGCCGCGGGAGAAGCGGTGGAACCCGTGGATCGCGGCGCGCGCGTATTCGTACTGGCGCTACCAGGTCGCACTCCGGCGGGGGCAGAGCGCCGTGAACGCCCTCAACTGCGTATCCGGTTCGAATTCGATGTATCGGAGCAGTCTTCTCCGCAACGTGCTCGTTGAGAACAACCCCTACATCGTCGATGACACCTACTGGGTTCTCGAGACACACCGACGGAAGCTGGGGCGTGTCTCCTATGAGCCGGATGCACATGCGATCATCCAGGACCCGACGTCGATGCGTGATTGGTACAAGCAGAATCTGCGCTGGCTGTGGGGCACGTTCCAAGGCATCATCGGCCATAAAGTCGGGCGGACACGTTCATGGTTCGACTTCTGGTACGTGGGGCTCATACTCGACTGGCTCCTCTACCTTTTCGCGTGGCCCGCGCTCCTCATCGTCGCGATCACCTCCGATCGCATCCCTGCGTTGTTCGTGCTCCTCTACATGTTCGTTGGCTACAGCATATGGATCGGTGCCGCGTCGATCGCGTTGAAGCGATATTCCCTTCTCCTGTTCCTTCCCTTCATCGTCGTTTTCGACTGGCTCTACCGAGTCAATTTCATCCACGCGTGGTGCAAGGCTCTGCGGCACAAGACGGTGGCGTCGTGCACCTGGGAATCACCAACCCGATACAGCACCGACGACGGGCGTGTCCCGCAGGCAACTCCGTGACACCTCGTTCGGACCCTTCCCGAGGGCCTGCGAACGAGCAGTTGTGTACCGCCAACTCGAGAACGAGAAAGGAATCGCCATGTACGGCGCACTCCCCCACACGGGGGTCTTCACCGGCCCTCTCGCCATCCTGGGTCTCCTGCTGTCTGCCGGAGGAGCCCTGATGACCCGGTTCGGTCGGAGATAGCCGCAGGACGTCGGGCCCACGGCAGATCAGATCCGGTGGGCCCTGCGCATGTCCGTTCCGGACGCCAGAGGACGCACCCGAGGCCCCTGGTCGTGGGTCGAGACGGGGCGGAGGAGGACGCGAGGCACGTTGCGTCCCGCCCTCCACCGCCTTCCCGACCCTCCGGGGGGGCAGCCGGGCACGTCGCATGGTCGTGGCGTGGGAACGCCGTGTCTTCAGCGGCTCACGGACCGTTCAACGCACGATCCATGAAGGTCGCCATCTGGTCACGGCGTACCGGCTCGCTTGGCGCGAACATCGAAGGCGTCCGTCCCGAGGTGATCTCGGCGGCCGAGGTCGCCGCGATCGCCTCTTCGTGGACAGACCCGCTGACGTCATCGAACGGATGGTCGTCCCCGTTGAGGGGAAGATCGAACGCGTTGGCCATCAGCGACGCGACCTGCTCGCGGGTGATCGAGCGCTCGGGGCGGAACGTGCCGTCCGGATAGCCCGAGGCGACCTCCGAGCCGACCACCGCCTGGATCGCGTCCTCGTGCACGGAGCCGTCGATGTCGGGGAACTCCTCGCACACCGGACCGCACGAGCTTGCGTCGAGGTCGAGCCCGCGGGCGAGCAGGGTCGCGAGGTGGCCGCGCGTGAGGTGACCGGCCGGACGGAAGGTGCCGTCGGGATAACCCGCGATCACCTCGGCCTCCGCCATCCGTTCGATGGAATCCGCGTGGACCCCGTCGAAGACGTCGACGAACGGGCCGCTCGGCTGCGCGGCTGCGGTCGTGTCGATCACCGACTCGAACGCCTCGAAGAAGCCGAAGCCGGTGGAGGCTTCCTTCTCGTCCACGCCCCACGTCCAGACACCACGGACGCCTGGATGGGTGTCCTGGAGGTCGCGCCAGATGCCGACCATCGTCGAGTAGGAGGTGGTATACCCGCCCCAGTCGTGGCCGGCGAGGAACCCGAGGGCCCACTGGTCGTTGGTCATCCCCGGTATCTCGGACTTCCAGTGGTCGAGGACGTTGCGTACCCACGTGGAGTCGACCTCAAAGCCGGTGTTGTAGTACTGGAAGCCGACGAAGTCGATGATGTCGACGTTCTGCCGCATGATCTCCTGATACGTACGGGTGACGGCGCGGTTCGCCTCACCGTTGGGGTCCGCGCCGTAAGGGGCGATCGAGAGGCTGAAGGCTTGGCCCTGATCAGCGAAATGATCGTGGACGCGTCGCATCATGTCGGCGGTGTAGCTCGCGTTGGCCTCGTCGAAGCCCGCGCTGCCCTCCTCGAAGTTCACGTCGAGACCGGAGAACCCGTGGTCCTCGATGATCTCGATGAGGTCACCGGCCATCGTCGTGACATGGCGGTCGTTCGTCGGGGCGTGCCAGTCGCCCTCACCGGCGATCGAGAGGATCGTCGGCTTCCCCTGAGCGGCGTTCGCGGCGATGCTGGCACGAAGCTGTTCGCGCGGCATGTCGTAGGCCATGTAGACGTTGCGCTCGGGCGTCGTCGCCCCGAACGCGATCATCGTCATGTTGGCGTGGGGGACGTCATCGGGGTAGGTGCTCGTCTGCCAGGCCTCGACGTAGCCGCCGAGGAACTGGTCCGGCAGCGGGACGGTCGTGTGCCCCGAGCCATGGTCTGCTGCTGCCGTCCCGGCGATCAGGGTGAGCATGAGGAGGGCCACCGTGGAGGGAACGAGCGGGCGCTTGAGCGTACGCATCACGGCCTCCTCGGCACCAGGGGCGCTCCACCCGGCTGGACT
The DNA here is from genome assembly GCA_007121785.1 of Nitriliruptoraceae bacterium. Lineage (GTDB taxonomy): Bacteria > Actinomycetota > Nitriliruptoria > Nitriliruptorales > Nitriliruptoraceae > SKTG01. The sequence goes on from SKJX01000103.1 coordinate 13,281, forward strand.
GGCCATCTGCGCACGTGCTGTCGGTCGCATGACCGCGACATAGGTGACTCCTTGGCTGTGGGAAGGCGAGCCGCCCTGACGACCCACGGATGAATCACAAGAACCGGAAAGCAGATGGCCACCTGATGGCCATCTGCGGGACCCGTTCTTAGGTGGCCGACCGCTGCTGCGGCGCGTGGTGGCCTCGATCACTCGGACACCACCGTTGGGGTGACCCGCATGACCCTCGGGTGCCCTCGACCGTCTGAGTGCCGGTGGGTCCCTCTCAACCCGACCGCCTCATCCCGGTCCCCGTCACCTGATGTGCTGCCGGTCGCACGCGCCGCTCGCCCGCCGACCGCCGCGACCGGAACGGGCGACATCCGCGTGCTACGCGGTCTCGATGCGTTCCAGGGGCACATCGGCGAACGCTCCCAGGCAGAGGGATGCCGTGGTCGCCGACGGCTGCCGACGACGTCGTGGTCAACGACGAACCCCTGAGCCCGCGTGACGTGTTCACTCTGTCGACCACGTAGCGGCGGGACTTGAGGTGGATCCCTCGGTGTCGGCCTGCGCCGTCCCCGCACGAGTCAGCGTCACACCTCACCGGATCTCAGCGACGACCAGCCGGAACGTCGCCTGGGTGCCGCTCATCCCGGAGCGTTGGGCCAGGTCGAGCAACAGCGCGAGGTCCAGCGCCAGTGGCGCCGCCAGGATCGAGCCGACAGGAGCGAAAGGGCCCCAACCTCGCTGACGATGAACAGCGCCGGTATCCGGGATGGTGCGGCGATCCGCGATGGTGCGGCGATCCGGGAAGGTGCGGCTCGATGCCGGTCATCTCGGCCAGGCGATGCCGCGCACGGCGACGGCAGCGACGAACGACGGGGAGGTCCGCGCGCGACGGTGCCCACGGCGTGGGTCAGCGGTCCTCGAGGTCGAGCCCGCGCACCAGGAACGAGGCCATCTGGGCGCGGGTGACCTCCTCGCTCGGGCAGTAGGCGGGGCCGTCGCTGCTGCAGCCGCGGGCGACGCCGGCCTGGGCTACCGCCCCGACCGCGGGCGCGTGGACCGAGCTCGTCGGGACGTCGACGAACAACTCCACCGGATCCGGCTCGAGCTCGAAGGCATACGCCAGGAACGAGGCCATCTGGTCACGGCGCACCGCTTCGTCGGGGCAGTACGCATCCTCGGCGCAGCCCACCGTAATCCCCGCGGCGGCCACTGCCCCGATACCCGGCGCGTGGGGGGACGATGGACTCACGTCGTCGAAGTGTGCGGCCGACCCGGCGGGCAACTGCAGGGAGCGCGCGAGCAGCGTGGCCATCTGCGCACGCGTGACCGGCGCAGCTGGGCAGTAACGATCCGGGGCGCAGCCGGCGGCGACGGTGCCGGACTCCTTCAGCCGCGCGATCGCGGGCGCATGGGTGTGGCTCGCGGCGACGTCGGCGAAGGGACCGGGCACCGGCCGCGGCCCGGGTGGCACCAGCCGCCCCCGGGCGTCGAGGGTGGTGAAGCAGAGCCCCTGCCGATGGGCTCCATCGATGATGCGTGGCAACGCCGTCAGCATCTGCGGCGCGTTCGACCCACCGTCGTGGAGCAGCACGACCGAGCCGTGTCGGATCCCGGTGAGCACCCGCTGGGCGATCTGGCTGGAGGTCGCCTCCCAGTCGCGAGGGTCCACGCTCCACAGGATGTGGGCGTAGCCGGCCTTGGCCAGCGTGTCTCGAACCCGTTGGCTGGTGGCGCCGCCGGGCGGGCGCACCAGCGGCAGCGGCTCGGCCCCGGCGCGCCGGATCGCCCGGTCGGTGGCCTCGACGGTCGCCACGATCTGGCGGTCGCCGAGCCGGGTCAGCCGCTCATGGCGGTAGGTGTGGTTGGCGAGCGCGTGACCCTCGACGCCCGTGCGACGCACGATCGCCGGGTGGCTGTCCACACGGCTGCCCACGACGAAGAAGGTCGCGTCCACGCCGCGCTGGGCGAGCAGGTCCAGCAGCCTCGGCGTGTGAACGCTGCTGGGCCCGTCGTCGAAGGTCAGCGCCACGTAGCCCGCGCTGCATGACGTTGCCGCGGCAGGGGGTGCCGGCGACGCGGCGAGCAGCCCGGCGGCCAGGGCGAGCGCGAGCAAGAACGCCAGCGGGTCGCGAACGCCCCGGTGCGGTGATGTATGGCGCCGGCCCTGCATGCCCGCCCCCCAGAGGCGGTGGTCTGACGACCACGCCCTACCTCCATCATGCGCCCGTTCGGCTCCCGCGGGGGTTCCGGGCCTCGTTCGCGCGTCCGACGCACGACCACGGCACCGTCCGACGACGGTGAGGTGTGGAAGCCTGCGCTCCGCGCCGCGGGAACCGACCCATCGCGTCCGCAGGCTCGGACGGGTATCAGTCCTCCGCGAGGTAGTCGTCGGCGTAGTACTCGACGCCGAGGTGGGTGATCTGGTCCTCACCCATCATCCACCGCAGGGTGTTCTTGAGCTTGGTCTGCTGGATGAACAGGTCGTGTTCGGCGTAGAGGCCCGGCGCGACCTGCGGCGCCTTGAAGTAGAAGCTCAGCCACTCCTGGATGCCGCTCATCCCGGAGCGTTGGGCCAGGTCGAGCAACAGCGCGAGGTCCAACGCCAGCGGCGCGGCCAGGATCGAGTCGCGGCACAGGAGGTCGACCTTCAGCTGCATCGGGTAGCCGAGCCAGCCGAAGAAGTCGATGTTGTCCCAACCCTCCTTGTTGTCACCGCGAGGCGGGTAGTAGTTGATCCGCACCACGTGGTGCAGGTCCCCGTACAGCTCCGGGTAGACGTCCGGCTGCAGGATCGTGTCGAGCACACCGAGCTTGGAGCCTTCCTTGGTCTTGAACGACTCCGGGTCGTCGAGCACCTCGCCGTCACGGTTGCCGAGGATGTTGGTGGAGTACCACCCCTCCATACCCAGCATCCGAGCCTTGAACATCGGGGCGAGGACGGTCTTGACCATCGTCTGGCCGGTCTTGAAGTCCTTGCCACAGATCGGCACGCCCGCATCGGAAGCGAGCCGCCGCAGCGCCGGGGTGTCGACGGTGAGGTTGGGGGCACCGTTGGCGAACGGCACCCCGTCGAGCAGCGCGGCGTAGGCGTACAACATCGAGGGGGTGATGGCCGGATCGTCGGCGTCGATCGCCGCCTCGAACGCGCCGATGTCGGCGTGCTGAGGTCCGGGCTCGACGTACACCTCGGTCGAGGCGCACCAGACCATCACCAACCGGTCACAGCCGTGCCGTTCCCGGAAGTCGGCCAGATCCTGGCGGATGCTCTCCAGCATGCCGCGCTTGGACCGGTCGGCCTTGACGTTCGGTCCGTCCAGCTTCTTGACGTAGGCCGGGTCGAACGCCGCCGGCATCGGCTCGATCTGCCGAAGCTGGTCGGCGATCGGCTCGAGGTGCCGTGCGGCGTCGAGCACACCGGCCTTGACCGCGGAGACGTAGGCGTCGTCCTCGAACGGATCCCAGGCTCCGAACACCAGGTCGTCCAACCCGGCCAGCGGCACGAAATCACGGATCAGCGGCGAGCGGCCTTCGGTGCGCTTGCCCAGCCGGATCGTGCCCATCTGGGTGAGCGATCCGACCGGTTCTGCCATCCCACGCCGGATCAGCTCGACACCGGCGATGAACGTCGTCGCCACCGCGCCGAGCCCGACGCAGACCACTCCGAGTCGGCCGTCGGCGGGAGCGATGTCGGGACGGGCGAGCTCGGCAGCGTCGATCACGGGAGCCTCCCCATCGAGGTGGTGGGTCCGTCGCCAGGCACGCGGACCGCGACCGTGCAGCCTACTCCCGGCCGGTGGACCCGCCCGGGGGCGGGTCGGACACCGGCTCGACGCCCGACGGCGTCGGCGTGCGCCACACCTGCAGCAGCAACGCCAGCAGCTGGTAGTAGCCGACCAGGGCGAGCAGTTCCTGCAGGCCCTCCTGGCCGAGGGCGGCGACCGCCCGCTCGTACGCCTGGTCGCCGAGGTCACGGGGGGCCAGCAGCTCGTGGGTGGTCCGCAGCACCACCACCTCGACGTCGTCGAGGTGGTCGGTCGGGACCTGCCCGACGCGGACGTGCTCCAGTACCGGCTCGGCCAGCCCAAGGCGCCGGGCGACGGACGCGTGCGCGTACCACTCGAACGCGCTGTGGTGGTGGGTGGCGACCGCAAGGATCGCCAGCTCGCGACCGCGGTCGGCCAGCCCGGTGCGGTAGCGCAGCGCCGCGCCGAGCTCCTGGAGCGCGTCGCCGACCTCGGGGGCGACCAACAGCGCGTTGAACGGGCCGTGGAGGCGACCGTCCGCGTCGGCGAGCTCGAACGCGGACGTGTCACGGGCGCGGGGACCGCCGACGATCCGGTCGTACAGGGCACGGCGGGCCGGGTCGAGCTCGTCCGGTCGTGGCCGGTCGAGTCGCCCAGCGGTCGGTGGGGTGTCGTGCTGCGGGGAGGGCTCGGATCGCGCCACCTCGACGGCCTCCTGGTGGGCTCTGCGGACGCCTACAACTCGGCGATGGCACCCATGACCGCCAGCTCGAGTTCGGCGAGGTGGTCGTCGTTCAGCGGCCCGTGGGCACGGTCGCGCAGGTAGAAGACATCGACGACCTCGGGGCCGAGCGTCTGGACGCGGGCGACCACGATGTCCAGTTCGAGCTCCGCGAGCGCGGCGCTGATCGCGTAGAGCACCCCGAGCCGGTCCAGGGTGCGGACCTCGAGCACGGTGGCGCGGCCGGACGGATCGGGCTCGACGGTGAGCCGGGTGCCCACCACCTGGTGCTGGCCCGGGCGCGGGC
>SKJX01000163.1 GCA_007121785.1 Nitriliruptoraceae bacterium
AGCATGGCCTGCAGTTCGACGTCGCGGTGCTCCCGCTGTCCGCGGTCGCCGACGTCACGGTCAGCTGCTGGGACGACCTCGAGGAGCCCGTGACCGAGGTGTTCGTGGCGCGGGCGAACTCGGGCTGGCAGGCCCTGGGCGACATCCACGACTGCGGCGACCCCAGCTGCGAGATCCCACCGGGGTCGGTCCGCATGGAGTCACGCCCCGACGGCATGACGTTCCTGGCCAGCGGGGCCGACGCCGACGACCTCCTGCGTTTCGCCGGACAGCTCACGCTGGTCGCCGGCGGCTGATCGGCAGCGAGTCGCTCGTCAGGCGATCGGGCGGGTGGGATCGGTCACCCAGCTGGCGCTCACCGGCGGTTCGGCGCCGTGGCGGTCATGACCGACCCGGTCGCACCCTTCGAGGTCGTCGCACCCGCACGCCAGTGCCTGATCGATGAGCTCGGCAGCGTCAGCGAGCTGCGCCGACCGCTGTTCGAGCTCGGCGCGCTTGTCCCGGGCTCGCTGCTGCCAGTCATCACCGTCGAGCAGGCCACTGATCCCCTCGAGCGAGAAGCCGGCGGCGCGACAACGGTTGATGATCCGTACCCGGTGGATCGCCGCGTCGGTGTAGCGGCGCTTGCCACCGACCCGCCTGGCAGGGGTCAACAGCCCGATGGCGTCGTCGCGGCGCAGGGTCGTGGTCGTGACACCAGCAGCGTCCGCTCGACGTGAGGTCAAGCCCGCGGCCGCGAGCGCCCGATGGCGTGACCTCACCTCGACGTGAACCCCTTCCCTCACGGCGACCACTCGGACGGAGCGATCCATGAGGGAACGCGATGATCGCTACGCCTGCACGCTTGATCAGGAAGGTGCCCGGGCACGGCTGCCACAGATCGCGGCGTTGACCGCCCGGATCCGTCACCGCACCCGCATCGAGGATCGGGTCGTCCTGCGCTTCGGGGGCGACGACGAGACCGCGGCGCTCGTCGACGGGTTCGTGCGCGATGAGCAGCGCTGCTGTGCGTTCTTCGGGTTCGCCACGCGGCAGGAGGCGGGGCCCGACTAGGCGTCGACCCGGCGGGCCAGCGCCTTGGCCACCACTGGCGAGGTGATCATCTGCACCACCGCGTACACCACAGCCGGCAGCGCCACCTCCGGGGGGAGCCCTGACGAGAACACCACGACGGCGGCGATGCTGAACTCCTTCTTCGAGGTGGTGAAGAGCATCGCCGTCCGGTCCGCAGGCTCGGACAGCCAGGGGCGAGCCGCCAGGCCGACGAGGTAGCCGACCCCGTTGAGCACCAGCGCGACGCCGGCTGCGGCGGCGACCAGCGATGGTGCGGCCAGGATGTCGTCGGCGCTCGGTCCGACCACGGCGGCCACCAGCAGCAGGTACGCCGTGGCCGCCGTGGCCGACAGCGCGGGTTCCATCGGCTCGATCCGGCCCGGCCACCAGGACCGGAGCGTCACGCCGACGACCGTGGGAACGATCACCGTCAGGACGAGCTCCCCGACCAGGGCGAACACCGGCACGTCGAGCTCGATACCGGTGTAGAGCAGGAACAGTGCCGGGACGAGCACCGGCGCGAGCGCGGTGTTGACCGCGTTGAGCACCGTCGCCAGGGCCACGTTGCCACGCCCGATCAGCACCAACAGCGGCGAGGACACGTCCGTCGGCAGGGCACCGACCAACGCGAACCCCAGGCCGAACGGGGCGGTCCCGAACGTCAGCCAGCCGAGCGCGAAGCCGGCGAGGCTCATCGGCCCGTACACCAACCCGGTCGCCAGCGCCTGGACGCCCGGCCGTGCAAGCACCTGGCGCAGCGTGGACAGGTCGAACGTCATGCTGACCGCCAGCATCAGCAGCGCCAGCAGCGGCGTGACCCAGTCGCTGAGTGCGATGCCGACCCGGGGCACCACCAACGCCAGCGTCGCCGAGACCAGCACCAGCGGTAGCAGGTGGTTCTCGATCACCCGGAGCCGCTCGACGATGGACCCCCGGCGCGTCGGTCGCGGACACGGGCGACGACGCTACCTGTCACCGGCAGGCGCGCAGGTCCCGCGTCGGGTCCCGTCGCGAACCGCCGTCTGAGACACCCTCAGCTGCGGTCGCACAGGATCGTGATCATCGACCACACCCCAACGAGCGACGCGCGCGACGAAGAACACCAGCGCCCACACCGGATAGCCCATCAGGGTCACCTGGGTCCCTACCCGAGCCATCAACGCCACCCCGAGGATCAGCGCGGCCAGCACCACCCCGGCGGTGAAACGGTTGCCGATCCGGCCCAACGCGGAGATGAACCGTTCTGCGTCGACCGCGTCGACCCGGACCCGCATCGACCCGTCGGCCAGGGATGACCGGATGCGGTTGACCCGTCGGGACAGTCCCTCGACCAGTTCCTTGGTCTGCAGCAGCATCCGGCTCGGACTGAGCTCGCGGGCGACCTGGTCGGGCGCCATCAGCGTCCGGGCCAGCAGCGTCAACTCGGGAGGTGGACGCACCCCGTCCTCGCCCGAGATGCGGGTCATTTCGTTGAGGATGCCCCCGACCGCGGTGTGATGGCTCGGCAGGTCGTGGTAGCTACCTACCAGCCCGGCGACGTCGCGGCGGAACCGCTCCTCGTCGAAGTAGGACGTGGGTTGACCCAGTTCGACGGCGACGTCGGCGGTCTGCTTCCCCCTCGCCGCCGGCGACGGCGACAAGCAAGCGCAACCTGTCGACCAGCGGCTGATCCGTCATGCTGGCCACACGACGAACAGGTGCGGTGATCGACGAGCCGAGCGACGAACCACGCGAGTGGGCCGAGCGCAAGATCGAGCAGGCCGAGCACGTCTACGAGGGTCACGGCCGGGTCTTCCGTTGGATGTGGATCGCCGTGGGGTTCATCATCATCGCCGTCGGACCGGCGATGATCGTGTTCCCCGGTCCGGTGACGGTGGTGGTGCCGCTCGGACTGGCGATGCTGGCCGTGGTCTTCGGATGGCCCGCTGGCTGCTCCTCTGGAGCGTCGAGCACGGGACCGACGCCGCTCGCCGCTTCCGACGTGCCAGCACTTGGGTGAAGGTCCTGACGATGGCCGCGTCAGCGTGCCTGGCCGCCGCGGCCGCCGTCTGGCTCTTCCTATGAGGCGTCGGTCCGGCCAGGGCTCATCGCGGCCACGGTCAGCTCAGGTGGGTGAGCGAGCGTCTGGTAGATCACGCAGTAGCGCTCGGTGAGTTCCACCACCTTGTCGAGCGTGACGGGGTCGGCGTCACTGTCCACGTCGATGGTCAAGCGGATCGCACGGAAGCCGACCGGCGCATCCCGGTCGACGCCGAGCGTTCCGCGGAAGTCGATGTCGTCTTCCGCGCGCACCTGGCCGGCCCGAACCGTCACCCCCAACGCCGTCGCGACCGCGCGGAGGGTCACCCCGGCACAGGCGACCAGCGCATCGAGCAGCAGATCGCCCGAACAGACCGCGCTGCCGTCGCCGCCGGTGGCCGGGTGCAACCCGGCTTCGACCAACGCCTGGCCGGTCTGCACCGAGCAGGTCAGGCCATCACCATCCAACTCGCCGGTGGCTTCCAGCGTCACCACGGCGCCCTGTGGATCCTCCCGGTAGTGCTCCTTGAGCGGCGCTTGCACCTCACGCAGTTCAGCAGCGTCCACGTCCCACCTCCACGAACCTCCCGTAGACGACCGTAGCCGGGTTCCCAGGTGGGGACCAGACCGTCATCGCGTGGGGTCACCCACCGGCGGATGTCTCGAGGGCATCCTCACGGATGCGTTCGGTGTGGAAGCTGACGGCCAGATCGGCGGGCATGAGGTAGGACTCGTCGAGCATGCGCGGGTTGGACCGCCGGCCGCGAGCGGGACGTTCCCACCAGTACCCGCCCGGACGCAACGCCTTGGCGGCGAACGACGAACAGATCTCCGTCCCGTTGATCCCGACCGTGAACCGCCCACCGGTCAGCAACGCCCAGGCGATGGAGACGATCTGCACGATGCCGTAGCTCGGCTGTATCGCAGCGACCCGCTCGGCGTACGCCACGACCTTCGCGCGGTCCTCGTCGGGGATGTTGGTGTCGATGTAGGCGAACCACTGCAGGTCGTACCTCTCCGCCTTGGTCTCGACCACACCCTCCCCGAGCGCCTCGACCAGACGGGGATCTCCCGCCTCGTCCGGGGTGACCACGACCGCGACGTGGTTGAACCAGGCGAACGGCCGCTCGTACTCGCTGCGGTAGCGCAGACGTTGCCCGAACCGGATGAGCCAGCCGAAGATGCCACGCGGCGAGTGGGTGAGGATGACGTCGCCAGGCACCCACCGTGGGGGCGCCTGCCCCGGTTCGAACGGCCGCGCGACGACGTCGGCCGGGCCACGGATGCTGGTCGTCGCCGCCATGTCGAACCACCCCACTGGACGAGATCCACCACCTTCATACACCAACCGGGCCCGCCTGGCGAGAGGTGATCACGCGTTCGCTGCAACCAGCCGCCAGCGTGCGTGTCCTGTGCGCGCCTGGCAAGCCTCGGATCAGTCGCTCGCGATCTCCCAGCCACCGGGGCGACGCTCGTCGGCGACCCCGGTCAGCTCGCCCGAGTCCGGATCGACCAGCATCGCCTGCACCCCGCCGAAGTACTCGGTGACCGGCAGCTCGGTGGTCGGTTCGTAGCCGAGCGCCGTCAGTTGCTGCACCACCTCGTCGGCCGGAGCGTCCTCCAACTCGAGCAACCGGCCTTCGAGGTGGAACCGCGGTCGCGCCACCGCCTCGTCCAGCTCCAGGTCGTGGTGGGCCCAGCCGAGCAGGACCTGTGAGGTGATCATCGGGATGCGTCGACCGCCGGGCGAGCCGATCCCCAGCACCGGATCCCCGTCGCGAGCCACGATCGTGGGGGCCACGAAGCTCCGGGGCCGCTTGCCCGGCTCGGCCCGGTTCACCGAGTCCGCATCGGACGAGAAGTTCTTCAGCTGATCGTTGAGGAAGAAGCCGGAGACCGGCTGCCCCGAGCCGAAGAAGTTGCTGAGGGTGTTGGTGGCCGAGACCATCCGTCCGTCGCGGTCGACGATGACCAGGTGGGTGGTGTCGGTCTCGGGCGAGATGGCCGGCTCACCCTCCTCGACCGGCGCGAAGCCGTCGTCGGGGACCAGGTCCGCCAGTCGTTCGGTGTGGTCGCGTTCCAGGATCTCCGGGAGCGGGACGTCCTCGGCGGTCGGGTCGGCGATCAGCTCCGTGCGGTCGCTCAGCGCCAGCCGCCACGCCTGGCCGACCGCATGGTGGGCCGCCGCGCCGTCCGGATCGGCGTCGGCGTAGCCCAGCGCCTCCGCCACCTGGACCAGCTGGACGACGGTCGGCCCCGACGTCGGGGCGCCGCCGGAGATGAGTTCGTCGTCGCCCAGCTCGCCGCGGGCCGGCGCGACCTCCTCGACCTCGTAGGCCTCAAGGTCGGCGAGCTCCAGCCCGCTGACCTCGGAGGCGATCGCCTCGCCGAGCTCGCCTCCGTAGATGACCTCCGGGCCCTGGTCCTGGATGGCGCGGAGCGCGTCGGCGTACTCGGGTTGGCGCAACGTCTCCCCCGGTTCGATCGGCTGCCCGTCGGGGAAGAGCCCCGGAACCAGGTGGATCGGCAACCG
>SKJX01000050.1 GCA_007121785.1 Nitriliruptoraceae bacterium
ACTTCATCATCGGCTTCCCCGGCGAGACCGACCACGACGTCGAGGTGCTGGCCGACTTCCTCGAGCAGCAGCAGCTGGACTGGGTCGGGTTGTTCCCGTTCAGCCGGGAGGACGGCACCCCCTCGGACGACCTTCCCGACCAGATCCCGGACGGGCTCGTGCGCGAGCGGCTCGCCATGATCAGCGAGCTCCAGGAGCGCGTCGCCGACGATGCGGCGGCGCGGTTCGTCGGCCGCGACCTCGACGTGCTGGTCGACGAGGTGGTCGACGAGGCGGAGGCCGACGGCACCTCACCGGTCGGGCGAGAGGGCCCGCGCGAGCCGCGCGCGACGATCGCCCGGTCCTACCGTGAGGCGCCGGACACCGACGGGGAGATCCGGCTGTTCGGTCCGGACGGTCAGGCCGCTGATCTGCCGGTCGGCCGCACGCTCACCGTCCGGGTCGGGTCAGCGGTTGGTGTCGATCTGGTCGCGACCGTCGACGCCCGCACCGCCGGCGCTGCGGATGGCTGAGGACCCCGGCTCGCGGCGGAACCCGGCCGGGGCGCCGGGTGGTGCGGCGGGCGCCCGCGTCGAGGCGCACTGGTTCAACATCGCCAACACCGTCACGTTCCTGCGGGTGCTGCTCGTGCCCGTGATCCTGTGGCTGCTGCTCGCGGAGACCGACGGTGGTACGGAGCGGTGGTGGGCGTTCGGGATCTTCGTGTTCGCCGCGGCGACCGACTCGGTCGACGGCTGGGTCGCCCGCCGCTACCACGGGGTCACCCGCTGGGGTCAGCTGGCCGACCCCATCGCCGACAAGCTGTTGATCGTCGGTGCGTTGGCCTCGCTGGCGTTCGTCGGGGAGCTGCCGTGGTGGGCGGTGACCGTGATCGTCGCCCGCGAGCTGTCCGTGACGCTGCTTCGGGTCGTGCTGGTCCGCCGTCGCGACCTGGTCATGCCGGCCTCGCCGTGGGGCAAGATCAAGACCGTCTCCCAGGTGATCGCGGTCGCGGCGTTCCTGCTGCCCGGGATGCCGGAGGTGGCGGCCCGCCGCCTGCTGGATCTGGCGGTGGTGCTCACGATCTGGTCGGGTATCGAGTACGCCTTCCGCGCCGGCCGGCTGGCTCGCAACGGTGACCGCCCGACCGCCGTCGACCCCGAGGAGCGTTCCGGGTGACCCACGACGATGGTCCCGTCCCGCCGCCCACGGCGTCCGCCACCACCTCGACGACCGGGAGGTCTCCCGTGGAGCCACACCCGGAGCCGGGCGTCATCGACGGTGTGACCGTCCGCCCGCCGGGGGAGTCACCGCGCGCCGCGGTGCTGTCGGTCGGCGATGAACTGCTGCTCGGTGATCTCACCGACACCAACGCGACCTGGATCAGCCGGCGGCTGAAGGAGCAGGGCGTCGAGGTGGTGCACCACCTGGCGGTGGGCGACGACCAGCAGGCCATGGGTGACGCACTGGCGTGGCTGTGCGCACGGGTGCACCTGGTGATCATCGGCGGGGGGCTCGGACCTACCGAGGACGACCGAACACGCGAGGCGGTCGCGGCCGCTGCCGGGGTGGATCTGCGGCATGATGCCGACCTCGAGGAGCACATCGTCCAACGGTTCGCTTCGATGGGGCGGCCGATGGCGGCGCAGAACCTCCGCCAGGCGCGTATCCCGGCCGGCGCCACCGCCTTCCCGCCGGCGGGGACCGCCCCGGCGTTCGGCCTGACGATCGCCGGGCCGTCGCCGACCCGCGTCATCGCCCTGCCGGGCGTCCCGTGGGAACTGCACGAACTGTGGGAGCGCCACGTCGTCGACGAGGTCGCGTCGATCGCCGGACGGCGGGTCACCGTCACGCGCGTGCTGCACGTGATCGGTCGGGGCGAGTCGGATGTCGCCGCCGTGGTCGAGCCGCTGGTCGGCGACCGTGAAGGGGTCACGTTGGCGTTCCTGGCCAAGTCCCAGGAGATCCAGGTCCGGTTGACCGTGTCGGCGGATGAACGGTCGGGCGCCCTGGCGGCGTCCCAGCCCCTGGTGGAGGAGGTCACCGACGCCCTGGAGGGCGCGGTGGCCGGCGTCGACGACGAGGACCTGGAGACGGTCGTGCTGCGGCTGCTGGTCGAGCGGGGCGCGACCGTCGCCACCGCGGAGTCGGCCACGGCCGGTGACATCGCAGCGCGGCTCGGCCGGGTCCCCGGTGCGTCGCAGGCCCTGCTCGGCGGTGTCATCGCCTACGCGACGGCCAGCAAGCACCAGATGCTGGGCGTCGACGAGGCGCTGGTCGCGGCCTCCGGAGCGGTGTCGGAGCCGGTCACCGAAGCACTGGCGGCCGCGGCGCGTGACCGGTTCGGTGCCGACTTCGGGCTGGCGGTCACCGGGGTCGCCGGCCCGAGCAGCGTGGACGACCTGCCGGTGGGGACGGGCTACTGGGCGCTGGCGCACCCCGACGGGTCCGTGGAGGTCCACGGCCGTCGCATCCCGGGGGACCGGGGGCAGATGCTGGCCCGGCTCGGCACCGCGGCGCTGGACCTGCTGCGTCGGCGGTTGGCGAGCCCGTGATCCGCCGGTTCGTCGCGATCGGCGTCCCACCGACGGTGCGCGAGGCGCTGGAGGAAGCCCTGGAACCGGTGCGGGACCGTCTGGCGGAGCTGCGCACGACTGATCCGGCCTCGTGGCACCTCACGCTCGCGTTCCTCGGCGAGGTCGGCGACGAGCGTCTGGACGGGATCGTCGAGGTGGTCCGTGCTGCCCTCGCCGACGTCGCGCCGCCCGCGACGCTCACGCTGGACCGCGCGGGCGAGTTCCGTCGTTCGGTCCTGTGGGCAGGGGTCCGGGACGAACCGGAGGGGCAGCTCGCCCGGCTCGGCGGGGCGATCCAGTCGGGCTGCGCCGGCGCCGGGCTTCCGGTCGAGCAGCGGCGGGTGCATCCGCACGTGACGATCGCGCGCGCCCGCCGTGGCTCGTCGGTGCGTCCCGGGCAGGTCGCTGCGGTCAGCGACGCCGTCGAGACGGTCCGCACGGCCGGGGACGCCCGGTGGGCGCCGACGCACGTCGGGGTGTGGGCCTCCCACCTCGGGAACGGCCCGGCCCGCTACCGCACGGAGGCCGTGGTGCCCGTGTGACCGATCAGGAGCCGGGCCAGCGAGGGACGGCGATGCCGAACCGTTCGGCGAGCACCGCCAGCGGGTCGTCGACCGGCGCTTCGTGACGTCCGTGCCCGTCGGTCGTGATCAGCTCACGGTCAGCGAGCGTGACGTGGCCCTCGTCGGTGACGAGCGTGCAGATCGGCTTGTGGGTGAAGTGCGAGTCGGGCGATCGTTCGTGGTACCGGCAGCGCGGGCGGAACTCGTCCAGGGCGCGTGCGGTCGGCTCGAACGACCACCCTTGGACCCAGCCGCCGTCCGCGTCGACGTCGGAGTCGTAGCGGCCGTCGACCTCCCGGACCCGGAACCGGGCGTGCCCCACGCGTTGTGCCGCGTCGTCCAGTCGGATCGGTCCCCGCGGTGATACTCCGGTCCCGACGTCGACCAGCCAGGGGCCGTCGCTGGCGGCCACCAGGATGCGGGCGTGGTCGAAGCGCGGCCCCAGGCTGCCGTCGGCGTTTCGGACCCGTGCCTCGACGAGCCAGGCGTCGAAGCCCAGGCTGGCCAGCAGCGCGCAGAACAACCCGTTGAGCTCGTAGCAGAAGCCACCACGGCGGCGATCGATCACCTTGTCGGCCAGGTCGGCAAGGTCGAGCGAGAGCGGCCAGCCCAGGTGGATATCGAGGTTCTCGAACGGCACGGTGCGCACGTGTGCGTCCTGGAGGCTGGCCAGCGCGGCGGTGGTGGGCTCGTCGACGGGCGCGTGGCCGATGCGTGCGAGGTAGCGGTCCACCACCTCGGAATCGAGGGTGGGTCCCGCCGGGCGGTCCGGGGTCGTCATCGCTCGATGGGTATCACGTTCATCGCGCTGGTGGGTCGTGGAGCCGTGCTGGGGTCGGCTCGTCTGATGCGCCTTGGACGGCCAGCGCGGCGAGGGCGGTCACGACGATACCGAGCCCGGCGACCACGACCGCTTGCACGACGGTGATCGTGAACAACGCTGGCGGTGCCGCGCCCCCGGCAGCATCGACGTGGTCGAGCAGGGAGCCCAGGCGGGCGAGCACCGCCACGGACAGCAGCGACAGCGCGAGCGACCATGCCGCAGGAGGATGGTGGCCTCGGATCCACGGTTGGGTCAGATGGATCACGCCACCGACGATGAAGACCACGGCGTAGCGGTCGGCCTGGGTCAGCGATGGCGGCACGACCAGCCCGAGGTAGGTGAGGAGCTCCAGGACGGGGAGGACCGTCACGGCGGCCACCAGGGCCAGCAGCCACGGGCCACGCCGCACCGCAGGTGCCTGCCGGTGGAAGGCCGCGAGGCAGAGCGCGATCAGCACGGCGGTCAGCAGCCACAGCAGGTTGGTGGCACCGCCGATCGTCAGCATCTCCCACCGCTGGCTCCACGATCCGCCGATGGGCTGGAGGAACGAGGCGGCCGTCGCGACGACGGCGCCGGCCGCGGTCAGCTTGGCGGCCGTCCACCGCCCGGCGAGCAGCGCGACGAAGACGACGAGCCACAGCAGCCCGGCGCCGGTGAGCAGCTGCTGCCAGCGACCCGGGTCGCTCGCGACATCGCGTGCCTCCGGTGGCAACGGCAGCCACGGCACCACCTCGAGGAAGGCCAGGGACTGCCAGACCTGCTGGACCGCCAGGACGGTGTGCGCCAGGACCCCCACCAGGGCGACCCGCCGGATCGCCTCGCCCCACAGGAAGGCGCGCGGTGGCGCGTCCGGTCCACCGAGACGCAGTCGGATCGCCAGCGCCAGCACGTTGGCTCGCTCCGCCAGGCTGGGGCGGCCGAGTTCGGCCCGCAGTTCGTCGTCTTGCTCGCCGCCGGTCCTGGCGCGCTCGAGGCGGGTGGTGACCATCTCCTCCTCCCAGACGTCCCGGTACGACGCTGGCAGGAGCCGGAGGAGCCGGCGGTAGCGGCGTTCCTGGCCCGTCACGTCGTCCCCCCGTCGGCGGTGCCCTGCACGACCCCGAGGACGACGGCGGCGATGGAGATCGCGGCGATGACACCGATGGCGACCGGCCACCAGCGCGCCGTGTCGGGGTAGAGCAACCGTGCCAGCCCGATGGGCACGCTCAGGGCCAGGAACAGCACCAGCGCCTGCTGAGCGATGTAGCCGGGGCGAGGGTCTCCCGCCGGGGTGCCGAACCCCTGGAGTTCGAAGATGATGCCGAGTCCGGCCCCGACCGCGAGGAAGCCTCCGATCACGATCGAGGCCAGCAGCGCGAGCAGCCGCAGGCCTGCGGCACGGCGGCTCGGCCGGACGGGTCGCCGATCGGGGCCATCCCCGCTCACCGGATCAACCTGGCTCGCGGTCGGCCGGTGGTGGCGTCGGCGCGCCGGGTGGGCCGGGTGGTGGCGCATCGTCCGCTACGGGCGGCTCGGAGGGTGGAGCGGTCGCCGGGGTGGTTTCGGTCGCCGTGTCGCTCGGGGTGGCCGACGTTGCCGTTGCGTTGCTGGCGTTGCGGCCGTTGTCGCGGGGGACCGGTGGCGGCAGCGGAGC
>SKJX01000048.1 GCA_007121785.1 Nitriliruptoraceae bacterium
ACCAGCGGGGGCTCCTCCGCAAGAAGGTCTACGAAGCCGAGCTCGAGCGGCTCCAGGTCGAGCTCGTCAAGCTGCAGCACTGGGTCAAGGAGACCGGCCAGCGGATCGTGGTGATCTTCGAAGGCCGCGATGCCGCGGGCAAGGGTGGCGTCATCAAGCGCATCACCGAACGGACCAACCCCCGGGTGGTCCGCACGGTCGCGCTGGGGACACCGTCGGATCGGGAGAAGACCCAGTGGTATTTCCAGCGCTACGTCGAACAGCTGCCGGCCGCTGGCGAGATCGTGCTGTTCGACCGCTCCTGGTACAACCGCGCCGGGGTCGAGCGGGTGATGGGGTTCGCGACCGGTGAGCAGGTGCGCGAGTTCATGCGCACCTGTCCGGAGTTCGAACGCATGCTGGTCCGGGCCGGCATCCCGATCGTCAAGTACTGGTTCTCGATCAGCGACGACGAGCAGGAACGGCGGTTCCAGGCGCGCAACGAGGATCCGACCCGGCGCTGGAAGCTCTCCCCGATGGATCTGAAGTCCCGGGAGCTGTGGGAGGACTACTCGCGCGCCAAGGACGAGATGTTCAACCACACCGACATCAAGCAGGCGCCGTGGTGGGTGGTGGACGCCGACGTGAAGCGACATGCTCGGCTCAACTGCATCGCGCATCTGCTCGACCAGTTCGCGTACACCGACCGGGCCCCCGACCCGGTCGAACTCGTACCGCGACCACCGTCGCGAGGCGGCTACGTCCGACCACCGATGGAGGACCAGACCTTCGTGCCCGAGCGGTACTGACGCGCAGAGCCGGACCTAGTCGTCAGCCAGGTCCAGCGCGCCGCTCTCCTCGGCCAGTGCGGCGACCGCGTCCTCGGCGACCTGCTCGAGGGGCTCGCCGACCGCGACACGGGCGTTCCACTCCCCCAGCCGCTGGGTGCTGAGGTGGGACGCGAGCGGCCCCAACGCCTCGCGCAGTTGCGGGTGCTCCTCCGCGGCGTCCTCACGCAGGTGCGGGAGCACCAGGAACGCGGGGAACACCTGCAGGTCATCGACCAGTGGTCGCAGCCCGACCGCCCACACGATCCCGTCCGTCGCCGTGGTCAACCCGGCCACGCAGTCGCCGGCGAGCACGGCGGCGACCACCTCGTCGGGTTCGGCCGCGAGCACCGGTTGGTCGCTACGGACGCTGTAGGCGGCGAGCACCGCCCGCAGCCCGTCGGATCGGGACGCGAAGTCCTGGTCGACGCACAGCGTCGCCTCGGTGTCCTCCGAGAGGCGGGTCGCCAACTGCGACACGCTGGTGAGCCCCGCGTCGACCGATGGCGGTCCGGCCACGACGAACGCGAACGTCGCGTTGGCGGGCGGCTCGTCCAACCCATCCAGGAACCGCGGGCGCAACCAGATGATCCCGCGTCCGGCGTCGTGCGACTGCACCGCATCGAAGCTCTCCCGGCCGTCCCCGGGAGGATCGGCCCGCTCGAGCGTCTCCAACCAGGTCTCACCGGTGTAGCCGGGCCGCGCATCCACCTCGCCGGTCTCCAGCGCCTGCCTCGAATCCCGGGCGTCCGGGAACGGCACGACCTCCGCCGACAGGTCGGCGGCCTCGAGCAGCCCGACCATCACCTCCGCGAGCAGCGCGGTCTCCGGATCCGGGCCGGCGGCGACCCGGACGGGATCGTCCTCCACCTCGCTGGCCGCCGCGTCCTCGGTCGACGGTGCCTGCGCGCCACCATCGTCGACACCGGCGTCCTCGTCCGCCGCGTTCGCGGTACAGCCCGCCAGGACGACCACCACGACGAGCCAGCTCCGGATGCGCATGTCCACCAGCGTACGACGACGCCGGGGCCGTGTGGCCGCGTCGACGACGCCGCGAGCGGCTGGCCCGCCCGACGCCGGAAGCCCGGGCCCGCACGGCGTGTTTGCGAACCTGCCGTACCCTCACGGCCTCGCCGCCCTACCCGTCCCCGGAGCGCGCTCGTGCGTCCAACTCCCGCGTCCGTCCCTCGTCGACCGCGCCGAGGCGCTGGCCGCCGCTCCCTCGCGGCGGCCGCCGCTGCAGCGCTGGTTCTGGCCGCCTGCGGCGCCGACGACGGACCCGAGGAGGTCGACCCGGCCGCCGTGGAGGAGGACGAGCTGACCGAGCTGTCGGTCGCGATCGCCAGCTTCGACATCACGGCCGGCGAGGACCAGCGGCTGATGGCCGGCGTCTTCAGCCCGTCGCGGCAGCTGATCGCGTTCGGCGACGTCCAGTTCGGGCTGGCCTACCTCGGTGACGGCTCCGACACGGAGGCCGAGATCGAGCAGACCACGACCGCCAGCTTCCTGCCCGTCCCCGGCATCGAGCCGGAGGGCCAGGCCGACGCCCCCACGCTGGTCGACGACACCGGCAGCGGCGTCTACAGCGCCCGCGTCGACCTGTCGGAGCCCGGCATCTACGGCCTCCAGGTGATCGCCGAACTCGATGACGGCACGGTCGTCAGCGGCCAGCAGTCGTTCAACGTCGTCGAGGACAGCGAGGTCCCGGACGTCGGCGACGAGGCGCCAGCCGTGGACAACCTCACGATCGACGACGTCGACAACGGCGACGCCGACCCGGCCACGGTCGACTCACGCGCCCAGCACACCGATGGCGAGATCCCCGACCCCCACCTGCATGACACCACGATCGCCGACTCGATCGAGGCCGGCCGACCCGTCGTGGTGGCCGTCACCACCCCGGTCTACTGCCAGACGCGGTTCTGCGGCCCGCTGACCGAGATCATGGCCGACCTGGCCGACGACTACGACGACCGGGTCGACGTCGTCCACCTCGAGGTGTGGGAGGACTTCGAGGCCGGGGAACTCAACGACGCGGCCGCGGCCTACATCCAGACCGAGGAGGTCGGCGGCAACGAACCCTGGGTGTTCCTCGTCGGCGTGGACGGCCGCGTCCAGGCGCGCTGGGACAACGTGCTCGACGTCGACGAACTGATCGCCGAACTCGAAGCGCTCCCGACGTTCGACGCGGCCGGTGACTGACCCATGAGCGCCCCCGACCACCGCCCGACGGCGGCGGACACCAGCGACGAGCCGGCGCCGATCGTCGACTGGCGTCGGACCGCGCACCGGCTGCGACGGGTGCTGGTCGTCATCGCCGCCGTGGTCGTGGCGGTCTGGGTCGGTCTGGGGATCGCCGGTGACGGTTTCGGCCTCGCCCGCCTGGCGGAGCTGGCCGGCTTGGGGCTGCTGGTCGCGTTCGTCGGCGAGGTGGTGGTGGTCGGCGGGTCGGCGGTGCGCGGGATGCTGACCGCTGGCGAGCGGGGCGAGCGGCTGGCGAGCGCGGACGTGTCCCTGCTCCCTCCGCAGCTCACCCGCCGACGGCGCGGCTGAGCCGCACGACGCGGACACCCGATCCCCGCGGCGCGGTCACAGCTCGGGCGCGCCGAGTTCCAGCTCGAGGGAGCGCAGTACCCGGGTGATCTCGCCGCCGATGGCCTCGACGTCCAACGGCAGCTTCACGTCGGTCTTGGGGTAGATCTCGGCCGTGGTCAGATCGGTCATGCTCGAACGCCAGCCCCGCTCGTCGACGAACTCCCCCAGCGCGAACGCCCACGTCAACACCACCGCGTCCTGGTAGTCGTGGAGCACGAACGTCAGGTACCGGTTGAACGGCAGCACCCACATGCGGCCGCCGCGACGGCTCGAGCCGTGCGGACGGAACCCGACCCGCTCGAGCTCGTCGTCGAAGGTGGTGGGCGCATCCTCCGATGGTGGCTCGCCACCGGTGTCCGTGACGTCGCGAGCGTCCGCGCCCTCACGGTCCGTTCCGTCACCGCCACGGCCTCGCCGTCGGAACACCACGTCTGCCTCCACCTCGCCGGTCCGGGCGGCATCGCTCCACCCCCGACGACGGTAGACGACCGCGGGTCCTCGCATCCGCGTGCCAGACCCGTAGCCTCCGGGGACGTGACCCACGACCCGCAGCTCCCGACCGACCGCCCGCGCCGACGCCGGCGGGTGCGCGTCGGCGTGTCGACGGCGGTCGCGGCGGTCGTGCTCGCAGGGTGCGGTGCGGACGACACGGACGTGGCCGACCTCGAAGCCGAGGTGGAGCAGCTCCGAGCCGACCGGTCGACGACGCTCGAACGGTTCGACGAGCTCGAGGCCGACCTCGACCGGATGGACGAACTGTCCGCCGACATCCGCCGGCTCGAGCGCGAGCTCAGCGGCCAGGACGACGTCGAGCAACGGCTGGAGACCGCCGACGAGCAGCTCGAGGGGCTGACCGAACGCCTCGGCGAGATCGACGACGAGCTCGAGTCCGGCGACGCGGACCTCACGGCCGTCCGGGAGGAGCTGGCCGGCGCGACCGAGCAGCTCCAGGGCGAGGTGGCCTCGACCCAGAGCAGCGTCGAGGACGTCCGCGGTGAGGTGGAGGAGCTGCGCACCCTCTACACCACGCTGCGCGACCGCCTCGACCGGCTCCAGCGCGGGGACTGACGCTCGGCTTCACCGGCCGCTGGCGACCCCTGCCGTACCCTCACGGTCCGCCGCCGAACCGCCCGAGGGCCCGACCCGTGGCCGATCACGCGTTGCCCCGCGACACCGTCCCCTCGCGGGTCGGT
The DNA here is from genome assembly GCA_007121785.1 of Nitriliruptoraceae bacterium. Lineage (GTDB taxonomy): Bacteria > Actinomycetota > Nitriliruptoria > Nitriliruptorales > Nitriliruptoraceae > SKTG01. The sequence continues at coordinate 4,595 of SKJX01000048.1, forward strand.
GGTCGCTACGTGCTGCGTGACGAACTCGGCCGCGGTGGGATGGCCAGCGTGCACCGCGCTCACGACGAGGTGCTCGACCGCGAGGTCGCGGTCAAGCTCCTCCACGCCCACCTGGCGACCGACCCGACGTTCCTCGACCGGTTCCGGCGGGAGGCGCGGGCGGCCGCGGCGCTGTCCCACCCCAACGTGGTCACCGTGCACGACTGGGGCGAGACCGACGACGGCGCCTACCTGGTGCTCCAACTGATCGACGGGGTGTCGCTGCGCGACGTCCTCCGCGTCCGTAGCCACCTGCCCGTCGACGAAGCGGTCGCCGTGCTCGCACCGGTCGCCGCCGGCCTGGGGGCGGCGCACGCCGCGGGGCTGGTCCACCGCGACGTCAAGCCGGAGAACCTGCTGTTGGGCCGCGACGGCACCGTCCGCGTCACCGACTTCGGGCTCGCCCGCGCCGCGGCCAGCGCCACCTCGACGTTCGGGGGTGAGGTCCTGATCGGCTCGCCGCACTACCTCTCACCGGAGGCGGTGCGCAGCGAACCCGTCGATACCCGCGCGGACGTCTACGGGCTCGGCATCGTGCTCTACGAGTCGCTGGTGGGCGAGCCGCCGCATCAGGCGGACACGCCGTTCGCGACCGCGATGGCCCACCTCGAACGGCCCATCCCCACGCCGTCGTCGCGCCGACCGCAGGTGCCCAGCTGGCTCGACGAGGTGGTCGCCACGGCGACCGCGTTCGAGCCGGATGACCGCTACCCGGACGCGGCGGCGTTCGGTCGGACCCTCTCACGGGGTGCCGGTGGCGATGCGCCGGACGTCAGCGACGTCCGGGCGGCCGCGACCTCCGCCGTGCCGGTCCACCAGCCGGCGCGGTCCGGTCCGCGCGGCGGCAGCACCCCACCTCCACCACCACCGCCCGGGTCGGACGACCACGACGAGGTGCCGCACCGCTCCACCGCGCAGATCGAGCAGGAGCCGGACCCACCCAGGCGGCGCGGGCGTTGGATCTGGCTGCTGGCCTTGCTGCTGCTCCTCGCCGGCGCCGGAGGTGGCTACGCCTACTGGGACCGGACCATCGCACCGGTCACCGACATCCCGGACGTCACCGGCCAGCCGCTGGATGCCGCCCGCGACCAGCTGACGACCGTCGGCTTCGAGGTGTCGATCGACCCCGATCGACCGACCGACGTCGACGTCCCCGAGGGCCACGTGCTCAGCCAGGAGCCGGCCGACAGCGCGAGGCTCGGGACCAGCGTGACGTTGCTGATCTCCGCCGGGCCGGCGCAGGTCGAGGTCCCGGACGTCGTCGGCGCGGAGCTCGATGACGCCCGGGCGGCCCTGGCATCGCTCGGGTTCGAGGTGGACACCACCGAACGCCATGACGAGGACGTCGCCGAGGGCCACGTCATCGCCACCGATCCCGGCCCGGACGACACCGCCGACGAAGCGAGCACCGTCGTGCTGGTCGTCAGCCTCGGCCCCGCCCCCATCGAGGTCCCGGACCTCGTCGGGACCGACGTCGACACCGCCCGAGCCGAGGTGCTCGCGGCCGGACTCGAGCTCGAGGTCGTGGGCGGCGAGCACGATCCGGACGTCCCCGCAGGGCACGTCCTGTCCCAGTCCCCGGGGCCGGAGGGCACGCTCACCCGCGACGAGGTCGTCGAGGTGGTCGTCAGCGACGGTCCCGAGCTGGTCACGGTGCCGCTGGTCCGGGGCGAGTCGGCCGAGGATGCCGTCGGCGAACTCGAGGAGCTCGGGTTCGAGGTCGAGATCCGCGAGGGCGACGGCAGCCTCCTCGATTCGTTCCTCAACCGCGGCCGGGTGCTCGATCAGGATCCGGCGTCGGAGGTCCGACGTCCCCGTGGGGCCACCGTGATCATCTACGTCCAGGGCTGATCGCCGTGCTCAGCTCCGGCCGGGCAGCTGCAGCTGCGGTGTTCCGTCGGTCAACGTGATGACGCCCGCTGCCGGCCGTTCCTCGGCCCGCTCCTCGGCCAGCTCCGCGTCCGGCTCGTCCGCAGGGAACCCGTCGAACTCCAGGCGCGAGACCGCCGGGTCCGACCGTTCGTCGCCCGCCACGACCTCGAGGACCTCCAGCCGAACCGCGGTGGTCAGCACCGGCTCCTCGAACTCGATGCGCTGCAGGTCACGCCCGAGGTCCAGCAAGGTGGCTTCGATCACCGTCCCCCCGTCGAACCGCACCGCGACCTGCTGGAGACGACCAGCCGCCGCGTAGGCGGCCGCGTCGGCGTGGTCGCCGTTGGCCAGCACGATCGCGTTGAGCCAGACCGGTCGCTCGAAGAACACGTCGAGCTTCTCGGCCGTGCCCGTCGGCAACTCGTCCGCGTCGCCGTGCCAGGCCGACGTGGGATCACCGTCGACCATGGCCTCCGGGCTGAAGCTCCGGTCGGCCTCCGGCTGTCGAGTGGTCACCGTGGCGACGCTCGCGAGCGCGAGCGGCTGGGGATCCGACGGATAGCGGTCCGCGGGGTAGGCGACCGGGTCCAGCGGCCCCTCCTCCGGCGCGAAGGGCCCCAACTCCCCCACGATCAGCCCACCAACGACCAGACCCACCGCGAGCAGTCCGACGGCGACCCACCACACCCAACGCCAGGGTCGTCCTTCGTCGGTCGGCGTCCGATGACGCCGCCGGGCCTGGAAGCTCAGCTGGGTGCGCGCAGACGCCGGCACCGTCGCCGCGTCGTCGCCGTCGAGGTCCGCGCCGCAGAAGGCGCAGAGCACGCGCGTGCGCACGTTGTCGACCTGGCAGCTCGGGCACGGTCGCATCGCCGGGCGACCCGACGCCGGTGGCGGCGATGACGGTCCCGCCATCGTCTGGACCGTGCGGGTCGGTTCGTCGATCGCGCCGTCGGCTCCAGCCGCGTCCGCACCGTCCGCGGGGTCGTCGGCAGCCCGCAACGCACCGGTCACCTCATCGCCATCGGCGGCGTCGTGCGCCCCGACCGCGTCACCGCAAGCCACGCAGAACCGGCCCGGCGGTGCGAGGTCAGCCCCACAGGATGGACAGGTCAACGAGGCTGGCTCGGTCGGCGCGGATGCGTGCTCGTCGGGGGGGTCGCGGTCGCTCACGATCTGGTCGATCCCCTCCTGCGACGGGCCACCACGGGCGGCGGGTCCCGCCACGTAACCTGCAAGCCTACTCGGGGTGGCTCGTTCGGTGTCCGCGTCGGTTCGTCTGGAGCCGCCGGCCGGTCCCATCTGCACGCTTGGCCGATCGCGCGCGGGCAACGCACGAGCCCGCCGGTGGTACCGTCACGCCGCGGGCCAACCACCGCACCGACGTCGGGCCCAGGATGAGAGAGGACGCTTCGATGGTCGTGGTCATGCGTGGCGGCGCGAGCGACGCCGACGTCACGAAGGTCGTCAAGGCGATCTCCGAGGTCGGCGGGGACGCGTTCGTCTCCCGTGGGAAGAACCAGACGATCATCGGTCTGGTCGGTGATCTGGCCCAGTTCACCGAACTGCCGCTCCACGCCTTCCCCGGCGTGGAGGACGTCATCCGGGTCAGCAAGCCCTACAAGCTGGTCAGCACGGAGACCCACCCCCGGCCGTCGACCGTCTGGGTCGGCGATTCCTCGATCGGACGCGACACCGTCACGTTGATCGCCGGTCCGTGCGCGGTGGAGACCGAGGAGCAGACCGAACAGGGCTGCCGGATGGCCAAGGAGGCCGGCGCGACGATCCTCCGCGGCGGCGCGTACAAGCCGCGCACCTCGCCGTACGCCTTCCAGGGCCTCGGTGAGCCGGGTCTCGACATCCTCCACGGCGTGTCGCGCGACCTCGATCTGCCGTTCGTCACCGAGGTCGTCACCCCGGCCGACGTCGACACGGTCGCGGCGAAGGCCGACATGCTCCAGGTCGGTGCGCGCAACATGCAGAACTTCCAGCTGCTCAAGGAAGTGGGCATGGCCGGCAAGCCGGTCCTGCTCAAGCGGGGGCTGACCGCCACGATCGACGAGTGGATCATGGCGGCGGAGTACATCGCGCACACCGGCAACCTGCAGGTCGTCCTCTGCGAGCGCGGCATCCGCACCTACGAGCCGATGACGCGCAACACGCTGGACGTCTCCGCGGTCCCGGTGGCCCAGTCGTTGACCCATCTGCCGGTGATCATCGACCCGTCGCACTCCGGCGGCAAGCGTGAGCTGGTCCTCCCGCTCATCCGCGCCGGCATCGCCGTCGGTGCCGACGGCCTCATCGTCGACGTCCACCCCAAGCCGGAGGCGGCCCTCTGCGACGGCCCCCAGGCGCTGGTCCGCGACGACCTCCTGCAGCTGCGTGAGACCGTGCAGCGGTTCGCTGGTGCGGCCGGACGCGAGGTCGCGACCGTCGACCGGCAACGGCGCGAGGGCGCGTGGGGCCGCTCAGCCGCGACCGCCTGAGGCGTCGTGTCGGGACGTCGCCGCTGCGGTCCGCCGGGACGGCAGCGTCACCAGCCGCGCCTCAGCGAAGCGCGGCAGCCACCCGCTCAGCGGCGTGCTGCACGGCCGCGGCGTCCACGTCCAGGTGGGTGACCAGCCGCAGCAGGTACGGCCCCATCGCTCCCACCAGGATCCCGTCGACCGCCAGCGCGTCGACCACCTCCGGCGCCGGCCGCGATCCGGTGTCGACGTAGACCATGTTGGTCGTGACGCTGCCGGGATCGACCGCGTCCGGGACGTCGGCCGCGATCCGCTCGCCGAGCGCGGCCGCGTTGGCGTGGTCCTCGGCGAGCCGGTCGACGTGATGGTCGAGGGCGTAGAGCCCCGCCGCCGCCAGGACACCCGACTGCCGCATCGCCCCGCCGAACCGCCGCCGCCAGATGCGGGCTTCAGCGACCACCTCGGCATCACCGATCGCCAGCGACCCGACCGGCGCACCGAGCCCCTTGGACAGGCACACGCTGAACGCGGTGAACGTCCGGCCCACCGCGATCGGGTCGTCGCCGGTGGCGACCAACGCGTGCCACAACCGGGCGCCGTCGCCGTGGAACACCAGGCCGCGGTCGTCGGCGAGGGACCGCAGCGCCCGCAGCCCCTCCAGCCCGTGGACCGCACCGCCTCCGCGGTTGGTGGTCTCCTCCACCGACAGCGCCGCCACCTCGGTGTAGGGGAAGGCCGCCGGCCGCAGCGCTGCCGCGACCCGCTGCGGGTCGAGCCGCCCACGATCTCCGTCGACGGTACGGAACTGCACCTGGGCGTTGATCGCCGCGGCACCCGCCTCGTAGGCGACCAGGTGGGCGTCGGACTCGCACACCACCTCCGTCCCCGGCCGGGTCAGGGCCCGCAGGAGCACCTGGGTCGCCATGATCCCCGACGGCGTCAGCACCGCCGCTTCGCGTCCGAACCACGCGGCGACGCGCTCCTCGAGCGCACGGACGGTCGGATCCTCGCCGTAGACGTCGTCGCCGACCTCGGCGGCGGCCATGGCCTGCCGCATCCCTGCGGTCGGACGGGTGACGGTGTCGGAGCGCAGATCGATCGGGACGGAGGACGTCGAGGTGGTCATGAGCGATCCTCCAGCCAGTTCACCAGGTGGTCGTGGGCGGCACGGCCCCCGGCCACCAGTCCCGGACGCTCCTGCCCGCCCAGCTGCCGGTGGTGCTCGCTGACCACGCCGCCCGCTTCGGTGACGAGCAGCCGACCCGCCGCCCAGTCCCACACCTTCAGCCCGAACTCCAGATAGGCGTCGTGCCGGCCGGCCGCGACCCAACACAGGTCGAGCGCGGCCGAGCCTGCCCGCCGCAGATCACGGACCTGTTCGAGCAGACCGACCGCCATGCGTGCCTGGTCGGCCCGAACCGCGCGGTCGTAGGCGAACCCGGTGGCCACCAACGTGTCGGTCGGTTCGGCGACGTGCGAGCAGACCAGCGACCGGTCGTCGAGCTTCGCGCCGCGGCCACGTGCCGCGTGGAAGGTCTCGCCCATCGCCGGATGGTGGACCGCACCGGCGATCGGTCCATCGGCGTCGACCACGGCGATCGACACGCTCCAAGCGGACAGGCCGTAGAGGAAGTTCACGGTGCCGTCGAGCGGGTCGACGATCCAGGTCAACCCGGAGCTCCCCGTTCGCTCGGCTTGATCCTCCTCGCCGAGCATGCCGTCGTCGGGACGCGCGGAGAACAGGCGCTCGGCGATCAGCCGCTCTGCCGCCCGGTCGGCTTCGGACACCGGATCGGTCGAGGAGCTCTTGCTCGAGACGTCGATATCGCGACCCTCCGCCCGGTCGTGTGCGAAGCCCTGGAGCAGCGTGCCGGCTTCGATCGCCACCTCGACGGCCAGCGACCGTAGGCCGTCCACGTCCGGGCTGGACGAACTGGGCGGCTGGCTCATGGGGAGCTCCTGCGGGCAGCGATGCCGACCACGCCGCCACGGAGGTGGGTGGTGATGCGTCCGGGGCCAGGACGACGGTCGGCAGGTCACGAGCCTAGGGTTCGTCACGTACCGCCGAGACCAACGAGGAGACGTTCGTGACGGTTCGCATCCTGTCGATCGACGAGGGCACCACCGGGGTCCGGGGCTTCGTCATGGACGACCGCGGGGAGATCCTCGGCAGCGGCTACCGCGAGTTCACGCAGCACTTCCCCAGGCCCGGGTGGGTGGAACACGATGGAGAGGAGATCTGGTCGGCGACCAAGCACGCCTGCCAGAGCGCGCTCGATGACGCCGGGGTCAGCCCAGGCGACGTCTCCTGCATCGGGATCACCAACCAACGCGAGACGACCCTGCTGTGGGAACGTGACACGCTGCGACCGATCCACCGAGCGATCGTGTGGCAGGACCGGCGGACCGCCGCACGCTGCGACCGCCTGAAAGCAGCCGGCCACGGCACGACGATCCGCAAGAAGACCGGCCTGGTGATCGACGCTTACTTCTCCGGCACGAAGGTCGCCTGGCTGCTGGAGGAGGTCGAGGGCGCGCGCGAACGGGCGGAGGCCGGCGAGCTGGCGTTCGGGACCATGGACACGTGGCTGGTCGCCCGGATGACCGCTGGACGCGAGCACGTCACCGAGCCGTCGAACGCCTCACGGACGATGCTCTACGACGTGCGCCGGGGTCGCTGGAGCAGCTCGATGCAGGGCCTGCTGGAGGTCCCGGCGCCTCTGCTACCGGAGGTCCGCGACAGCGCCGGCCACTTCGGCACCACCGACCCGGACGCGTTCATCGGGATCGCCGCACCGATCACCGGCATCGCCGGTGACCAGCAGGCCGCGCTGTTCGGGCAGGGGGCCTGGCAGCCGGGCACGTCGAAGAACACCTACGGCACCGGCTCGTTCATGCTGCTCAACACCGGTGAGCAAGCGGTCGACTCGCAGAACGGGCTGCTGACCTCGGTCGCGTGGCAGCTGGACGGCACCCCGACCTACGCGCTGGAGGGGGCCATCTTCGTCACCGGTGCCTCCGTCCAGTGGTTGCGCGACCAGCTGGGCATCATCGACCAAGCGGCGCAGACCGAGGAGCTGGCCGGGCAGCTCCCGGACGGCAACGAGGGCGTCTACCTGGTGCCGGCGTTCGCCGGGCTGGGCGCACCCCACTGGGACCAGTACGCCCGGGCCGCGCTGGTCGGGATGACCCGCGGCACCGACCGGCGTCACCTCGCGCGGGCCGCGCTGGAAGCGATGGCCTACCAGACCGTCGACGTCGGCGAACTGATGGAACGCGAGTCCAAGCAGGACATGCAGGAGCTGCGGGTCGACGGGGGCGCCTCCGAGAACGACCTGCTCTGTCAACTCCAGGCGGACCTGCTTGGGATCCCGGTGCTGCGCCCGAAGAACGCGGAGACGACCGTGCTCGGCGCGGCCTTCCTCGCCGGGCTGGGTGCTGGCGTGTGGGCCTCGACCGACGATCTGCACGACGTCTGGGAACTCGACCGTCGGTTCGAACCTCGGATGGAGCGCCACGAGCGCCGTCGGCTGCTCGACGGATGGCGCGAGGCGGTGAACCGGTCGAAGGGTTGGGCCCACGTCGTCGACGACTGATGCGGCGTCAGGCCACCTGCTGGCGGGACCACGAAGCGTGTGCAGATCCGTTCAGATGTGATCGCGGATGCCCACGCTTCGTCGGACGGGGGGCGGTCGGACGGTCGAGCGGTCGGTCGGACGGGGGGCGGTCGGACGGTCGAGCGGTCGGGCGGGGCGTTGTCCACACCCCCTGCGGATCCGTCGACCGGTGGAACCGCGACTCGGGGATGCTGCTTGGACCTCGACCGTTGGAGTCCGGCCATGCTCGACCACCTCGCGACCGACCATGCCTGGGGCGACGCCGCCGCGTCGTTGCTGGCGACCGCTGCCGACGATCTCGATGCCGGGACACCACCGGCGCCAACGCTGCTCGCCTACCGCGGAGAGGAACCGGTCGCCGTGGTCACGCTGCGCCCGTTCGAGCCAGGCGACCTGCTCCAAGCGCTGCTGGAGGTGCTGGCGCTGCTGCTGCCGCTCGGCGTGGACCGGCTCGCACTGTCGGTCAGCGGTCGGGCCTGGTCGTTGGACGACCCCATCCCCCCGGTGACCGACGGCGCTGATCTGCGCACCCGTGTCCTGCTGCTCACGTTCGCTGACGCCCACGATCGCCCCTGCCACACCCGCGTCGAGGTGCACCCGTTCGAGGATGAGGGGGATGGTTGGTGCTTCGGTCCGGCGCTCGACATCGACGATGCGGGAGCGGCCGATGCCGGGCTCGACCAGGCACTCACCGTGCTGCTCGACGGCCGGCAGGAGCTGGCCGACTCGACCGACGACCGGGCGATCGCCGCGCAGCTCGGTCGGGTGCTCCTGCTCGGCCACATGTTGTCCCTGTCCCCTACCACGGCGGAACACCTGCAGGACCTCGTGGCCGGGTGAGCTCCCTGGCGGGTCAGCCGGGCAGCCGGTCGACGAGTTCCGGCAACACGTCCTCGGCACCTCGGACGATCCAGCGCGCCGTTGGCAGCGACGGGTCCGGATTGATCTCCCAGAGACGGGCGCCGTGGTGCTCCGCTAGGTACGGCAGGCTCGCTGCGGGCTCGACCTCGCCGGCCGTGCCGACGACGAGCACCTCGTCGGCGTCGCGGACCAGTTCCTGCGCGCGACGCACCGCGTCGGCGGGGAGGGCCTCGCCGAAGAACACCGCGGCGGGCTTCAGTACACCGTCACACACGCCGCACCGGGGAACGGCGCCACGCTCCGCCTCCTCGGCGACGTCCCGACGGCGTGTGGTCCGTGCACACCCAAGGCAGACCAGCACGTGGCGAGAGCCGTGCAACTCCACCACGTCGTCGCTGCCGGCGTCCTGGTGGAGCCCGTCGATGTTCTGGGTGACGACCGCGGAGACGGCCCCGAGCCGCTGGAGCTCAGCGATCGCGTCGTGCGCCGCGTTGGGGGCCGCAGCCTCGAGGATCGCATCGAGTTCCCAGAGCATCGTCCAGACCTTCTCCGGGTCCGCTCGGAACGCGTCGATGGTCGCGTACTCCATCGGGTCGTAGCGCGTCCACAGGCCGTCGCTGCCCCGGAACGCCGGGATGTCGCTGGACACCGAGATCCCGGCGCCCGAGAGGACGACCGCAGGTTTCCGGCGAGCCAGCAACGCCCCGACGAGGTCCTCGAGCACCGCCGTGGAGCCGCCTTGCCCGGCTCGGTCGCTCCCACCCATACACCCTCGCAACGTCGTCCGCTCCCCGGCTCACGTGCAGGGTACGGAGCGAGGCGGGACGGCTGCGTGACGCCCGGTCCCGAGGTGAGGGATGACGCCCACCGGCGGATCGCTCGGTCCCGCCACGTACGCTCGCACCCGTCACCGACGATCAGGAGCAGCCGTGCCGGAGCCGATCGAACGCAGCGAGGAACAGTGGCGGCAGCACCTCTCGCCGGGCAGCTACCACGTCCTGCGCGAGGGGGGGACCGAGCGACCGTTCACCGGGGCCTACTGGGACGAACAGGGTGACGGCACCTACCGCTGTGCCGGGTGCGAGACCCCGTTGTTCACCTCTCAGACGAAGTTCGACGCGCACTGCGGGTGGCCGAGCTTCTACGCGCCCGATTCGGACGAGACCATCACGGTGCACGAGGACCGGACGCTGGGGATGGTCCGGACGGAGGTGCGCTGCGCCACCTGTGAGGGGCACCTCGGGCACGTGTTCGAGGACGCGCCGGACCAGCCGACGGGGCTGCGCTACTGCATCAACTCCGCGGCGTTGTCGCTCGACCGCGCCGACGGGTGAGACGGGATCCTCAGGACGCGGCGCGACCGCCTCGCGCCTGGTCGTCGCGCTCGTCCCCTTCGTTGCGCGGTTCGGCCGATCCCGGCGCACCGGTGTCCGCATCGCCGCCAGCCGCCGTCTCCTCGGTGCCGACGTCGTCCAAGGTGAGGTTGACGTCGCCGGACTTGACCTTGGCGGCGTACTCGTCGACGTACTCCTGCCCGCTGAGCATCATGATCTCGTACATCAGCTCATCGGTGGCCGAGCGCAGGACGAACGGATCCTCGCGGCGGTCGCGGTAGCGCGAGAGGTCGAGCGGTTCGCCGTAGACGACCCGTACCGGGTGGCGGCGTGGGCGGTAGGCGCCCGACGGCAGCGCCTGGTCGGTGCCGCTGACCGCGCACGGGATGATGGGCACCTCCGCTTCCAGTGCCATGCGCACCGGACCGGTCTTGCCGCGGTAGAGCCGGCCGTCCGGGCTCCGGGTGCCCTCGGGGTAGATCCCGAGCAGGTCGCCCCGCTGGAGGATCTCCACGCCGGTCCGCAGCGACGCATCCCCCTTCGAGCCGCCGTCACGGTAGACCGGCACCACCCCGGTGCCCTGGAAGAACCAGCGGGTGCGCCACGAATCCCAGTAGTCGGCCTTGCCGAGGAAGTACACCGGCCGGGGCACGTTCATCGGCAGCACGATGGAGTCGACGAACGACAGGTGGTTGCTGGCGATCACGGCCGGGGACCGCTCGGGGACGTGCTCGAGCCCCTCGACGTGGACGTGGAGGTAGGGGTTCACCAGCGGTGGTAGGACGCGACGCAGTGTCCGGTACATCCGCGGTGCATCGGCCATGCCGGCCATATCGACGACCTCTCTGGTGGCTCCCGGTGGGCCGCTCGCACGGGCCGAAGATCGCGTGTCCACGACCGCCCGCGTAGGTCGGTTCCCATGCCCGCTAGCCTACGGGGAGAGCCAGGAGGCGTCGAGCCTCGAACCCTCGTCGAGCGGCCCTGCCGACCATCGTCGGCGGTGACCGTGGACGAGTGAGATGACCGGCGTGCGAGGCGGAGGATCCGTGGCCGAGGAACTGGGAACGTGGCCAGCCGAGCAGGCGACCGTGCTGCTCGAGGTGCTCCAGACGGCTGGCCTCAACCCCGACGCGAAGCGGACCCGGGACGGCGTGCTGGTCACCGTGCCTGAGGACGAGTCCGACGAAGCGCACCGGCAACTGGTCGCCAACATGGACGCGATCGCGCGCGCGGCTCGCCAGCCCAAGGCCGGCGGGCAGCGACCCGCGAGCCGGCGCCCCCGGCCGGTCAAGGGGGCGGACAACGGCGAGGATCGCAGCCAGCAGCAGCTGGGTTCCGAGCGGATGATGCGGGCCGCCAAGCCGCTCGGGCTGATCCTGCTCGCGGTGCTGGTGCTGGGGACGGTCGGCCGGTTCATGGGACCGGTCGTCGGCATCCTGCTGGTCGGTGCCCTGGTCTACCTGATCGGCAAGCGGGCGCAGCAGCAGGGCGGTGACGACGGGTCCGACGGCCGGCTCTGACGCGGCTGGTCCCCGATGGCTACCCCCGGGGCCACACGCCCGCTCATCCCAGCGCGTCCCGGAGGAACGCCACCTGCTCGGTGAGGAGTCGCTCAGCGACGATCTCCTGCGGGGTCATGTGGGTCACCCCGGACAACGGGAGGAACCGGTGCGGCCGGCCGTCGGCCAGCAGCGCGGCGGACAGTTGCAGCGAGTGCGCGGCGACCACGTTGTCGTCGGCGAGCCCGTGGATCAACAACAGCTGCGGAGGGGCGTCGTCGGGCCAGTCGGCCGCATCGAGCAGCCGGCCGTCGTCGTCCACCAGGCTCGAGCGCCGGTAGACGTCCGGCTGCTCCTCCGGGTGGCCGAGGTAGCGCTCGGTGTAGTGGGTGTCGTAGAGGTGCCAGTCGGTCACGGGGGCGCCGGCGACCGCCGCCTTGAACACGTCGGGACGAGACAACACCGCCAACGCGGCGAGGTAGCCACCGAACGACCAGCCACGGATCGCGACCCGGTCGAGGTCCAGCCGCGGCTCGAGAGCGGCGGCCGCGTGCAGGGCATCGATCTGGTCCTCGAGCACGGGGGTGGCGAGATCGTGGTGGACCGCACGCTCCCAGCGCGGGCCCCGTCCCGGTGAGCCACGACCGTCCACGATCAGGACCGCGAACCCCTGGTCGGCGAGCCACTGCGGGGTCAGGTACGCGGAGCCCGCAGCGAGCACGCGCTGCGCGTGTGGCCCGCCGTAGGGGTCGAGCAGCACGGGCAGCGTCCCGGTGCCGTCGTCGTCGGTCGGGAGCAGCAGGGCGGCCCGCAAGCCCCGGTCACCGAGCGTGAGCATCCTTGGGTGGGCCTCCAGGACGGGGGTCTCGGCGACGACCTCGAGGTGGTGGACGTGCAGGTCGACGTCGTGGCCGGGCTGGGAGGTGCGGTGCGACCAGCCGACCGTGACCGTCGGCGCGGTGCCCGCCAGCGTCATGGTGGTCTCCACCCACGGGGCGGCCAACGCGGCGGCGGCCCGCGAGCTCGACCGCCGGCCGGGCACGACCCGTCGGATCCCGGCGGGCAACGACGCGGTCTCGGATCGCAGCGGTTCCGGTCGCGCGGGATCCAGGTCGAGTTCGTAGGCATCGATCCGGGTCGGGTCATCCGCCGGGCTCGCGAGGAGTTCGATCACGCCGGCCCGGTCATCGAGCACCTCGCCGTGGGGCGTCCGCCACGCGTGCGCCGCCAGGACCTCGCGCACCTGCAACCCCGCCGGGGTGACCGGCTCGCCATCGACGCACAGCACCCGGGTGCCATCCGTTCCGAGCGCAAGCCGATCCTCGACGGTCAGGAGGCGGCCGTCATGCAGCCAGGTCGGGCTGCCCGGGACCAGCTCCACCCAGGCGTCATCGGACCACGACCGCACCAGCTCGGTCGCTCCGGTCGCCGGATCCGTGGTGAGGACCGTGGCGGTTCGCTGGTCACGCGGTTGGAGCAGCAGGGTCAGGGGGTCCTCGCCCCAGGCGACGTGGGCCAGGTACTCGTCGCGCTCGCGGTCCCAGGTGACCTCGGTGCGTTCGCCGGAGCCGACGTCGACGACCCACAGCGACACGTCGGCGTTGTCGGCCCCCGCGGCCGGATAGCGGTGGTCGACGGCCGGGGTCCAGGGTTTGGCGGGGTCGGCGATCGTCCACCGTGGCACGCGTCGTTCGTCGACCCTGGCCGCCGCGAGCCGGGTGCCGTCCGACGACCACCAGAAGCCCCGGCTTCGCCGCATCTCCTCCGCGGCGATGAACTCGGCCCGCCCCCAGGCGACCCCGTCTTCGACGACCAACGGCCGGGTCGTGCCGGCGGTGGCGGGACCGTCGGTCAGGTCGACGAGGTGGAGCCCGTCCCCCGCGTGGTAGGCGATCGTCGCACCGTCGGGCGAGGGCCGGGGGTCGAACACGGGGCCGGCGGTGGGGTGCTCGGCGACCCGGCCGGTGGCGACCTCGACGCTGTAGAGCCGACCGGCCAGCCCGAAGGCGGCCATCGTGCACGCGTCGTCGACGGCGTAGGCCACGATGCCGCCTGCCTGTTCGCGAGCACGCTCGCGACGGGCCCGCTCCTCCGCTGGCAGCGGCCCGTCGTCACCACCGAGGTCGCGGGCGTCGACCAGCTTGCTGGTGGCCCCGGTCGAAGGATCGTGCTGCCAGAGGTGGGTGACGGGGTCGTCCCCGGCATCGGTCCGCAGGAACAGCACGATCGGCCCGTCCGGACCGACGGTCGGCGTGAAGGCCCGCGGCACCCCGAGGGTGAAGCGGCGGGTACGGGCGTGCTGACGCGGGAAACTGGTCACCGGCTGGCCTCGTTGAGCTGCGAACGATGGGGTGGATCGGGGACGCGCTGGACGGTCGTGCGGGCGGGTCGGAGCAGGCGGTCGTCACCGTGGCCGCGACCGTCAGGCCGACGGTATGGGCGACGCCGCGGCTCGGTCACGAGCCAGCAGCGCGGCACCGACCACCCCGGCGTCGTCGCCGAGCGCAGCCAGTTCGATCGGGGGTGGGGTGCGCCACGCCGCGCCCACGAGCCGCTCGGCCATCGACCGGCGCGCCGACGGCAGGGCGATCGCGGCGACGCTGTGCGCTGCACCGCCACCGAGCACGACCACGTCCGGGTCGAGCGCGTTGACGATCGACGCCATCGCCACACCGAGCCACCCCCCGACCTCCGTGAGCACCTCGATCGCGACCGGGTCACCGTCGGCAGCAGCACGCGTGACGTCCGGCCCGGTCGGATCGGCGATCTCCCGCAACGAGGTGACCAGGTCCGGGTCGACCAGCCGTTCGCGTGTGATCAGCCCCAACGCGGTCCCCGATGCGTACGCCTCGATGCAACCACGGTTGCCGCAGGGGCACTTGCGGCCACCCTCGTGGACCACCATGTGACCCAGTTCGCCGGCGAACCCACCCGAACCGAGCACCACCTGCCCGCCGACGACGATCCCGCCGCCGACCCCCGTGCCGAGCGTCATCAGGACGACGTCGTCGTTGCCGGTGGCGACCCCGACCCGCTGCTCCGCCAGGGCAGCGACCGACGCGTCGTTGGCGACCACGACCGGCGCGTCGCGACCGTCGGCCAGTTCGCGTGCCAGAGGCAGGTCACGGACCCCGATGTTGGGCCCGTAGCGGACGGTTCCTCGGGGATCGACGAGCCCCGCCATCCCCACCCCGACCGGCAGGTGCGGGTACTCCTCCACCAGTTCGCGCAGCGACGCCAGCAACGCATCGGCCTCCGCGGCGGGGGTCGGCCGAGCCGTGCGTTCCAGGATCGTGCCGTCGGCGGCGACGACCGCCACACGTAGCCGTGTCCCGCCGATGTCGATGCCGAGGGCGGGGCCGTCCGGGGACGTCGAGGTGGTGGCGCTCACGGATCGAGGTCGATCCGTTGGGGCGGTCGTCCGGACGCGGCCTGGCGTCGGCGGGGCCCGGACGTGCCGTCCTCGCTGGGCGTGCCCGTCCGCCGGTCCTCGGTAGCTGCGGCCGGGTCGCCGGCGGATCCCTCATCCGGGGGTCCGGCCGGCGCATGCGGTTCCAGGAACGACCGGGCGGCCGCGCTGAGGTGACGAGCAGCCTCGGCGAGGTGGCCGAGCAGCTCCGGACGCGACTCCCCGACCGCCCGAGCCAGCACGCAGACCGGGCACACCCCGCAGATCTGCTCGGCGTGGCCCGCCCCGTCGCTGCACGCCCCGTCCGTGCCGCTCGCCGCTCCGTCCGGGCCGCTGGACGCCGCATCCGGGCCGCTGGACGCTGCGTCCGGGTCGAGCCAGCCGCGTCGGGCCGCCCGGTGAGCTTCGACCGGATCGACGGACCGGTCGACGTCACCGTCGACGGGGTCGGAGGCCCACCAGGGCCGGGTCGGCTCGCTCACGAGCCGGTCGCCGTCGAGGCGATCGCGGCGAACCGGACGGTGAGGACCCCGTCGTCCACGCAAGCGCCGACCACCTGGCGACGGCGGAGCGTGGCCGGGAGCGGGATCGTACGCCGCACACCGGCGACCTTGACCAACAGGTCGTCGCCCTGCCGATGCAGGTCGACGTCGTCGCGGTCCGCCCCGGGCACCCGGACGCGGAGCCGGTGGATCTCGTCGTCGACCTCCAGCGACACGGGCGCATCGTCGTGGAGGACGGCGGCGGGGTCGTGCGCCACGTACAGCCGCGCCCCGAGGTGATCGAGCGCCGCCGCACCGATCGGTTCGTCATCGAGCAGATCGGCGGTGAGCACGGGGACCGGGGCGACCGTCGCGCGCGCCTCGGCGAGCAGCTCGGTGTGACGCTGCTTCCACCGAGCGAGGTAGGGATCGTTGACCACGTCCGGCAGCAGCCGGTTGACCACGACCGCGTCCACGCCGTAGCCGAACAGCGACAGGGTGGTCAGCATGCGTGACGACTCGGCCAGCGCCAAGCGCTCGGGCGTGGCGACCAGCCGGACCGAGGACCGCCCCGTATCCGTCAGCAACGCGTGCACCTCCGACAGCTGGGTGTGGATCTCGCCGACCGTGTCGAAGACCTCGTCGTCGGGGACGGGGAACGGTGCCCCGGAGACGCCCAACGGGCGGGTCAGCGGCGCGACCGCTCGGGCGATCCGCCGGCCTGGTCCCAGCACCCGGTCGGCGTACCACCGCAGCGCATCCGGCAACGCGAGCAGCTTGAGGGTCTCGGCCGTCGGGGCGCAGTCGACGATGACGGCGTCATGGTCGCCCGCCATGACGTGCTCCCGCAGGTCCAGCAACGCGAACAGCTCGTCCAGCCCGGGGAAGGTCACCAGCTCCTCCGCCGCGACGTCACCCACCCCACCCCAGGCCAGCACCGCCGCGAGGTAGTCCCGCACGCGGTCCCACCGCGCCTCGAGCCGTGCCTGCGCGTCCAACTGCTGGGCGTCCAGCGACCCGGACGCGTCCCCCGGCAGGGTCACCGACCGCGGCTCATCGTCCAGCGTGACGTGCAGCACGTCGCTGAGCGAGTGCGCCGGATCGGTCGAGGTCAGCAGCACCCGCCCGCCGGCACCCGCAACGCGCACGGCCGTGGCCGCAGCGACGGAGGTCTTGCCGACACCCCCCTTGCCCGTGAAGAGCAGCACGCGGGTCAGCTCGGGCCCCCATCGGTTCGGTTCCTGGACGGATACGTCAGGCTAGCGGTGCCGCTTGCATCGGTTCAGGTCGCCCTCGGAAGCTCGTCACCCACAACCCGGACGCGGACCGTCACGGCGGCAGGCCGGCGGAGGTCCGCGCTTCCAGCTGGAGGGCGTCCTTACACCCCCACAGCCCACGCCGGATCGCCCGGCGGTAGTCCATCACGATCCCTCGGGGCCGAGCCAGGGGGGTCCGGAAGCTGGCCAGGTGGTGCACCACCGTGCCGCCGTGGGTGGACTCCAGCCAGAACTCCGCCCGCCCGCGCACGTCCCCCTCCAGCAGCAACTCGAACCCCTCGTCGTGGCGCCATCCGGTGGGCTGCACGCACAGGCGCAGGCGCTGGCGCCACCCACGGTCCAACTCGACGGAGAAGCGCTCCCCGACGGGATCGTCGAGGGCCGGCGGCAACGGCCGGACCCGGCAGCCCGCCCACCACGACGGCCAGCGGCCGAGGTCGGACAGCCGCCGGTAGACCAGCAGCGCAGGCGCACGGACGAACCCGGCGTCGTCGACGTGGCCGGCCGCCGTGACCGCGCCGTTCGTGGCGGCCACGTCGGTCACCGACCCGTGACGTCGTGAACGAACCCGACGATCCCGTCCGCCACCTTCGCGGCGTCGTAATCGATCTGCGGCACGTGGTAGGAACGTTCGCACACCAGGTCCCGCAGGTCACGGCTCCCGGTCAGCTCCAGCAGCTCCTGCGCGTGCGCCGGCGGCACAGTGTGGTCACGGGTCGAGCGCACCACCAGCAGCGGCTGGGTCAGATCGAGCAGCTGCGAGCGGATCCGGGGCAGCTCGCGGAACACCGACTGGAGGGCCCGGGTCGACATGATCGGGTACGCCGACTCCTCCACGTCCGGGCGGGCGACGTCGTTGGTCGGCATCGCGGCTGCGTCCCGCGGCAGGTAGGGGACGAGGTACTGCAGCACCGGCGCGATCCTCGCCCGCAGGTCGGGCGGGTTCAGCAGCAACGGGTTGATCACCGCGACCGCCGCGACGTCGTCCGGCCGTCGGCAGCTCAGGTCCAACGAGATGGTCCCGCCCACCGAGTGGCCGACGAGCACCACCTCGTCGCAGCGTTGCGACAGCAGGTCGACGAGGTGGTCCACCGCCGCGTACCAGTCCGCGTAGCGGGTGCGGCCGAGGTCCCGGTGATGGGTGCCGTGGCCGGGCAGCAGGGGCACCTCCACGGTGTAGCCCTCGGCGGCCAGCCGCTGCCCGAGCGGCCGGGTGGCGACCGGGTTGCCCGTGTAGCCGTGGGTGACGATCACCCCCGTGCGGGCACGCTCACCCCGCCCCGGAGCGGACCACGGCTCGGCTCCCTCGATGCTGACCACCGCGTCCATCCGCCGCCCTCCATCACCCACGCCCCGCGTCGGCGTGAGGAAGGGACCGTAGCGCGTTGCCTAGGCTCCCCACCGGCAGGGACCCGAAGGAGCGTGACGTGGCGGATCGGCGGCAGACCGGCGCCGCCGTGTCCGGGGCCGCGGTGGCGTCCTTCGGGCTCCTCGAGACCTTGCGGGTCCTCGCCCCGTCCCTGCTGCGTGCGGGCGACGACGGCGTCGCCGCCGCGGTGGCTGCGGCCGTCCTCGGGGTCGCCGTGTTCACCTCGGCGGTCGGCTTGGCGGCGTCGGTGGGAAGGCTCGGCGCTCATCGGGTGTGGTTGATGGGCGGGCTGGCGCTCCTGCTCGGTCGCGGTGCACTGAGCCTGCCGGTCGTCACGGGCGAGTTCCAACTCGTCGCCGCGGCGGTGGCGGTCGCGGGTGCGCTCGCGGCCATCGTCGGGGTCGCTTCCGGCGCGCCACCCGGCGCCGATCGGGCCGCCCGTACCGGTGCGGTGATCGGCATGAGCGCCGCCGGCGCTCTCCATGTCGGGACCGCCACCGCCGGGTGGATCTGGCCGTCGACGTTCGAGTCCACGGTGGGGTCCCTGCTCGTCGTCCTCCTGATGGCGGGCGCGCTGGTGCCCACCACGAAGGCCCTGGCCGCCGCGACGCATCCGAGCTCGGCCAGCACCGACGGCGAGGTACCGACCGCCCCCGCCTGGCCCTGGTGGAGCCTGACCCCGCTCTTCGTGCTCGGTGGCATCATCGGTGGCATCCCCGGACGGGTCGCGGTCGCGACCGGGTGGGACGCCGGCACCGTCGCCGTGACGGTCGCGATCGGCCAGGCCATGGCCGTGCTCGGCGCGGTGCTGGCGCCACGCCTGGGTGCGGTCCGGGCCGGCGCCGGCGGCGCCGTGCTCGTCCTCATCGGCACGGCGAGCACGTTGGCACCCGCCGGGTGGCAGGGCGTCCTCGGCCAGGTCGCGGTGGTCGCCGGCCTCGGCGCGATCGTCGGCATCGACGTCCCGCGGACCGGACGGCCTGGCGCGGTCGGGGTGCGACGTCGAGCCCTCACGGCGAGCGGTGCGTTCGCGCTCTTCGCCGCTACCACCACCGTCCACTACCTCAGCTACGAGTGGCCGCTCCCCGGCGACAACCGGGCGGTCCTGCTGGCCACGGCCGCCTTCGCCGCCGGACTGGGCATCGCGATGGCCTGGGTCGCCCGGGGCCGCGCGATCCACACCACCGTCGACATCGTCGCCGCCATGCGGCTGCTCACGGCCCTGGGGCTCGCCGTCGCGCTCGCTGGGATCGGGGGGCAGCCGACCACCCGTGCCGCCGTGTACGACGCCGACGACGACCTCCGGGTCGCGACCTACAACATCCGATCGGGGTTCGATGCGGACCGGCGGTTCGACCCGGCAGCCCAGGCGCAGGTGCTTCGTGACCACTCCCCCGACGTCGTGGTGCTCAACGAGGTCGACCGTGGATGGCTCGCCACCGGCGGCCACGACGCGTTGCGGCTGTTCGCAGCCGAACTCGGCCTCCGCCACGTGCGGTTCGGTGGCGCCGGCGACGCGGTCTTCGGCAACGCGCTGCTGAGCCGCTACCCGATCGGGGAGTTCGTCGCCGAGCCGCTACCTCGCGGTCGCGATCCGATGCCCCGCGGCTCGGTCGCCGCGGTGCTCGACCTGCCCGACGGCACCAGCCTGGGCGTGGTCGGCACGCAACTCAGCCAGGACGAGGACCCCTCCGAGACCCGTCTCCCGCAGGC
This sequence comes from Nitriliruptoraceae bacterium, assembly GCA_007121785.1. GTDB lineage: Bacteria > Actinomycetota > Nitriliruptoria > Nitriliruptorales > Nitriliruptoraceae > SKTG01. Next base: position 24,532 of record SKJX01000048.1, read on the forward strand.
GCGGGCCGTCGCGGCGACGGTCGCGCGCCTGCGGGAACGGCAGATCCCCACCGTGGTCGCCGGCGACCTCTACGCCGAAACCGACTCGGCCGTCCTGGTGTCCTTCGAACCGTTGCTCGACCACGTCATGCCGTCGGGCACGGCCACGTTCCCGGTCGACGATCCGCAGGTCCACCGCAGCCACGTCCTCGCGTCCGGTGACCTGCGACGCCTGCGTCTGGAGATCCCCGCGACCCGGGCGTCGACCCACCTGCCGGTGATCGTCACCCTGCGACCGGTCGACCCGACGTGACGACCTCGTCGAGCAGCGACGCGAACCGGTCCGCGATCACCGTCCACGACCACCGGGACTCCACCTCCCGGCGACCGGCCCGACCGGCCGCCGCTCGGGCCGCCGGGTCCGACAGCCAGCGGTCGAGCGCGTCGATGATCGCGCGTGGGTCCTCACCGTCGACGACCGTCCCGGTGACCCCGTCGATGACCGCTTCGGGTGCACCACCCGATCGGCCGGCGATCGCCGGGACGCCGCTGGCCTGCGCTTCCAGGTAGACGATCCCGAGGCCCTCAACGTCGAGACCGCCCCAGCGGGTGCGACACGGCATCGCGAACACGTCCAGGGCCGCATGGCTCTCGGGCAGCGCCTCCCACGGCACCCGACCAGCGAGCACCACCCCCGGGTCTGGCCCGAGGGCGGCGGCGCGCTGGGCGAGCTCCGAGCCCGCGGGTCCCTCGCCGACCAGGGCCAGGACCGCCCCGGGGTGACGACGGCGGATCTCCGGCCACACCGCCAGCAGCTGATCCTGGCCCTTACGGGGCACCAACCGCGAGATGCACCCGACGAGGGGCGCGTCGCTGGGGACCCCCCAGGCATGCCGGGCTTGGGCCCCGTCGAGGTCGGGGTGGAACCGCGCCACATCGACCCCGGGCGGCAGGCGGACGTGCCGCGACGCTCGCAGGTAGGGCGCCAACTGCTCCTCGGTCCACGCGCTGATCGTGGTGATCGCTGCGAGGTCCCGGGTCGCCCGGGCCAGCAGCCACCCACCACCCGCCTGGGCGATGCCCGCCTCCAATCCGTGTGACAGCGCGACCACGGGGACACCCAACGCTCGTCCGAGGGTCGGCGCCAGTTCACCGAGCGGCCACGTGGCCCCCAGGACGACCACGTCGGGCCGGTGGAGTCGTCCCACCTCGACGGCCAGCCGTGCGACGCGGGCCGTGGGCAGGATCGATCCGCTGTGGCGGACGGTGCGGTACGGCTGCCGTTCGTCGTGGGCGGCACCGTCGAGCCCAGCCGCCGGCCCCACCACGACCGTGCTCGTCGGATGGACACGCTCCAGCAGGTTCGCGACGAACTGCTCGATCCCGCCGGCACGTGGCGGTAGGTCGTTGGTGAGCCACAGGGTCCGGAGTTGCCGTGACGGACGGGCGGTCACGAGGGCGCCGAGTTGACCGCGCTGACGAACGAGACCGTGCTGAGCACGTCCGCTCCCCCGGAGCGGACCCGACCGATCAGCTCACGATCGTCGGTGACCACGACCACGGGTTCGTCGGTCGCCTCGACGGCGAAGACGAGCTCGTCGTCGGCGCTGATGCCCGATGAGGTGAACCGAACCTCGACCTCACGCGTGCCGACCCCGGCCCGGCTCCCGCCCGCCTGTTCGCCGTCGAAGACCACGATCGGCCGGATGCGCCGCATGGCCGCGCCCGTGGCCAGCAGCTGGATCAGCCAGTTGCGCTGGGTCTCCAGGTCGAGGTGCGACCGATGCTGCCGGGTCACGTTGTACCCGTCGACCAGGACCTTGCGACCCGGGTGCAGCAGCAACGAGGCGGCCTCGGTGGTGCCGGCAGCGACCCCGTCCGGGAGCCGGCTCGGCCTCCCCGGGACCAGCCGCGTGGTTCGGTCCGCCTCCGGTCGAGGCTCTCCACGGTGTTCGGTGGGGGTGGCCTCGTCCCGAGGGGTCGCCTGGCGGCGTCGGACGGTCTGCCGCGCCACCTGCCGCTGCTCCTCCAGCTGCGACCGGGCCGTGCGCAGCTGCTCCTCGAGCTTGGCGATCTCGCCGTCGCGCCGCCGACGTTCCCGCTCGACCGCCCGCGCCCGCTCCTCCTGCTGCGCCGTCAGCTGCGCATGGGTGGTGGCCAGCTGCTCCTCCACCTCGGCCAAGCGCTCCTGCAAGGACGTGGCCTCGGACTCCAGCCGGGCCACCCGCGCCTCCGCCCCCTCCGCGCGTCGCTGCCAGGCGTCCCGCTCCTCGCGGGCCCGACGCGCACGGCGCTTCGCACGCCCCACGTCGGTGGGATCGGTGGGGCCGACGGCCTCGGCCCCCTCCGACGACGAGCGGTCGGTCCTCGCGGCCATCGCCACGGTAACGCGCTCGACGGCGGTCGCCGCCGTGGGGTCGGTACGGACGCGGTCCCACAGGTCGGTATCACCGGTGAGCAGCGCCATGGCTCGCTCCCGTCCGGCCCCGGCCACCAACCGTCCCGTCGAGGTCGTGAGGACCTCGCGCTCGTGGTCGGTGCTCGCGCCTCGTACCTCGAGCGCCCGGCGGGTGGCGACCAGCAGCTGTGCCCAGGTGTCCGCATCCAGACGCGCCAGCACGTCCATCGACGGAGCGGGGTCGGCAGCGGCCATGGGTGGACGGATCAGCGGGCGGGGTTCGGGGTCGCCTCGACCCGGACGGCATCGTCGCGGCCGCACCAGCGGCACGTGACCGACTCGATCGTGCGCGCGAGGACCTCCTCCTCGTCGACCTGCCCGTCGCCGCCCAGGTCGAAGTGGTGGTAGCGCCGCGTCCGCGCCGCCTCGATGACGTCGAACCGGGTGACGTTGCCGCACCCATCGCAGCGGAATCGGTACCCCGGCTCCAGACCTCGCTGGTACGCCTCGGCCATGGCATCCTCGCTGATCGGATCCGTCAACGCCGCGCGGACCGGGCGTCCGCTGCGTCACGCCACGCCGGCGAGCCCGGGACGGGCGTCGGTTCGGACGGCGGCTCGGTCGCCCCAGGCTCGGCAGCGAACCACGCACCGTCGGCGGTGGCCGGGAACCGTGGCGGTACCGGCGCCCCCGCCAGACCTTCCGCGCCGATCCGAGCAGCCGCATCCTCGCAGAACGCCACCGCACCCGCGACATCGATCCCGCGATGGCCGGACGGGTACCCACGCAGACGCCCCGCCGCACGACCGAGCAGCGTGCACGCCCCGGTCGGGTTCCCGCGCTGGAGGTGCACGCCGGCCACCGCGATCTGGATCACGCCCTGCCACAGGTCGCGGTCCTCTTCCGGCGCGGCGTGCCAGACGGCCTCGAGGCACTCGTGCGCCTCGAAGAACCGCTCGGCCGCCCACAACTCGATGCCCAGCGCCAGCGCCTCCTGCACCGTGGCCGGCTCGTGGTCCTCCGCCAACGGCACGTCGTCGGTGCCGTACGGCAACGGGCGGCCGGTGCGGTCGCGGGGGCGGGCTTGCTCCGGCCGGCCGTCGTCGCGGCGGTCGCGCGGACCACCTGGCTGATCGCTCACGGGTCCTCCGACGTCGCGGTCCGTACCGGGGTTCGCGGGCGGCCGACCGGTGCCAGGCCCGCAGCGGGACGAGCGTAACGGGCGGGCAGCTACCTTCCGCGTCGTGCCGGAGTTGCCTGAGGTCGAATCGGTCCGCCGTCAGCTCGTCCCCGAGCTGACCGGGCGTCGCATCGTCGACGTGTGGTGGGATGCACACCCCCACGCCCGGCTGTCGGACCTCGACCTGGCGGTCGGCCGTCGGATCGAGCAGATCGCCCGCCGCGGCAAGTTCCTGCTGTGCACGCTGGACCCCACGGAGGACGGCGACCCGCTGGAACTCGTACTCCACCTCGGTATGACCGGCTCGTTCGCGATCCGACCCACCGAACCGACCGAGGCCACGCCGAGCCGCACCACGACCGATCACGTCCGGGTCCGGTTCGACCTCGACGACGGCCGCACCCTTCGGTTCACCGACCCCCGCCGCTTCGGCCGCGCGTCGGTCATCCCGGCCGGGGACTACGTCGACCGGATCCCGACGCTGGCCACCCTGGGGCCCGAGCCGCTGTCACCGGCGTTCGACGCGGACGTGTTCGCCGCCGGACTGGCCTCGACCTCAGCACCGGTGAAGGCCAAGCTGCTCGACCAGCGCCTGGTCGCCGGGGTGGGCAACATCTACGCCGACGAAGCGCTGTGGCGCGCCCGCATCCACCCGACCTCCCGTCGGGTCGGACGTGCTCGCGCCCTCCGGCTCCACCAGGCGATCGTCGAGGTACTGGCGGCGGCGGTCGAACGCGAAGGCACCACCTTCCGCGACTACCAGATGGTCAACGGCGAGAGCGGGCGCTACGCCGACTTCCTGGACGCCTACGGCCAGGGCGACCGACCGTGCCACCGGTGCGGTGAGGCGATGCGACGCACCGTCGTCGCCCAGCGCGGCACCACCTACTGCCCGCGCTGCCAACGCTGAACCGGGTCAGCTGGGCTGGCGAGCGGAGAGCGCTCCGGCAACCAGCGCGTGCGCGAACGCTTGAGCGGCCTCGGGATCGTCCACCCGGACGTGCATGGGCGGGAAGCTGAAGTAGGACAGGATCAGCCGGACGATGACCTCGGCGGCCGCTGGCGGCTCGACCCGACGCAGTTCGCCGCTGGCCACGCCGTCAGCGATGATGGCCTCGAACAACGCGAGGCCGTGCTGCACCAGCGGCCCTCCGTTGGCGGTGATGCGGGGCAGCAACAGCCCGGGCTCTTCGTCACGCCCCTTGGTCAGCACCGGGTGCTCGACGAAGAAGCGGACCCCGGCGAGGAACGCCGCCTCGATCCTTGCGGGCGCCGTGTCGTGCGTGGCCGCCGCCTCCTCCAGCTCCCGGGCGAAGCGCTCCGCCTCGCGGTCGAGCAACGCGTCGATCAACGCGTCCTTGTTGCGGAAGTAGCGGTAGAGGGTCGCCTTGCCGGCACGAGCCTCCCGCGCGACATCCTCCATCGTGGTCTTGCGCAGCCCCACGGCGACGAACCGGCGGGCGGCGGCGGCGAGCAGGTCGCCGCGGCGATCCGAGCGCTGGTCGGTGTGCTCACGCTCGCTCATCGCTGCTCCTGCCGGATCCACGGGCACCGGCCCGCCTGGCGTCGCACCGCGCCTCGATCGACGTCGCACCGCGCGTCGGGCCGATGGGGTGCCCCGACCGGGCGGTGGCCGTCCGACCGAGGGGTGGCCGGGGTGCCCCGTCCGCTCGTCCGGTGTCGACGTCGCCGGACACCCGTGACAGTGGAGACGTACCCACCGGTGGGTCCGGCCGCCCTCGCCCCGAGACGCGGGCACCGAGAACGGTACTGCCACCATCGTTCCCCGGCACGGACCCTCGACCGGCCCTCCCTCGTGCGCCGGACGCACCACCCACAGACGTATCGGAGCCTGCCGTGTCCACCTCCTTCGCCCTGGCTGACCTGCTCACGTCCGGATCGTGGCAGGAGGACGCCGCGTGCCGTGACGCCGACCCGGAGTTGTTCTTCAGCAACGACGAGACCGATCGTGAGCAGGCCCTGTCCTACTGCGCCGCGTGCCCCGTCCGCGTCGAGTGCCTCGAGCACGCCCTCGCGACCCGTGAGGCGTACGGCATCTGGGGCGGGACCGACGAGACCGAGCGCAAGCGCCTCCTGCGCCGCCGCCGCCGCGCCGCCTGACGGCCCGGGGACGCCGCCGACCACGGACGCCCCCGGTCCCGGACGACCTGCCCCCCCCAACGCCCCCACCCGACGCCGCCACGCCTCGCCGGTCGCACCTGCGTGGTACAACCTCAACCGGAACGTACGTTCGGATCGCGCCCCGCGATCGCGGACGACAGCCACCGGATGGGGAGCCTGCCATGGCGAGCGCCACACCCCTGACGTTCGAGTCTCTCGGGCGCCCGCTGCTCGAGACCACCTTCGTGGTGCTCGATCTGGAGACCACGGGCTTGTCCCCGACCAGCGACCGGATCACCGAGATCGGTGCGGTCAAGGTCCGCGGCGGCGAGGTCCTCGGTGAGTTGCGGACGTTCGTGCACCCCGGGCGGCCCATCCCGGCCGCGGTCACCGCGGTCACCGGGATCGACGACTCGATGGTCCGTGACGCCCCGACGATCGCGGCGGTGCTGCCCAGCGTGCTGGGGTTCCTCGACAGTGGGGTGTTCGTCGCGCACAACGCCGCGTTCGACCTGGGGTTCCTGCGCACCGCCGCCGACCGGCTCGGCCTCGGCCCCCTGCAGCCACCGGTGGTCGACACGGCCCGGCTCGCGCGACGCCTGCTCCACGACGAGATCCGCGACGCCCGCCTGGCCACCGTGGCCCGCCACCTGCGGGCACGGGCCAGCCCCGACCACCGTGCGTTGACCGACGCCCGCGTCACCGTCGACGTCCTCCACGGGCTGATCGAGCGCGCCGGCAGCTTCGGCGCGACGACCCTGGAGGACCTCCAGGAGCTGACCCGGAGCTCCTCCACCACCCAGTTCCGACGGCGCGACCTGGTCGTCGACGCCCCGTCAGCGCCGGGCGTCTACCGGTTCCTCGACCCGCGCGACGAGGTCCTCTACGTCGGCAAGGCCACGGACCTCCGTCAGCGTCTCCGCACCTACTTCGGTCAGGACCCCCGCCGACGCATCGCCGACCTGGTCCGCGAGACCGCTCGCGTCGACTGGACGCTGACGCCCACGGTGCTGGAGGCGGAGGTCCTCGAACTGCGGGCGATCCGCCACCACCAGCCCCGGTACAACCGCCGGTCGCGTGACCGCTCGGCCGCGGTCCACGTGGCGATGACCGACGAGCCGTTCCCGCGGCTGTCGATCGTGCAACGGCCTCGCGCCTCGCACCGCTGGAGCGTCGGACCGCTGCCCACACGCCGGATCGCGGAGCGCCTGATCGACGCCATCACGGAGGTCGTGCCCCTGCGCACCTGCACGGGACGGCTCCGCGTCGCGCAGGATCACCCCGCCTGCATCCTCAAGGACCTCGGCCGGTGCGGTGCGCCCTGCGACGGTTCCCAGTCACGGGACGCCTACGCGGAGGTGGTCGCGACCACCACCGCCGCGATCGACGACCCCGGCGGGGTGCTCGCCGCGCTGCGTCGGGAGATGGCGGACCACGCCGCGTCGGGCCGGTTCGAACGGGCGGCCGAGCAACGGTCGAGGTTGCACGCCGCCGCACGGGCCCTCCAGGGGCAGCGCGAACGTGCCCGGCTCATCAGCTGCGCGAGGCTCGTCGCCGCCCGCGCCACGGCCTCCTCGATCGAGGTGGCCGTCCTGCGCCATGGCCGTCTGGAGACCACCGCGCGTCTGGGGGTGAGCACCGGTGCGTGGCCGTCCGAGGCCGAACTGCTCGCCACGGCGACCGTCAGCCACGATCCGCCCGCAACGGACGAACCCGGACCACCGGACGCAGAGGAGCTCGGTCTGGTGTGTGCCTGGCTGGCGCGGCCGGACGTGCGCGTGGTCGCCGTCGACGGGCGGTTCGCCAGCGAGCTGGCCGGTGGCCGGGCCCTGGCCGAGACGGTCGAGGAGAGCCGCCGCGTGGACCGCGACCGACGCCGTGACCAGCAGGCGCTCAGCGGGGCCAAGGTCGCGCGTCGGCGAGCCAACTGACCCGGCGTCGCCGGTCGCCCTGACGTGCGCCGCCCGTCACGTCAGCTCGAACCAGCTGCTGCTCGCCTCCGGACGCGGCGCCCGGGTACCGACCTCGCGGCCGAGCCACTCCACCCGGATCCGGTACCGGCCGGGCTCGATCCTCGGACCGGGCGCCACCCCGACGCGGGCCGGGACCATGGCGCCCTCGATCTGGTTCCAGTAGGTCGGCCAGATCGCCAGCTGCCCGGGCAACCACCGGTCGAGCGCGTCGGTGTCCGCGTCCCGATCCACGATGTCATCGGCGACGACCCGGTGGAACTCGTCGCGGACGGTCAGCTGGAACCGTTGCCACCCCGGGTAGCGGTGCTCGACGAACCGGTCACCCTGGTTGGCCGCCGTCACGGTGATCCGGACCGTCTCGCCCGGGGCGTACACCCCACGGTCGACCATGACCTGCAGGTCGAAGCCGTCGTAGGGTCGGACCTGATCGAGCAGATCCCGGGGATCGATCGGCATCAGGCGACCGGGGCACCGGGTGGGAGGTCCGCGTCCGGGGCGAGCAGCCTCACGGTCCCGTCCGGCTCCAGCCCACCGAGCAGCAGCAGCTCGCTGACGAACCCGGCGACCCGCTTGGGACCGAGGTTGACCGCGGCGACGACCGTGCGACCGACCAGCTCCCCCTTGGGGTAGTTGGTGACCTTCGCGGACGTCCAACGGACCCCGAGCTGCGGGCCGAGGTCGACCGCGACCTTCCAGGCCGGGTCGCGTGCCTCGGGGAACGGCTCGACGGTGACGATGCGCCCGACCCGCAGGTCCAGCGAGAAGAACGTCGCCGGGTCGACCTCGGGCTTGGGGGCGTAGCTCGACGGGTCGTAGGGGCGACCGTCGGGATCGATGCGGTGCGGCTCAGCCATCGCGGGTTCCCGCGAGCTCCTTGGACCGCGCGACCCACCGGGTGCGCAGCGCCGCCGCCCGACCGTCGTCCAGCACCGCGCTGGCCGCCCTCAGCCCGGCCGACAGGTCGTCGACCGCGCCGGCGACCCACAACGCGGCGGCGGCGTTGAGCAGGACGACGTCACGTTTCGGTCCGGACTCGCCGGCCAGGATCGCGTCGGCGATCGCGACGTTGTCGGCGACCGAGCCGCCGACCAGGTCCTCGAGCGTCGCCGGTGCGAGCCCCAGGTCGGCCGGATCGATCTCCCCCTGCGTCACCTGCCCACCGCGCACCTCCCAGACGTCGCTGGGTCCCGACAGGGTCAGCTCATCCAGCCCGTCCCGGCCCCGGAAGACCAGCGCCCGGCGCTTGCCGAGCCGGGCCAACGCCTCTGCCATGGGTTGGCCGAGGGCCAGGTCGGAGACACCGACGACCTGATGTGGGGCGCCAGCGGGGTTGGCCAACGGTCCGAGGATGTTGAACACGGTGCGGACCCCCAGCTGGACGCGCACCGGGGCGACGTGCCGCATCGCCGGGTGGAACGAGCGCGCGTACAGGAAGCCGATCCCGAGCTCGTCCAGGCAGGTGGTCACCGCAGCGGGTGGCAGATCGATCGCCACCCCCCACGCCTCGAGCAGGTCGGCGCTGCCACACGTACCCGAAGCGGCGCGGTTGCCGTGTTTGGCGACGGGCACCCCGGCAGCAGCGACGACGACCGCCGCGACGGTGGAGATGTTGAAGGTCCCGGCCCCATCGCCACCGGTGCCGCACGTGTCCACGAGGCGGTCCCGGATCGCCGGATCGAGCGAGATCGGCGTCGCCGCCTCCAGCATGCCGCGGACGAACCCGGCGATCTCGGGTGCGTGCTCGCCCTTCGCGCGGAGCGCCGTCAGCAACCCGGCGATCTGCCCGGTCTCGGCGTCACCCGTCATCAACTCGCGCATCACCCGAAGCGCGGTCGCCTCGTCGAGGTCGTCACCTCGCAGCAGCGTGGTCAGGATCTGAGGCCATCGGACGTCGCTCACAAGTCCACACCCCTCGCGCAGGTCACCGATGGACGGTCAGCGGTGCTCTTCCAGCGCCGCGGCGACCTGCTGGGCGGCGGAGGCGTGATCACCGTAGGGGGCCAGCTCCTCCCCTTCGAGGCGCGCGACCCGCTTGGCCAACTGGAAGGGATCGACGGGCTTGAGCAGCACGTCGTTGGCGCCCGCCCAGTTCGCCAACCACCGGTCCTGTTCCCGCGCGGCCATCACCAGCGACGGCGCGGCCGCGTCGCCCGACAGGACCGCGCGTGCCCGGAGGTCGTACAGCAACGCGAAACCGCCCCGCGGCTGCATATCCCCGTCCACGACCAGGACGTCGAACCGCTCACCCTCGGCCACCAGCAGCTGACGTGCCTCCTCGCCGGACGCGGCCTCGACCACCTCCGCATCGGCGTGCAGCAGCAGCGCACTCGCGGCCCGCAACCGCTCCTTCGCGTCCTCAGACACCACCAGCACGCGCATCACGGCTCCTTCGCTCGCCACCGAGGTCCGCAGCAACGTAGCGGCCCAGCGCCCTCACCCTGCCCGTCGGGTGCCGCCGATCCCTGCCCACCCCGTTCGCTCCCGTCGGTCACCCCCCGCGAGGTACAGTAGGTGTCCGCTCGCGCCCGCCGCGAGGACCGCACCGCGACCAGGAGGGCAGCGTGTCCGAGTCGCCGCTGCCACCACGTGCGGGGCGCCGGGTACTCGTCCCGGTCGCCAACCCCGCCTCGGTCACCCCGCTGTTGCGGTGTGCCGTCCTGCTGGCTGAAGGCGAGGGCGGCCACGTCGAGTTGGTCACGGTCCTGCCGCCCGACGCCGACGAGGCGGACCGCGAACGCGCGGACGCCGGTCTCGCTAGCGCCGAGCACACCGCCGACGATCTCGGGGTCGCCTGCACCGGCCAGGTCCGCACCGCCAAGGACACCACCACCGGGGTCCTCCGGGCCGTCAGCGACCTCGACCCGTCCCTGGTGGTCATGGGCTGGCGAGGGAGCAGCTCGACGACCGACGTCTTCGGCCAGCTGATCGACCACATCGTCGGTCGATCGACCGTGCCCCTGGCGATCCTCCGGCTCGGCACGCAGCCGTTCCGACGGGTGCTGCTGCCCATCTCCGACGACCACCTACTGCCCGGTGGAGCCCGCGGCCTGTGTCTGGCCAGCGACCTCGCGGCCCGCCTGCGCGCTGGCGCGACCGAGCCGACCACGGTGCTGCGAACCGGCGGCCGCGATCGCCAGCTGCCTCCGGAGGTCGTCGCCCTCGGTGACCGTGTCCACCACGACCCGCGTCGGACACACCAGGCGGTGGGCGCGTTCGCGCGCGCCGACGACCTGGTGGTCGCCGCGATCGCGCCCACCGTCTCCGGCCTGCGCGGTGCGACGACCCACCTGGCCTGGGCCGCACCGGACGCCACCCTGCTGGTCGCGGTCGACGTCGGTCCGACCGGTGCTGGGGAGCTGGTCGACGCGGTCGAGGACGCCGGCCGTCCGCCACCGACGGCCCCGAGCCGCCGGAACCGGGACACACGGCCGGTCCGGATCACCGTGACCGTCCGGCTACCTGACGAGGACCCCAGGATCGAACCGGCCGGCATCAGCCGGGTCCTGGCGACCAGCGGCGCGGTCAGCGACCCGATGGCCTGGTGGCCGTCCGGTGACCCACGCGCCCACATCAGTGCCACGGTCACGGTGCACGCCCGGTCCGGCAACGCCGCCATCTCCAAGGTGATGAGCACGCTCCACGACGCACCGGAGCTCCGCGGGGCGGAGATCTCCTACGAGGTCGAGCGCGGGCACCGGGCCGAGCCGGTGGCGGTCGAGGCCGAGGACGTGACCGTGGTCCACGACGATGCGACCACCTCGGGCGCCCAGGCGGGCTCGGGTGGCGACGACCGCCGCCGGGACGCCGACTGATGCCGGACGTCCGTGAGGTGGATGCCACCGGCCTGTCCTGTCCGATGCCGGTGATCGAGCTCGCCAAGGCCGTGGAGACGGTCGACCCGGGCGAGCAGGTCCGGTTGCTGGCTACCGATCCGGCCGCGCGCGTCGACGTTCCCGTCTGGTGCCGGATGAAGCGGCACCGCCTGGCCGAGGTGTCCGAAGATGACGGCATCTACCGGTTCGTCGTGCGGCGCGCGCACTGACGATCCCTCGGGTCCGCGGCCGCTCATGGTCCCGGCAGCGCCCCCAGGATCGCGGTGACGTCGTGCCGGACCGCCGCCGGGGTCCGACCGCCGTCCAGCGACAGGTAGCGGTCCAGCCCGTCCGCATCGATCAGCAGCCGCCCACCGATCCACAGCGGATCCGGCGGCTGCCTCGTCACGTCGGCGCCGGCATGCGCGGCGGCTTCCGCCGGCAGCCTTCGGATCCGCGCGGCGACGTGAGGTTCGGCACCGACCGGGACGGCCACGAACACCTCGGCGGTGCGCAAGCGCTCGCCCAACGCGTCCCAGACGTGCTCGTAGCACTCCCAGGCCGCCTGGCTGCCGAGGTCGTCGAGGTCGGCGCCCGTCTCGTCGCGGATCGCTGCCAGCACCAGGGCGTGGGCGGTCTCGGTGAACTCCTCCCGGACGGTCTCCGGCTCGCAGAACACCCGGACCAGCCAGCCTCGCCGTCCGACCGTCTCACGTTCGATCCGCGCGACGACCGCATCGCGGACGGCATCGCTCCACAGCTCGAGGAGGATGTCGTTCCAGCCGGACCCGTCGTCCACCGCTCTCACGCTCCCGGCGTGCCCGCGCTCGCGGTCACACGCTCCCGATCACATCCGGACGTTACCGGTGGATCGCGCTCGGGTGCGCGGCGGCTGCCCTGCGTGTTGGACACCGACGCACCGCAGACGTCACCCTCCCTGCGGCCGCGATCCCGGTCGCGACCCACGCCCGCCGCCCTTCCGCTCCCGAGCCGGACCGTCCACGTGCGCGCACCCCTTCGAAGCGAAGCTCGCCCCGCCACGGCAGGGCGATGGCTGGTCGCGCTCGCCCGACGAGCTCCGGTCGGCGTGACCGTGCTGCTGCTCGCCGTCCTCCTGCCCGCATCCGACGCGTTCGGGCACGCCACCTCGGAGCTGCCGCATGCACGGTGGGCCTCCGACGGGGAACGCGTCGAACTGCACTGGACGGCCGCTTCCGACGACGTCGCCGACGTAGCGGTCGCCGCCGGGCTGTGGTCCTCCGACAAGATGTGGGCCTACGTGGACGGGGCTGTCGACGACCTGCCGTCCGAGGAACAGATCGCCGCGCTCGAGCACGAGGAGGACCTGCACCGCTACCTCCTCGAACGATTCGAGGTCCGACAGGGCGACGAACCGTGCTCGCCGAGCGTGGAGCTGACCGACGACATCATCACCGACGGCATCCGGATGGCCTTCACCTGTCCGGAGCCGGTGCGCGACGCGGTCCTCTCGGTCACCGTGCTGCACGATCGTGACCCGGCCTACCGGACATTCAGCGTCGACGGCAGCGAGCAGTACGCCGTCCACACCGACGCACAGCCCGAGCACCGGTGGGACTTCACCGCGGCACCAGCGGCGGACGAGGGCATCCCGCTCGCCCTGTGGCTCGCCGGCGGCGGTGTCGTGCTCGCCGCGGCGGGGATCCTGGTGTTCCTGGGACGACGCCCGACCTCGCAGCGATCCGCCGACCGCGGTCGGCGGCGAGCGCGGTCGGCGCGATGAGCGGGCTCGCGAGCATGATCCCGTTCGGTGACGATGCCTCGCTGGAGCGGGCGTTCACCTGGTTGATCGACGAGGTGCCTGCCGGGGGCGCGCTGCCGTGGCTGGCGACGGTGCTCGCCCTCGGCCTGGGCGCGCTCCACGCGCTCGGACCGGGGCACGGCAAGGCGCTGGTCGCCGCCCACCTGGCCGGCTCGGACGGTCGTCCACGCGACGCTCTGGGCCTCGGTGGGCTCGTGGCGGTGATGCACACCGGCTCGGTCCTGGTCGTCGGCGTCGCGCTCTTCGCGACCCGTGAGATCCCGGGCGGCGAGGACCTCGACGGCTGGCTCACCGCCGTCGCGGCCACCGCCGTGCTCGCCGTCGGCGTCCGGGGGGTCCTCGCGCATCGGCGTGAGCGGTCCGGCGCCCACCGGGCCTCCCACCGAGGCGCGGCCACGTCCCCCGCCGTGGTCGGTGGGACGCACGTGGACACCCACACCCACACCCACCTCCCGCCGGCCGGTGTCGCACCGTTGTCACGCTCGGGCATCGTCGCGATCGCGGCATCCGGCGGCCTACTCCCGAGCCCCGGGGCGTTCCTGGTGCTGGCGACGGCCCTGGCGATCGACCGGACCGGCTACGGCCTCGCCCTGGTCGCGGCGTTCGGGATCGGGCTCGGGTTGACGCTCGCGGGGATCGGCCTCGCCGTGCTCTACGGGCGCACCCTGCTCCTGCGGGCCGCGGAGCGCGGCTCCCGGCTCGGACGCCTCACCCACGCCCTGCCGCTGCTCAGCTCCGTGGCGGTGCTGCTCGGCGGCACCGTGCTGCTGCTCGGCGCCATCTCGATGCTGACGAGCTGACCGACGCGAGCACCGATGAGACGCGGGCGGTCACCACGGCGAGGTCGGCGGTGACGGCGTTAGGTGGTCGGCCACCCGGTCGTTCAGGCCGACGGTCCGTCCGGGGAGCGGCCCGTCGCGTCACCGTGTGTCTCGATGGTCGCCAGGGCGACGTCGACGACCTCATGGGGATGCAGGCGTCGGCCGTGTGCTGAGGCGGCGTCGAACCGTTCCTGGCCGAGGCGCTCCTGCGCGGTGACCAGGACGTGCTGGAGCCGGTCCGCCTCGGTCCCGAAGGTCGGTGGGGCGCTCCCGTCGGCATCCGCGGCCGCGGTGATGACGACGGCCGACGCATGGATGCCGAGATGGGCCAGCAGCTCCGCGACGTTGCGTAGCGTGGTCCACTGCTGGGTCCAGTTGCCGCTGCGGCGCCAGTGGCGTAGCAGTTCCGCGTAGGCGGGCGCGGCTGCGGCCGGGTCATGGTGACGCGCGCGCAAGGAGGCGGCGGTCAGCCGAGCGACGCCTTCGACGAACCGGGCACCACAGTTCGCGGCGAGCTCCACCGCCTCCTCGACCAGCTCGAGCGCAGCGTCCGGCTCCGACTCCGCGCGGCATTCACCGCACGCGTAGCGAGCGAAGGCCCGCGCCGCCGGCCCGGCGTGCGCGGCGACGCGGTCGGCTTCGTCCGCGGTCCCGACGGCTGCGGTGATCCGACCCGTGTAGGCACGCGCGAGCGCGACCGCACCGAGGGCGTTGGCCTCGGCGTCGGTGTCCTCGAGGCGACGCGCGAGCCACACGAGCTCGTCGAAGGCGGCCTCGGCGTCGGCCAGGCGACCCTCGAAGAACGCCACGTCTCCGGCCGCCTCGAGCGAGAGGACGTGGGCCGGGTCGTCCGGTCCCGAGCCGAGCACCATCGCCTGCTCAGCGAGGCGGCGCGCTCGCGGAAGGTCACCGCTCATCCAGGCGGCGGTGGCTGCGGCGGCGTGGACCTGGGGTCCGGCGGCCTCCTGGCGGTCGCCGGGCATCTCCAGCACGTCATCGGCCCAGCCCAGCAGTTCGGTCCCGGGGCGCCAGTAGTCGAACCAGAACACCGCGGTCACCAGTCGCGCGAGCCCGGCAGCATCCCCGACCAGCCGCACCCGTCGGCGCGCAGCGCGAAGATCGTCGAGGGCAGCTTCCAGCCACCGGCGTCCCGCCTCGGTCAGTGGCGGGCCGGCAGCACGCTCGGCACCGGCGATCATCGTGGCGGCGTGACGGTCGGCGACGTCGGCGGCTTCGCCGCCATCCGCCAGGCGCTGGCGGGCCACGGCCCGCACGGGACGTAGCAGGCGGTAGCACAGGGCGTCGCCGCTCGCGTCCCGGGCTCGGGTGAGCAGCGAGCGTTCGGCCAGCTCGGCGAGCTGTGCGACGGTGTCGGCGCGCCCCTGGTCCTCGGGAGCGCAGACGGTGTGGGCCTCGTCGACGCCGAAGGCGCCGGCGAAGACGCTGAGCCGCTCGAACAGCCGCTGGGTTGGCGGGTCGAGCAGCCGGTAGGACCAGTCGACGACCGCCCACAGATCGCGGTGCCGCTCGGGCTGGCCGCGTCGGACGCCGACGACGTCTGGCGCGTCCTGGGCCAGCGCGGCCTGCAGCTCCGCGAGCGGTACCGCACCGGCTCGGGCCGCGGCGAGCTCGATCGCAAGCGGCAGCCCTTCCAGTTGTCGGCACACCTCCTCGACGCGCTCCATCTCGGCGCGGATGTCCGCACCGGCCGGTGCGGCCCGCTCGAGGAACAGGCGCACCGCCGCAGGCAGCTCGGTGTCCTCGTCGCCGGCCTCGCTCGGCAGTGGCGCGACGGGTAGCACGTGCTCGCCGTCGACCGCGAGCCGCTCCCGGCTGGTGGCCAGTACCCGCACCGGCGAGGCGCGTTGCACCAGTTCGTGGGCCAGCGGCGCGACCACCTCCAGCAGATGCTCGGCGTTGTCGAGCACGACCAACAGCCGACGCCCCGCCAGCGCATCGGTCAGGGTGCCGACCGCTTCCTCGGAGACGGGTTGGCCATGCGCGAGGTCGACACCGGCGACGGACGCCACCGCGTGTGGCACCGCGTCGACGTCGGCCAGAGCAGCGAGATCGACCCAGACGATCTCCTCCTCGACGGGCTCGGCGTCGCGACCAGCATCGCTGGCGACCTCCGCGGCGATGCGTGTCTTGCCGACGCCACCGGGGCCCGTCAGCGTCACCAGGCGGTGTGTCTGCAGGGCGGCGCACACCGCGTCGACCTCCGCGTCGCGCCCCACGAGGGAGGTGACGATCGGCGGCCTGACCTCCGCCCACGGCGTCGGCGGCGCAGGTCGAGCTTCCGCGGGCACGGCGTGACGGGCGAGCTCGCCACGCAGGATCGCGCCCTCGAGTTCTCCCAGTGGCTGCGAGGGCTCGAGGCCGGTCTCGTCGGCCAGCCGTGTTCGGTACGCGCGGTAGGCCGCCAGCGCATCGTTGTCGCGACCGAGCGCCACCAGCGCGCGCATCTGCAGCTCCACGAACCGCTCGCGCCACGGATGGTCGGCGACCAGTGCCTCGAGCTCGCCGGCGACGTCGACGGCCTCCCCGAGCACGAGCCGGCAGGCGGCACGCTGCTCCAGCGCGACGAGCCGCCGCTCCTCGAGCCGGAGCGCCTCAGCGCGAGCGAGGTCGTCTGCGAACCCCGCGTAGGCCGGCCCGCGCCACAGCCCGAGAGCCTCGTCGAGGCGTGCGCACGCCACCTCCGCCTGGTCGGGTGGCCGCGGCGTCCCGGCCAGCAACTGCTCGAAACGCTGCGCATCGACCTCGTCCGGACCGACGTCGAGCAGGTAGCCCGGACTGCGGGTGCGCAGCGCCACGTCCGCACCCAGCGTCTCCCGCAGTCGTGCCACGTAGGTCTGGACGGCGTTGCATGGATCGGCCGGTGGCTCATCGCCCCAGAGGGCATCGGCGAGCGCGTCGGTCGACACCACCTCGCCCGCATCGACCAGGAGGCGGGCCAGCAGCGTGCGTTGTCGGGCGCTGCGAAGCGGTACGACCTCGCCGTTCCGACGGATCTCCAGCGCACCGAGCACGCGCAGCTCGGCAGCCGGCTCGGGTCGATGTGCCTCAACCATCACACCGGCCAGCGTACGGGCCCGGTGGCTGCGCGCTGAGGACCTTGTACGCCAGCTGTGACCGAACCGCAAGCGGCCCCGCGCACGCTGCCCTCACCTTCCGAACCGACCCAGAGGAGCCGCTGATGAACGCCGCAACGCTCGACCGAGAGCGCCTCGAGACCTTCGAGCACCAGCTGATCGACACCCTCAACCGCGGCGCGCTGTGCCTGATGATCTCCATCGGCCACCGCACCGGGCTGTTCGACGCCCTGGCCGAAGCCGGTCAGGTGGACGCCGCGGCACTGGCGCAGCGCGCCGGGCTGCACGAGCGCTACGTCACCGAGTGGCTCGGGGCGATGGTGACCGGAGGCATCGTCGACCACGACGCCCAGACGGGCACCTACGAGCTCCCAGCCGAGCACGCGCAGGTGATCACCCGCAGCGGGGAGGAGAACCTCGCGGTGTTCGCGCAGTACATCCCGGAGTTCGCGTCGAACGAGGACGCCATCCTCACCTGTTTCCGCGAGGGAGGCGGGCTCGGCTACGAGCACTTCCCCCGCTTCCACGAGATCATGGAGGAGGAGAGTGCCCAGTCGGTGCTGCCGGCGCTGCGTGAGCACATCTTCCCGCTGGTGCCCGGGCTGATCGACCGCCTCGAGCGGGGCATCCACGTCATCGACGTCGGCTGCGGCCGCGGCCGGGCGCTCAACGAGCTCGCCACCTGGTTCCCCAACAGTCGCTTCACCGGCTACGACCTCTCCGAGGCATCGATCCGCTACGCCCGTGACACGGCGGCGGCCCGCGGCCTGGAAAACGTCGGCTTCCACGCGCTGGACGCAGCGCGGATCGGCGAGGTGGAACCGGAGGGTGGCACCGACCTCGTGGTCACCTTCGATGCGGTGCACGACCAGGCCGACCCGGATGCGGTCGCGGCCGGTATCCGCCACGCGCTGGCCGACGACGGTGTCTACCTCGCCCAGGACATCGACGCGTCCAGCAGCCACCACGGCGACCTCGACCATCCCTTGGGGCCCTTCGTCTACACGGCATCGTGCCTGCACTGCATGACCGTGTCGCTGGCCGCCGACGGGGCCGGCTACGGGGCGATGTGGGGCCGCGAGCGCGCCCGGGACCTCTTCCGCCGCGCCGGCTTCCGCGACGTCGAGGTCCACAAGCTCGAGCACGACCCGGTGGGCGTCTTCTACGTCTGCCGGCCGTAGCACCGGACCGACCGAGCACAGGGAGGAGATCGAGATGGAACGCACGACACGCTCCGCACGCACGGTGGCGATGCTGCTGACGTTCGCCGCCCTCGCGGTGTTCGCCCCCTTCGGCGGTACGACGCTGCCGACCCAAGCCGACGAAGCAGGCGAAGCAGGCGACAGCGAGGAGCCGCTTGCCGGACCCGCGACCTTCGCCGACGACGTCGCGGTGCAGATCCGAGACGGGCTGGACGGTCGCGGCACCGAGGTGATCAACCTCCGCGATGCCTCGGACGTGGTCGTCGACGAGGCCGCCGTGCCAGCCGGTGCGGTGCTGCCGTGGCACACCCACCCAGGCCCGCTCGTGATGGTAGTGGCCGAAGGTGAGTTCACCTACGTCTCCGCCGACGACTGCGTCCGCCGCACCTATCAGGAGGGCGAGGCGCTGATCGACCCCGGCGGCGACAACATCCACACGGCCTACAACCCCCAGGAGGAGGGCGACACCGTGCTCGTCGCGGTCTACCTCGGCGTCCCCGACGACGAGGAGCTGACCACCCCCGTGGACGCGGACGAGGCGCAGGCTCTCGATGAGGAGTGCGGCATCGACACGTCCTGACCGCCGTGCCCGATGGTGCGCGCCCGGGCGCCCAGAAGGCACCAGCCAGGCGGCACCATCGGGTTCGCCGCCACGCCTCGTTCCCGATGGGAACCCGCGCGACGTCCCCGCACGAGCCCGCAGAGAGACGTCAGAACGTGGCGCTGTCCCCGCAGGCGCAGGAGCCGGAGGAGTTCGGGTTCTCGATCGAGAAGCCGGACGCCTCCAGCGACTCCTTCCAGTCGATCACGGAGCCGCCGACGTACGGCGTCGACATCCGGTCGATCCGGAGCGTGATGCCGTGCTGGACGTCCTCGAGGTCCCCCTCGAGCTGCCGGTCGTCGAAGAACAGCGCGTAGCGGAAGCCAGCGCACCCGCCCGCCTGCACCGCGACGCGCAGCGCGACGTCGTCGACGTCGGGCTGGTCCTCGAGGAAGCTGCGGACCTTCTCGGCGGCCGTCTCGGTCAGGGTGATCACGTGCTCGGTGGTGTCCACGG
>SKJX01000074.1 GCA_007121785.1 Nitriliruptoraceae bacterium
CGCACCGCCCAGCTGCCCCCCGTCGAGATCCCCTGGTGGAACGGACGCACCCTCACCATCGAGATCGGCCAACCCACCCCAACATAGGGTCCGACTTCCTGAACGAGAATCCAAGCTAACGCGTCCGGTTGGGATCGGCTGACGCGGTCCCGGTGCGGACCGACCAGGTTCGGCGGACGCGGGCCTCGTCCGGGGCGGACCGTGCCTCACCGTCCTTCGATCGAGGACCGCGGGCACCACCCTGTGGCAGCATCGGGCGTCGCTGGCCCGTTGCGCCCGGTCGACCCCGCCCGGTCGCCGACGCCCCACGTTGGTTAGAGTGCTCGCGGAGGTGCACCGTGCCCGATGATCAGGCTCGACAGACCGATCAGCTCCGGACCCGACTGGGGTCGATGGCTGAGCGAGCTGACCGGTCGCTGCAGGCGGTCCTCCAGGCGCTCGAGTCCGGCGACGGCGACGTCGCTGGCGAGGTCGTCGACGCCGATGCCCAGCGCGAGCCCACCTACGCGCACATCCAGAGCGGCGTGCTGGCAGCCATCGCGCTGCATCATCCGATCGGGCGCGACCTGCGCACCCTCACGGGCCTGCTCCACGCCAGCCTGCACGTCGAACGCATGACCGACCTGACGGTCAGCATGGCCCGGACGGTGCAGCAGGCATCGCAGGACCGGGCCGACGAGGACGTCACCCACCAGCTGATCGAGATGGGCGATCTCGCTCGCGCCGTCGCCCAGCGCTCGGTGCAGGCCTTCCTCGGCGACGACACCAGCGTCGCGGACGAAGCCGAACGGCTCGACGACGCGGTGGATCGGCTGGACAGCGGCATCTTCGAACGTCTCGTCCGCCTGGCTGCCGACGACGAGACCCGCCTGCCGTGGGCGACCCGGATGATCCACCTGACCCGGCAGTTCGAGCGCTATGCCGACCACGGGGTCGACGTCGCCGAGCAGGCGGTGTTCGTCCGCTCCGGGGAGCCGGTCCGGCTGCGGCGTTCGTCCCACGCCTGAACGCGCCGACAAGCCAGCCGCGCAGCACCTCGACGTCGCCGCCGCCACCGCCGGTGCCTCGGCCGACCCCGGGTAGGCTCCGCCGCGACCGACCGAGGGGCCATGGATGTCAGGGGCGTGGCCGGACCGAGGCGGCCACGTGTGGCCCAAGGACGGCGAGGTCGTGCGCGACGACGGCACCGTCGTGCGCTACGCGGTGCAGGGTCCACGGGGCGCACCGACGGTCGTGCTCTGTGCCGGCTTCCTCTGCCCGGACAACTTCTGGCGTGATCTCGCCCCGGACCTGGCGCGCGACCACCGGGTGCTGATGCTCAACTACCGGGGCGTCGGAGCCTCCAGCGAGGCCGGCGGGGGCGACCGACCGCCGGAGGCGAGCGCGTACACGATGGAGCACCTGGCCGGTGACGTCGCCGCCGTCGTCGACGCCGAGCAGGCCGGACCGGCGACGGTGATCGGCCACTCGATGGGCGTGCAGGTCGCGCTCGCGTTGTGGCAGGCGCGGCCCGACCTGGTCCGCCACCTGGCGCTGCTCGCCGGGTCGGTCGCGACGCCGTTCGAGACCTTCTACGGCACGCGGGCGGCCATGGCGGTGTTCCCGGTGCTCTCGATGGTGCTGCCGGCGCTGCCCCGCTCCGCCGTCGCGCTGCCCATGCGGGCCCTGGAGTTGCCCATCGCGATGCCGGTCGCGCACCTGATCCGAGCGCTCGGGCCCAACACCCCCGACGAGGGGATGCGGCTCTACCGCGACCACTTCGGACGCGTCGATCCCCGCACGGCGATCTGGACGGCACGCGGCATGCACGCCTTCGACGCGACCCCCTGGCTCGATGAGGTGACCGTGCCGACGTTCGTCGCGGTCGGCGACGCCGACTACTGGACGCCGCCCGCGATCGGCGCCGCGACCGTCGAACGCCTGCCCGACGCGGACCTGCTGGTGGTCGAGGGCGCCAGCCACGCGTTGCCGATCGAGTTCCCCGCGATGTTGCTGCCACGGATCCGAGAGCTCACCCGCCGGTGAGCCGCGAGCGCCGTCGCTCGGTAGATGACGGTCAGTAGGTGACCGCGGAGTACTCCCGCAGCTTGGACAACCGGTGCCGCGCTCGGATCTCGCGGACCGTGCCCGACTTGGAGCGCATGACCAACGACTCGGTGGTGGCACCGAGACGGTTGAAGCTGACCCCCCGCAGCAGGTTGCCCTGGGTGATACCGGTACACGAGATGAAGCAGTCGTCGGCACGGACCAGATCGTCGGCGGTGAGGATCCGTTCGAGGTCGTAGCCCTGCTCGAGCGCCTGGTCCCGCTCCGCGTCGCTGCGGGGCCACAGCCGTCCCAGCATCGTCCCCTCCAACGCCTTGATCGCACAGGCGGTGATCACGCCCTCGGGGGTGCCGCCGATGCCGTAGAGCACGTCGACCTGAGGGCGCTCTTCCCAGGCGGCGACGATGGAGGCTTCGACGTCGCCGTCGGTGATCAACTGCAGCCTGGCGCCGGCCTCGCGGACCTGCCGCTTGGCGTCCGCGTGCCGGTCGCGGTCGAGCATGACCACGGTGAGGTCCTGGACGTCACGACCCACCGCAGCGGCGACCGCGGCGAGGTTGTCGCCGATCGGGAGGTCCAGGTCGACCGCGCCCGCCGCGTCGGGACCGACGACGAGTTTCTCCATGTAGACGCACGGACCGGGGTCGAACATCGACCCCGAGGGTGCCGCAGCCATGACCGCCAGCGACCCCGGCCGTCCCTCCGCCAGCAGGCGGGTCCCGTCAACCGGATCGACCGCGATGTCGACCTCCGGTGCGGCACCGGTGCCGACGTGCTCGCCGTTGTAGAGCATCGGGGCCTCGTCCTTCTCCCCCTCTCCGATCACGACGGTCCCGGCGACCTCGACCGTGTCGAGCACGGTGCGCATGGCATCCACGGCCGCCTGGTCGCCGGCCTCCTTCTCCCCGCGCCCCTGCCATCGCGCCGCAGCCATCGCGGCGGCTTCGGTGACCCGCACGATCTCGATCGCGAGGTTGCGGTCCGGCCTCTCTCCGCTCACAACGAGCCTCCTGATCGACATCGGTCCGGCAAGGCACGTCGCCACCCGACCGCTTCGCAGGCTAGCCCTCCTCAGCGCCCTGGCCAGGGGCGATCGTGAGGTTCATCGTCGTTGACGGCCGCTGCGGGGGCCGCGTGCATCAGCGGCCGGCAGCGAGCCGGTCTCGACCTGGACCCGCAGGGCGTCGTTCTCGAAGGCGACCCGGTCGGCGAGCCCCGTGTGGTCGTCGAACCAGCGCTTCAACAGCGAGACCGTCGCCGGATCACGTTCTGCGACGTCGGCCAACCACGCTTGCGCGGCCTGCAGACTGCCACCGGTCGGGACCACCTGCTGGATGAAGCCGCGCCGATCGGCCTCCTCGGCACCGACCTCCCGGCTGGTGAGCACCCAGTCCTTCGCGACCGACAACCCGACCTGCCCGATCGTCCGCGCCCAGCCGATGGGCACCCCGTGGATCGCGCCGGCGAAGCGCAGCCAGGCACCGGCGCCGGCGATCCGTACGTCACAGGCTGCGGCGAGCTCCGCGCCACCACCCACCGCGGGCCCCTCGATCGCCGCGACCGTCGGCACCGGTACCGACAGCATGGTCTCGAACAGCGTCGTGAGCAGTTCCATCCGCCGTCGACCACCGTCGTCGACGACCTCCTGGAGGTCCGCACCGGCGCTGAACACCTGCTCACCGCCGGTGAGCACCAGCCCACGCAGTCCGGCGGTCCCCCGAACAGCGTCGAGCACGTCGACCAGGCCCGCCAGCAGCGCCGTGTCCAGCGCGTTGCGGGTCTGCGGCCGGTCCAACCGCACCACCTGGAGGTGTCCGTCGCCGACCGCGACGTGCTCGATCCGGAGCCCGTCGCCCACGTCGCATCTCCCGCTCGTCGCCGGCACGGGGACGTCGAGGTGGTGCCGGGCTGGCGTCGCACGCTAGCGGCACCCCCGACCGATCCCACCGACCGCGATCGATCGGACGGGTACCGTCCCGACCGTGTCCACCGCCTCACGAGAACGCCTGCGACGGCTGGTCCGGCGGAGCGACGCCGACCCAGCCGAGGCCGCGCTGCTCTGCTGCGTGGAGGCGGAGCCCACGCTGGACGTCGATGCGACGCTGTTGCGACTGGACGCGCTCACCGACCCGTTGCGTGTCCGCGGGTACGCGCGCAGCTCGCCCGACGTCGCCGCGGCGGCCCTCGCGGACTACCTCGCCGGCGAGCAGGGGTTCACCGGCGATCCCGCGACGTTCCACGATCCGGACAACGGGCTGCTCCACCGCGTGCTGGAGACCAAGCGTGGCCTGCCGATCACCCTGGCGATCGTCTACGTCGCGATCGCTCGACGGCTGGAGACACCAGCGTTCCTGGTCAACCTGCCCGGCCACGTCGTCGTCGGGCTCGGCAACGACACCCCGCCGGTGCTCCTCGACCCGTTCCACGGAGGCGCGCGGCTCGACGAGGACGACGCCGCAGCACGGGTGGAGGCCAACACCGGTGGCCGGCTGGCCTACCGCCGATCGATGCTGCGGCCCGCACCCGCCGCGATGGTGGTCCGCCGGCTGCTCAACAACCTCACCCGTGACTTCAGCCAGGCCGACCGGCCGCATGACGCGCTCTGGAGCGTCGAGCTGCGGCTGCTGCTCCCGAACCGGCACCCGGACGATCACCGTGAGCTCGGTGCACTGCTCAACCGCCTGGGGCGCTTCGATACCGCCGCTGAGGCCTTCGAGACCTACCTGGAGCTGACCTCCGACGAGGCACCGGGGCGCGAGGAAGCCCGCCGTGCCGCGATCGAAGCCCGCGCGCGGATGAACTAGCTGACCGTCGGTCAGAAGATCATCGCGGCCTGCTCGGCCAGGGGGCTACGCACCCCCTTGCTCAGGGTCACGTGGCCGAACAGCGGGCTGCCCTTCATCTTCTCGATCAAGGCCGCCATGCCGCCGTACGGCGAGATGTAGGGGTTGTCCACCTGCCCGAGGTCCCCGCAGAACACGACCTTGCTGCCCAGCGCCATCCGCGTCAGCACGACCTTGAGCGCCGACAGCTCGATGTTCTGCGCCTCGTCGACCACCACGAACTCATCGGTGATGGACCGACCCCGCAGGTAGGTGATGGCAGCGAGCTCGAGCTGGCCACGGTCGACCAGCGATTCGATCGTGCTCTGGATCTGGCGGTGCTCACGGCTCCCGAGCGCGCCCGTCGGCTCGGTCCGCAGCAACGCGTACAGGTTGTCGTAGACGGCCGCCATCCAGGGGGCGAGCTTCTCGTCGAGGTCGCCGGGCAGGTAGCCGAGCTCCTGCCGACCGACGGCCATCAGGGGCCGGTACACCGACAGCCGTCGGTAGGCGGTGGCCTCCAGCACCTGCTCGAGCCCGGCGGCAAGGGTCAGGAACGTCTTGCCGGTGCCGGCCATCCCCATCAGGGACACGCACGGCACCTCCGGGTCGAGCAGCAGGTCCATCGCGAAGGTCTGACGGACATCGCGCGCCCCCATCCCGAAGACCTGTCGGTGGCCCTGGACGCGGTGGATCGTGGCCGTGCCATCCTCGTCGACGTCGGTCACGCGGCCGAGTCCCGACGCGGAACGGCCCGAGCGCAGGACCAGGCAGGCGTTCGGCCACAGTTCCGGACCGCCGCCCGCCAGCGCGGCGTCCACGGTCAGGTCGGCTTTGCCGTCGCGATGCAGGGCGTCCAGCAGCAGGTGATCGACCTCGAGCTCGACGACCCCGGTGGTGTGCTCCTCCGTGCGGGCCGTGTCGGCGAGGTAGTCCTCGACCTCGACCCCGAGCTGGCTGCCCTTGATCCGCAGGGCGGCGTCCTTGGTCACGAGGACGGCGCGCAACCCGATCGCGACGGCCAGGATCCGGTGGTCGGGCTTCGCCGGATCGAGGTACGGCGGCAGGGCCACGTCGACGTGGTTCGACTCGATCCGCAGGCTGCCGCCGGACGGCAACGACATCGGGTCGCGCAACCCACCGCCGGAGGCGACCCGCAGCTGCTCGATCTCGCGCAGGGCCAGCCGCGCGTTGCGGCCGACGTCGTCGAGGGCGGTCTTCTTGCGGTCGAGTTCCTCGATGACCACGAGGGGCAGGACGACGTCGTGCTCATCGAAGCGCAGGAAGGCGTGCGGGTCGGCCAGCAGGACGCAGGTGTCGAGGACGTAGCGGTGACGATCGGATGGGTCGGTGTTCATGGGCATCGGTGGCTCCCGGACACACCGAGGGCAGCGGGCGCGGATCGCCGACCCTCGGAGACGAAGAACGCCGCCCCGAGGGGGGCGGCGTGGTGACGGCGAGGTGACGTGCGCTCAGCTCCGAGCCTCGTGGGACGCACCGACCCCGAGGTTGGGAGCTGGTGCTCGCTCCCAGATCAGGTCGGGCCGGCTCGGGCTGCTCGGACGTCACGTGGGCGAGGGACCTCCGCGGTGGCTCGGTCGTCGACGGTGACCGACGACCGTGGGTCGACCGTAGCGCTGCCACCTCCTCGAACCACGCAACCGGGACGCGAGGCCGCGGATCAGCGGCCGAAGCGCCGTGTGCGTCTCTGGTCACCGACGCGAGGCCGCGGATCAGCGGCCGAAGCGCCGTGTGCGTCTCTGGTCACCGACGCGAGGCCGCGGATCAGCGGCCGAAGCGCCGTGTGCGTCTCTGGTCACCGACGCGAGGTCGCGGATCAGCGGCCGAAGCGCCGTGTGCGTCTCTGGTAGTCCCGCAACGCGCGGAGGAAGTCGATGCGACGGAACTCCGGCCAGTAGGTGTCGCAGAAGTAGAACTCGCTGTGGGCCGACTGCCACAGCAGGAAGCCGGAGAGCCGGATCTCGCCCGACGTCCGGATGATCAGGTCCGGATCGGGCAGCCCGGTGGTGTAGAGGTGCGCACCGATGTCCTCCGGCTCGAGGGTCGTCGCCACCTCCTCGAGGGACAGCCCGGCCGCGGCTCGGTCGGCCAGCAGGCTGCGGAGCGCGTCGGTGATCTCCTGCCGGCCGCCGTAGCCGACCGCGACCTGGACACGCAGCCGGTCGTGGTGGACGGTGGCCTCCTCGGCCCGCTTGAGCGCGTCGCGGGTGGAGAGTGGGAGCTGGTCGAGCGCACCGACCGCGGTCACCCGGAGACCTCGCTTGCGCGCGTCGTCGGTGCACGCCATGCGCTCGACGGTGTCCTCGATGATCGTGATCAGCTGGTTGACCTCGAGCTCATCACGCGTGAGGTTCTCGGTCGAAAGCAGCCACAACGTCACGTACGGGATGCCCAGTTCGAGGCACCAGTCGAGGAAGGGGTCGATCTGCCGTGCACCGGCCGCGTGGCCGTCCGAGGCGTCCCGAAGGCCCCGTTCCACGGCGTAGCGGCGGTTGCCGTCGAGGACCACCCCGACGTGCTGCGGCAGCGGTCCACCCGCCAGCTCCTTCGCGAGCCGACGTTCGTAGATCCGGTAGACGAGATCGGTGGGGGCCATCATCGCTCGATGCTAGGGCGAACGGCCCCCCCAGGCACAGCATGCAGGTGCTGTGGTAAGCTCTGACTTCAACGCCCGGGCGATGTTCGTCCGGGCGTCCTTCGTGAGGCCACCGCGTGCGCGCACCTGCGCTGCGACGCATCCGGGCCCACAACTGCGACGCACGGGACGGAGTGAGCTATGGCCGAGACCTATCTGAGCCAGGAGGCGTACGACCGCCTCCGCGGGGAACTCGACACGCTCAAGACCGACGGACGCGAGCGCGTCTCCGCACAGATCGAGGAGGCGCGAGCGCACGGCGACCTCCGTGAGAACGCGGAGTACCACGCCGCCAAGGATGAGCAGGGCCAGATGGAGGCCCGCATCCGGCAGCTCGAGGAGCTCCTGCGCGACGCGAAGATCGGCGAGCCGGACGACACCGACGTCGCACGTCCAGGTCTGGTGGTGGAGCTCGAGGTCGAAGGTGACCAGGAGGTCTACCTGCTGGGCAGCCGCGAGGACCAGCACGACGTGTTGGAGATCCTCTCGACGGAGAGCCCGATGGGGCAGGCGGTCATCGGCCAGGGCGTCGGCAAGACCGTGACCTTCAGCACCCCGACCGGCGTCGAGCTCAAGGTCAGGATCGGCGACATCCGCACGCCGTAACGGCGGTCACGCACCGCTCGGAACGGATCCCGCCCCGTCCAGGGGCGGGCTCGGCTCCGCACCTTGTCTACCGGCAAGGAGCGTGAGCCATGTCCTCCACCCCGACCGAGTCCGCCACCGGACTGTCCCATCGCCAGAAGCGCCGCGTGCTCGCGAAGCTGGCCTTCGTGGTCGCCGGCACGCTGTCGTTCTTCCTCTCGGTGTACCTGTGGTTCTTCACCGGCGACGAGTTGACGGCCATCTACGTCGGCTTGTGGGTGCCGTCGCTGTTCGCGCTGGGCGCGCTCGTCGCATCGCCGGAGGGCGAGCGATGACGCCGCTCGCGGCCTTGGCCCAGCCCGGAACGCTGTTCGCCATCGGAGCGGTGGTGTTCTTCATGGGCGGCTTGGGTCTGACCCTGGTCGGCATCGAGGTGTTCGACCGCTGGCGGATCCGCGAGAAGCAGGTGGACGAGGAGGGCTACCTCGACGAGGAGACGATGGGTCAGGCGATCACCGACCCGCGCCACCGCCGCCACTGACGACCGGATCGTCGCCGGATTCGCGCGGTGGATCGGCGCCACCGGCCGGGTACGACTCGTCCGGGTGCGCCAGCCCGTGGTCGAGCCAGGTGACCTGCTGGCGCAGCACCTCGTAGGCACGCAGCCGGGCCGCGTCGGTCCCCTCCGCCTCGGCACGATCCACCTCGTCGCGCATACGTTCGACGGTGGACGGGCCGAGTTCGAGCAGCCCCTCGCTCCCGCCGCTGGCCCAGCGAGCCAGGACGTAGCGCACGAGCGCGCCGACCGGCACATCGACCGAGCGGGCCAGACCGGTGAGGGTCAGCAGCGGATCCGCGTGGCTGTACGCGGCGACGTCCGTCTTGAGGTTGGCGTCGGGATCGTCGTCCGGCCACGGACCATCCCAGGTGCGCAGCCGCACGACGGGCTCGTCACCGTCCTCCACGAGCCCGTCCTGCCAGCGCTCCGGTCCATCCCTGCTCACCGCAGCCGCTCCGTTCGATGGCGGCGTCTGCTCACCGCAGCCGCTCCGTTCGATGGCGGCGTCTGCTCACCGCAGCCGCTCGACCACCATCGCCATGCCCTGGCCGCCGCCGACGCACATCGTCTCCAACCCGAAGGTGCCGTCGCGGTGCTGCAAGCCGTTGAGCAGCGTGCCGGTGATCCGCGCACCGGTCATCCCGAACGGGTGACCGACGGCGATCGCGCCGCCGTGCGGGTTGAGCTTGTCGAAGTCGATGCCCAGGTCGTCGGCCGAGGGGATCACCTGCGCCGCGAACGCCTCGTTGATCTCCACGACGTCCATGTCGTCGATCGTCACCCCGGCGCGTGCGAGCGCCTGCCGCGACGCCTCGACCGGCCCGTAGCCCATGATCTCCGGGTCCAGCGCGGACACGCCGGTGGAGACGATACGGGCGATCGGCTCGATCCCGAGCTCGTGCGCCTTGGTGTCGCTCATCACGACTACGGCCGCCGCACCGTCGTTGAGGGGGCAGGCGTTGCCGGCGGTGACCCGACCGTCGGGACGGAACACCGGCTGGAGCTCGGCCATCTTGTCCCGGTCACCCTGCCGCGGCGAGTCGTCGGTGGATAGCGTCGAGCCGTCGGGTAGTTCGATCGGGGTGATCTCGCTCGCCCAGAACCCCTCCGCGTCGGCCTTGGCGTAGCGGTTCTGCGACTCGAATGCGAAGTCGTCCATCCGTTCGCGGGAGACCCCCTTCAGCAGCGCGAGGTTCTCCGCGGTCTGGCCCATCGGGATGTAGATGTCCGGCAGGTCGGCGGGTTCCCAGCGGTCGGCACCCTCCTCCGCACGCTGCTCGGTGCGCGCCACCGCGTCAGCGAACCGGGGGTTCTGGGTGTCGGGCAGCGAGTCGGAGTTGCCCTTGACGTAGCGCGAGACCATCTCCACGCCGGCGGAGACGAACACGTCACCTTCGCCGGCCTTGATCGCGTGCATGGCCATCCGCGTGGTCTGCAGGCTCGAGGAGCAGTAGCGGGTCAGGGTCGTGCCGGGGACGGTCTCCCACCCGAGCAACGTGGCCACCACCCGGGCCATGTTGAAGCCATGCTCCCCACCGGGCAGACCACACCCGAGGTGGAGGTCATCGACCATCTCCGGCGCCACCTGCGGGACCTGCCCCATGGCCGCATCGATGATGGTGGCGGTCAGGTCGTCGGGACGCAGCTCGATCATCGAACCTTTGAAGGCCCGACCGATCGGCGTACGGGCGGTGGCGACGATCACGGCTTCGGGCATGGCGATCCTTGCAGGTGTCGGGGCTGCGTCGTCCCGTCACGCTACTACGCGACCGGGCCGCGCAGCGGTGCCGGGTTCCCCGGCCCGGCCCATCGCTCCCGGGCCGATACCTCAGTACTCCACGATGCGTTCCCGCCGCCAGACGCCGCCGAGCAACCCGGCGACGAGGCAGACCACGGCGATCACCAGGTAGAGCACGGCGGTCTCGCGACCGACACCGAGCAGCCCGGAGAACGCCCCTGGCTCGATCATCCAGACCAGCCCGAAGACCAACGAGACGAGCCCCAGCCCGGTGAGCGACGACCGGTCCGCGGTGGCGGCGGCGGAGACCGTCAGCACGCCGATGATGATCTCGATGATGCCCATCAGTGGCGTCCGCTCGAACGGACCGACGGTGGTCACGGGTTCGGAGAACGACTCCGTCGGCACGCCGGTCCGCGCCAGCGTGACCAGCCCGATGACCAGCAGCAGCACCCCGATCGCTCCACCGATGACCGAGACCACGGTCGGGCTGAGGCGGGGTTTCGACCTGACGTGGGGGGTGGACATGGGATCTCCTCCGGCGCGACGGTGACCGCGCCCTCCGCGAACACCCTGGACCGTCGACCAGGCGCGGGCCGGCAGCAACCAGCCCGACCTGGACGCCCGAACGGGCGTCCGTTCGTTCCCCGTCGCCGGTGCGACGCGCTCACCGACGCCGGCACCCCGGCGCGACCCGGATCCGTGGAGCGTTACCGGCCCTGAGTGCCCCCTGCGCTCCACACATCCCCCGGCACCCCCGGTGCAACCGGGATCTGTGGAGCGTTGCAGGGCCTGGGCGCCTGCCGCGCTCCACACATCGCCCGTCGGTCCCCGAGCCGCGGTCCCCGAGCCGCGGTCCCCGAGCCGCGCAGGCCCGGGCGGCCAGCAGCGCCCGGGCCGCCTGGCGCTGGTCCCACCCACGGCGGCCAGCAGCGTCGAGCCTCCCCGGGGCTGGACCCACCCACGCTGGTCCGGCGGGTCAGCGTGCGGTCGCCCGGTACCGCCCCCCGGCCTGCTCGACGCTGACCGCGAGCCCGAAGGCGTCGCTGACCGCACCATCGCGCAGGACCTCGCGCGCCGGACCGGCCGCGACCACCTCGCCGTCGCGCAGCAACAACGCCGAGCGCACACCGGTCGGCAGCTCCTCCAGGTGGTGGACGACCAGGACCACGGTCGGTCCACCCGGGTCGGCCAGCAGCGCGTCCAGGTCGGCCAGCAGCGACTCACGGCCACCGAGGTCGAGCCCGGCGAACGGTTCGTCGAGCAGGAGCAGCTCCGGGTCGATCGCGAGGGCACGAGCGATGCGGACGCGTTGCCGCTCCCCCTGACTGAGCGTGTCGACCCGTCGGTCGGCGAGGTGGCCGGCGCCGACCCGTGCCAGGGCACGCTCAGCGGCGGCGCGCTCCCGCGGATCGGCGAGCGCATCGGGGGCGGGCCGCATCCCGCCACGCCGGGCCGCCGCGACGAGGGGAAGCGCCGGCGCGCGCACCTGCAGCAGATCGTCCAGGGCGGTCGAGACGAACCCGACCCGTGGGCGAAGCTCCCGCAGGTCCGCACGGCCGAAGGTCGCCCCCAACACGGTCGCGGTCCCGCGCGACGGGTAGCGGTAGGTCGACAGCACCCGCAGCAGGGTGGTCTTGCCGGAGCCGTTGGGACCGAGCACGGCCAGATGTTCCCGGGCCCCCACCTGCAGGTCGATCGGACCGAGGATCGTCGAACCGTCGACGGTGACCCCGACGCCATGCAGCGAGATCACCGGACCGGGAGCGGGCGCCGGCACGGTCACGACGTCGGCGGTGGGGTCGACCAACGGACGACCGGCTCCGGATCCAACCGGAGCGCGTCCGCCATCCCGACGGGCGGCTCGATCGTGGCTTGGCTGACCAGTCGCGGCGTCACCACCTGGCTCCTCTCACGACGCACGTGCTTCCCATCACGCCATCACGAGCCGGGGACCCTAATGGCCCTGCAACCACGTCCCCGCGTCCCCTCACGGTCGCCGACCTCACCACAGCGCGGTCACCCCGTCCCACAGCAGTTTCCCGGCGGTCGCGGCCAGCAGCGCGAGGATTCACCGGTCGAACGTTCGCTGGCTGACCCTGCTCGCGTACCGGGCCCCGAGCGGCTGGATCAGCATCATCGGCACAAGGGAGAGCAGGCTCTCGGCCAGCCGCCCACCGGTGTAGAGCCCGACCTGCCAGAGCACGATGACCTGCACGACGGTGTAGACCTGGAACAGCGTCTCCAGCGACACGACGTAGACGGCCTTGGGCAACCGGTAGGCATGAAGTAGGCGATCAGCAGCGGGCCAGAGATCCCCGGTCCGCCCTGCAACGCACCCGCGACGAGCCCGATCGGCCAGGACGTCATCCGCGAGTGTTCAGGCTTGAGACGGACGTCGAGGCTGCTGACGATCATCGCGATGGAGACCACGATCATCGCCGCCTGGACCAACGCGAGGATCGCCGCATCGAGCACGTCCAGGCCGTAGGTCCCCGCGACCGCCCTCACCGTGCCGGTGGCGATCAGGATCGGCAGATCGCGAGTGGCTCGCAGCCCCCCGGTAGCGCCACAGCAGCCAGGTGTTGGTCACCACCCCGGGGATCGCCATCAGGACGACCGCCCGTTCGGCGCCCAGGAACACCGCCATCACCGGGATGGCGATCTGCGGCAGGCCGCTGCCGGACCCGGGGTTCGATCGTGCGCGGATCGACGGCACCCGCACGCGACGCACCGGCCAGGTGCCGTACCGGGTCCGAACCGTCCGAGGCGATGCCGTTCGAGGGCGTCCAGGAGCGGGCAAGGGCAGGAGAGGATCGGGACATGGCGATGGTGATGATCCGCATCGCGGCCGCGGCCGGGACGCTCGCGATGTTGGCCGTCATCGGCCGCGCGTTCGCGGTCGCTTCGTTCGGCGAGGACGGCGCGACGCTCCTCGAGTTGGCCTGGGGCCAGGTCACGCTGGTGGACCTCTACCTGGCACTGCTCCTCGGCTGGGCGTGGATCGCCTGGCGGGAACGATCTCCGTCGCGCGCGCTGGTCTGGCTCGTGGCGACCGTGACGCTCGGCAGTCTCGCATTGTTCACCTACCTGCTCGGCGCGTCCTTGCGTGCACCGAGCCCGACGGGCCTGATCATCGGCCCATGGCGCACCGTGGATACCGCCACGATCGATCTTCGTCGCCGCTGACGACAGAGCACGGCCCCGCCACGTCGGCCCTCGGACCGTGCACCTCGACCCGCACGAGGACGTGAGCAGCGAGCGAGCCTCAGCGCAGCGGCGTCCGCCGGACCGGGCAGCTCATGCAGCGGGGCCCGCCGCGCCCGCGGGGCAGCTCGAACGATGGGACGGTCCGTACCCGGATGCCGGCCTCGTCGAGCACCTCGTTGGTGGCGACGTTGCGTTCGTAGGCGATGACCTCGCCGGGGCGGATCGCCAGGGTGTTGTTCGCGTCGTTCCACTGCTCACGTTCGGCCCGGCCGGAGCTGAACGATGGCTCGATCACGTGCGCGGCCTCGAGCCCGGCGGCCCACGCCAGGCCGTCGGTGAACGACTCCGCTTCGTCCACGTGCAGGCCGTGCGGGCCTGCGGTGACCTGGTACGCGTCCAACGACCGGGTCATCTGCGGGTAGGTGAGGAACGTGCCGACGTCGACCTGCGTGACGATCGTGTCGAGGTGCATCGCCGCGCGGACCTTCGGCAGGTCCACCGCCAGGATCCGGTCGACGATGCCCGCGTCGAACAGGCGCGACGCGAGGGTCTCCACCCCCGACGGCGTGGTGCGCTCCGAGAGACCGATGGCCAGCCCGCGTTCGCCGACCACCAACAGGTCGCCGCCCTCGAAGGTCGCCGGGAAGGTGTCCTGCGGCTGGTCGCCGAACCACACCGGGCTGTCGGCGAACCGGGGGTGCTCGCGGTAGACGGTGCGCAGCAGGTCGGTCTCGCGCCGCCGGATCGAGCGGCGCATCGGTGAGAGCAGCGCCCCCTCGCCGACCCAGGCGGACGCGTCGCGCATGAACACCAGGTTGGGCAGCGGCGCCACCAACGGGTCGCTCGGCGCGGAGGCCGAGGTGACCAGCCCGCCGATCCCGCCGACCTCCTCGACCGTCACCCCGGCGATGAGGTGGCCGGCCAGCGCGGCCGGATCCTCGTCGAGCAGCAGCGCCCGCACGTCGTCGACGGCCTGCGGCCCGCACACCGCTTCGGTGACGTGGCGGGTCACCAACTCCGTCGCCAGCGTGCGGTCGGCCACCACCTCGGCGAGCAGGTCCTCGATGTAGAGCACCTCGACCCCTGCATCGCGCAGGACGCCGGCGAACGAGTCGTGCTCCACCTGTGCGTGCTCGACCCACAACAGCTCGTCGAACAGCAGCTCACCCATGTTCGACGGGGTGATGCGTGACAGTTCGGCACCGGGCCGGTGGACCAGCACCGTCTCCAGCCGCCCGACCTCGGACCGGACCGACGGTGCGGACGTCCCGTGCTCGTCCGGCCCTGGGGCGGCCGGCTCGTGCGCAAACGCGCTCATAGCCCGATCCGCTCCCCGAGGGAGCCGGTCGGCTCGAACCACCGGCCGTCCTCGGGCAGGGTCTCCAGGGTGATGCGCGGCAGCGGCTCGGCGAACAGCCCTTCGATCGTCTCCAGGTCGATGAAGCGCATGCCGGCGGTCGCGCTGAGGGTCCCCGCGTACTCCGCGAACCCGAGCACGTTGCAGTCGATCCCGCGCTCGGCGAGCTCCACCAGCGGCGTGACGAACGCCTTCGCATCGTTGGACCCGACGTAGACGTGCGCCAGATCGCCGCCGGCCAACCGGTCCCACAGGTGGTCGAGCATGTCGTCGTCGACGTCGGAGTCGCCGTGTTTGGGCTTGGCGAACACGCGGAAGCCCTGCTCGAGCAGCCACATCACCCATCCGCGCAGCGGTCCCGCGACGTGCGGCGCGACGTTGATGAAGACGCAGGCCTCGATCGTGTCGCCCGGGCCGGCCTGCTCGACCAGCCAGTCACCGAGGACGGCCAGGTCCGGTCGGTCCTTCGCGGTGGGTTTGCCGTCGATGATGTTCGCCAGCGTCATGTCGACGTTGGGGGCATCCCAGACCAGCAGGTGACGTGCCACGTGGGGGCTCCTGGAGGGTCGTGCCGCGGTGCGGCGCTCTGGCGCCGTACCGTACGCGTTCCCCCGCGTCGGCGACCGACGGAGGACCCGGTGGAACCCCTGCTGCCACGCGCGATCGACGGCTACCTCGACGACCTCGCCAGAGCCGAGGTGGACGACCCGGTCCTCACCGACATGGAGCGACGCGCGTCGGAGCTGTCCTTCCCGATCGTGGGTCGCGCGGTCGGACGCTTCCTGGAGTGGACCGCCGGGTTGGCGGGCGCCCGTCGGGTGGTGGAGCTCGGCAGCGGTTTCGGCTACTCCGCGTTCTTCTTCGCCCGGGCCGTCGGTGCCGACGGGGAGGTCATCTGCACCGACGGTGATGCGGACAACGCCGCGCTGGCGGAGGGTTACCTGCGGCGGGCCGAACTGTGGGACCGGGTCACCTTCCACGTCGGCGACGCGGTCGAGACGTTCGCCCGGATCGACGACCCGGTCGACGTCGTCTACTGCGACGTGGACAAGGAGGGCTACCCTGACGCCTGGGCGGCCGCGGCCGAGCGACTCCCGGTCGGTGGGTTGTTCCTGTGCGACAACGTGCTGTGGTACGGGCGCGTCGCCGGCCTCGCACCGCCCGGGCAGGACGCCCAGGTGGCCGCGCGCCAGGACGCGGCCACGGAGGCGGTGCGGACGATGACCCGCGAGATCACCGACGACCCGCGCTACGCCTCGACGCTGATCCCGATCCGCGACGGGGTGCTGGCCGCCCGTCGGGTCGAGTGAGGGCGAGGCCGGGCTGGCTCCCGCGACGCGGGACGGCGGTGCTGCCAGCCAGCCGTGGGCACGGCCGTGCCGCGCCCGTCACGGCGCCGGGACGCGTCAGATCGGCCCGCGGGACGCCACCAGGTACACCCCGGCCACGATCAGCAGCGCACCGCCGACCCGCACCGGGTCGATGGCCACGGCGCGACCGAGGATCCCGCTGGACTCGATGGCGAACCCGACCAGCAGTTGCACCCCGGTGATGATGGCCAGCGCCGAGGCGAGCCCGACACCGCCGACGGCGATCGCGACGCAGGCGACCAGCAGGACGCCGGCGACACCGGCGAGCAACCCCCACGGGGTCTGACGCACCACGTCGGCCTGGAAGCCCAGCCGGGCGACCAGCACGCCGACCACGGCGAAGATCAAACCACCGACGTGGACCCACGTGGACGCGACGAACGGATGGAGCCGCGCCCCGAACGCACCGATGATCGCGGACTGGACCGCGATCAGGGTGCCGGCGGCGACGGCAGCGAGCATGGCGAGACGCAACGGATCACCTCGAACGAGCTCACGGACGACCGGACCGGTGCCGGTGTGGTGCCCGCGAAGCCGGCCAGCCTACCCCGCCGGGCACCGCTCGCCTCGCGACGCGCGCGGGTAGCAGCCGGCCGACCGCGGTGTTCCCGCCGACCGTTGGAACGGTTCCAACGGTCGGCGCTGTCGGCGGCGGGGCGGACCTTCGTACCGTCCGCGCCTCCTTGCGGATCCGACCGCCGCACCACGCAGGGCCACCGACGCGCACGGGCACCGCCGGACCCACCGCACCCGCCCTTCGATCCCCGCACCTGGAGCCACCCATGGGACTGTTCCTGCTCGAGACCGCCACCGGCGCCACCGACCGTTCGGAGGTCGACGCGCTGATCGGCCGGCTGATCCCCGCGGCCACAGCCGCCGGCGCGCAGATCGTCGAGTCGCAGGTGACCGGTGACCGCAAGCGCCTGTTCACGGTCGTCGAACACGACGACACCACCCGCCCGGACGACCTGCGACGGGCGGTCGCGGACGCTGGGGTCGAGGTGGAGGACGTCGCCGCGGTCCGGCTGGTCGGCGCCGACCTCGACGAGGTCAAGGCCACCGCGGACCGGGCGCCGGAGTACCTCGTGGAGTGGGACCTGCCCGAGGACCTGACCATGGACGCCTACCTGACCCGCAAGAAGGAGAAGGCGCCGCTGTACGACCAGGTCCCCGAGGTCGCCTTCCGCCGCACCTACGTGCGCGAGGACCTGGACAAGTGCCTGTGCTTCTACGACGCGCCGTGCGCCGACGACG
>SKJX01000189.1 GCA_007121785.1 Nitriliruptoraceae bacterium
AAGGGCGTGGAGATCGACATCCCGCTGCAGGCCTACTTCCGCATCAACAAGCAGAACATGGGCCAGTTCGAGCGGACGCTGATCATCGCCGAGCCCGGTTCGTACGTGCACTACGTGGAGGGCTGCACGGCGCCGATCTACAGCTCCGACTCGCTGCACTCGGCGGTGGTGGAGATCATCGTCCGCGAGGGCGCCCGGGTCCGCTACACGACGATCCAGAACTGGTCAAACAACGTCTACAACCTCGTGACCAAGCGGTCGGTGGCGGAGAAGAACGCCACCATGGAGTGGATCGACGGCAACATCGGCTCCAAGGTCACGATGAAGTACCCGGCCGTGTGGCTCACCGGCGAGGGCGCCAAGGGCGAGGTCCTCTCGGTCGCGTACGCCAACGACGGCCAGCACCAGGACGCCGGTGCCAAGATGGTGCACGCGGCGCCGTACACCACCTCCAACATCCTGTCGAAGTCGATCTCCAAGGGCACCGGTCGGACCTCCTACCGCGGTCTCGTCGCCATCAACGAGGGGGCTCACCACGCCCGCTCGGCGGTCAAGTGCGACGCGCTGATGCTCGATGAGACCTCCCGGACCGACACCTACCCCTACATGGAGATCGAGCAGGAGGACGCCACGATCGAGCACGAGGCCACGGTCTCGAAGCTGTCCGAGGACCAGCTGTTCTACATGCAGTCCCGGGGCATCGACGAGGACGAGGCCACGGCGATGATCGTACGTGGGTTCATCGAACCGATCGCCCGTGAGTTGCCGATGGAGTACAGCGTCGAGCTCAACCGTCTGATCGCCATCGAGATGGAGGGGGCGATCGGATGACGGACCTCCTCCTCGATCAGCTGACCGAGGAGGCGCTCACCGGCCGCAGCGATGCGGCCGGCGAGCCCTCCTGGCTCCGAGACCACCGACTCGCCGCGTTCAAGCGCACCCTGGATCAGTCCTGGCCGGACAGCCGCAAGGACGAGTTCTGGCGTTCGACGCCGTTCGACCGGCGTTTCGATGTCGACCGCTCGGTCGTGACGTCGGGCACCACCGGGACGGTGGTACCGGCGTCGATCACCGCGAGCCTCGATGAGGAGGCGGCGCTGGTGCGGCTCGTCGATGGTGCCGTTCTCGATGTGCACCTGCCGACGTCCTTCGCCGAGCGGGGGGTCGTCATCACCGATCTGGCTACGGCCGCCAACGAGCATGCCGACCTGGTCCGGTCCCACCTCGGCAGCCTCACCTCCGCCGATCCGGAGGGCACGGGGGCCCACTCGGACAAGACGGTCACCGTCAGCGATGCGGCCTGGACCGCCGGCGTGTTCGTCCACGTCCCCGCCGAGGTGGAGCTCGAGGCTCCGATCAGCATCCAGGTCCACGTGACCGCGCCGGGTGCACATCTCCCGCGGGTGCTGGCGGTGCTCGGTCACCACGCCCGAGCCGCGATCTACCTCGAGCACACGTCCGAGCCGGACGTCGATGCACTCGTCGACGAGGTCGTGGAGGTCATCGCCCAGGATGCGTCGATGCTCGACGTCGTCTCGCTGCAGCGCTGGGACGATGGCGTCCAGCACCTGGCCCTGCAGAAGGTGCAGGCGCACCGCGACACGTCGGTGCGGCACCTGAGCGTCACGACCGGCGGTTCCACCGTCCGGCTGCTGCCTGAGTGCGACCTGGTCGGCCCGGGGGCAGAGGTCCGCCCGCTGGGTATCTACTTCGCCGACGAAGGGCAGTGGTTCGACCTCCAGCCCTACGTCCGGCACATCGCCCCGCACGCCAAGTCCGACGTGCTGTTCAAGGGCGCCCTGCAGGGTCGGAGCCGCACGGTGTTCCGTGGCAACATCTACGTGCACAAGGACGCGGTCGGTACCGACACCGACGAGAACAACCGCTCCTTGATCCTCACCGAAGGGGCGCGTGCCGACGCGACCCCGTTCCTGGAGATCGAGTGCGCCGACATCACGGCGGGTCACGGGTCGGCGACCGGGCAGATCGACGCGCTGCACCTGTTCTACCTGGAGTCACGGGGGATCCCGAGGGACGAGGCCCTGCGCCTGATCGTCGCCGGGTTCTTCCGTGAGGTGCTCGGCGAGATCGACCTGCCGGGCGTCGAGGACGCCGCGGTCGCGGAGATCGAGGCCCGCGTCGAGGCGGCCGACCTCGACCAGGTCCAGGTCAACGATGCCGCGCTGCAGGATCTCGGCTGATGGCGCACGCCCGTCTGAGCGACCTCGAGGACGTGACCCCGTACCGGGTCGACGTCGACGGGGTCCCCGTCTGCCTCGTGAAGCTCGGTGACGACGTCCGGGCCGTCCACGACACCTGTTCGCACCAGCAGTGG
The DNA here is from genome assembly GCA_007121785.1 of Nitriliruptoraceae bacterium. Classification (GTDB taxonomy): domain Bacteria; phylum Actinomycetota; class Nitriliruptoria; order Nitriliruptorales; family Nitriliruptoraceae; genus SKTG01. The sequence goes on from SKJX01000189.1 coordinate 2,336, forward strand.
TCGCTATCGGAGGGTGGGCTGGTGTTCGGCAACGGGGTGGAGTGCTCCTTGCACGGCTCCACCTTCGATCTGGACACCGGCAAGCCGTCGTCGCTGCCGGCGATGACCCCCATCCCGACCTTCTCGGTCTCGGTCGAGGGCGACGACATCCACGTGGACGTCTCGACCGCGACCAACGACGCACCCTTCCCCGAGCATTGACCTGACCTGGAGGCGCAGGCTCCGCGCGCCCCGCACCGTTCCACATCACGACGAGAGAGATGACCACCCATGGCTGACCTCGAGATCCGCGACCTGAAGGTCGAAGCTGACGGCACGGAACTGCTGCACGGCGTCGACATCGAACTGGACAAGGGCAAGACCCTCGCCCTGATGGGCCCGAACGGCTCGGGGAAGTCGACGCTCGCCTACGCGATCGCCGGCCACCCGGCGTACACGGTCACGGGCGGGTCGGTGCGCTGGAAGGGCACCGAACTCAACGACCTCACCCCGGACGAGCGCGCCAAGCTCGGAGTCTTCCTGGCGATGCAGTACCCGGTCGAGGTGCCGGGCGTGTCGCTGACCAACTTCCTGCGCACCGCCGTCAACGCGGTCAACGAGGAGGACGTCCCGGTCCGCGAGTTCATGACCCGGTTGCGCGAGCAGATGAGCGAGCTCGGCGTCAACCAGTCGTTCCTCCAGCGGTCCATCAACGAGGGTTTCTCCGGTGGCGAGAAGAAGCGGTTCGAGATCCTCCAGGCCGCCCTGCTGCGTCCGGAGTTGGCCGTGCTCGACGAGACCGACTCCGGGCTGGACGTCGATGCGCTCAAGACGGTGGCGGAGGGCGTCAACCGCTTGTCCGGTCCGGACCTCGGGGTGCTGATCATCACCCACTACACCCGCATCCTGCGCTACATCGAGCCCGACGAGGTCCACGTGATGTTCGAGGGCCGCATCGTCGCATCCGGTGGTCCCGAGCTCGCCGACGAGCTCGAGGAGCACGGGTACGAGAACCTCAAGACGACCGCGTGAACCCGCGCGCCACGAGCGCGCTGCACCGTCGCACCCGAGAGAGCTGGAAGCCGGCGCTGCCGTCAGGCACGCTCATGACCCCGATCAGCTGAGGCACATCATGGCGTTCGACGTCCCCGCGCTGCGGAAGGAGTTCCCGACCCTGCAGCGTGAGATCGACGGCCATCGCCTGGTCTACCTCGACTCGGGAGCATCGTCGCAGACCCCACGGGTCGTGCTCGACGCGATGGACCGCTACTACAGCTGGTCGCGCTCCAACGTCCACCGTGGCGTCTACCAGCTCGCGGAGGAGGCCACCGACCTCTACGAAGGGGCGCGCGAGAAGCTCGCGACGTTCCTCGATGCTGATCCGCGTGGCGTGGTGTTCACCAAGAACGCCACCGAAGGCTGCAACCTCGTGGCCTACTCGTGGGTGAGGCGGGAGCTCGGACCCGGCGATGCGTTGCTGACCACGGTGATGGAGCACCACGCCAACCACGTGCCGTTCACCACCGCGGCGAACGAGCTCGGCTTCGAGGTGCGCCACATCCCGCTGACCGACGACGGGCAGTTGGATCTCGACGCCGCACGCGAGCTGGTCGCGGACGGCAAGGTGCGGTTCCTGGCCGCGGTCCACGTCTCGAACGTGCTCGGCACGATCAACGACGTGGCCGAGCTCGCCCGGATCGTGCGCGACGCCAACCCGGACGCGAAGGTCCATATCGACGGGGCACAGGCGGTGCCGCACCTGCCGGTGAGCTTCCGCGGCCTGGACGTCGACTTCTACGCGATCACCGGTCACAAGATGCTGGGACCGACCGGGATCGGTGCACTGATCGCGCGGCCCGAACTGCTGGAGTCGATGGAGCCGTTCCTGACCGGCGGCGACATGATCCGCGACGTCACCCTCGAGGGCGCGACCTGGAACGACATCCCGCACAAGTTCGAGGCCGGCACCCCGATGATCGCCGAGGCGGCCGGGTTGGGCGCGGCCGTCGATCTGCTCACCGAACTCGGGATGGATGCGGTCCGTGAGCACGAGGCCGATATGGCGGCTGGACTGCTCGATTCGGTCGGAGGTATCGACGGGGTGACGATCCACGGGCCATCCGACCCGACGCTCCGTGGGGCAGCCGTGTCCTTCGCGGTCGACGGCATCCATCCCCACGACGTTGGAGCGATGCTCGGCTCGAAGGGCGTCTGCGTGAGGGTCGGTCACCACTGCACCAAGCCGCTCATGCGTTGCCTGGGCCTGACCGCGTCCGCCCGTGCCAGCGCGTACATCTACAACGATCGCGACGACCTGGAGCCGCTCGTGGACGGTATCGAGGCCGCCAAGACGTTCTTCGCCCGATGAACGGGTCCGCGCGCCCGCACCCCGGAGGCCAGCTGTGAGCCTTGAGGACATGTACCAGGAGATCATCCTGGACCACTACCGCAAGCCGTTGAACCGCGCGCCGTCGCTCGATGACGAAGCCGTCGCCGTGCACCACTCCAACCCGCTCTGCGGTGACGAGATGGGCCTGCGGTTGCGGGTCGTCGACGACGCCGTCGACGCCGTGGTGTTCGACGGCGAGGGCTGCTCGATCAGCCAGGCAGCCGCCTCGGCCATGACCGATGCCGTCATCGGCCGGGACCTGAAGGACGCGTTGGACCTCACCGAGGACTTCCGTCGCATGATGCACGGTGACGAACCGACCCGTGCCGATGATCTCAAGGACGGGATCGCTTTCCAAGGCGTCGCCAAGTTCCCCGTCCGCGTGAAGTGCGCGCTGCTCGGCTGGATGGCGTTGAAGGACGCCATCGAGACCTACGAGCGCGGTGCGTCCGCACACACCGTGACCCACGAGGAGTAACCCGTGAGCCAGCAGGACAACGATGCCGGGACGACCCTGACCGACGACGGCGTTCCGGAGTACGACACGCCCGACGGCGAGGCGCCGACGCAGGAGGAGGCGCCCCGACAGCGCCACCCCTTCGAGGACCTGCCGCTGGAGGAGGACGGGATGCCGTCCTCGCAGGATCTGATGAACGGCCTGCGGGCGGTCGTCGACCCGGAGATCGGCTACAACATCGTCGACCTCGGCCTCGTCTACGAGGTCACCAAACCCGAGCGCGGCTACGCGCACGTGCTGATGACGTTGACCTCGATGGGCTGCCCGCTCACCGAGGTGATCCACCAGCAGTGCTCGGTCATCCTCGGGGCGATGCCCGGCGTGGACCGGGTCGAGGTCGAGTTCACGTTCTCGCCGCCGTGGTCGACCGACATGATCGCCGACTACGTGCGCGAGGAGTTGCGCGCGATGGGCATGAACATCTGACCGACCCGCAGCGGACCGCGGTCAGTCGTGGTGGCTCGGTGCCGGCGTCGTCGGCCGCCGGGGCCGGTCACGCACCGGCCGACACCTGGCGGTCGAGCAGACCGGCGAGGTCGCGGCCAGGCGGTAGGGCGCGGAGCCTCGACAGGGCGCGGTTCTGTACCTGCCGGATCCTCTCCCGAGTGAGCCCGAGCTCGTCGCCGATCTCCTCGAGGGTCTGCGGCTGGTGGCCGTCGAGCCCGAACCGCAGCTCCAGGACCCGCCGCTCGCGGTCGTCGAGCTCGCTGATCGCCTCGTGGACCCGGCGGATGAGGTCGTGCTCGAGGGCGCCGTCGACCGGGTCCGGCGCATGGTCATCGGCGATGACCTCACCCATGGTGGTCTCACCCTCCTCGCCGACGACCCGGTCGAGGCTGGCGAGCCGTTGCATCGCGCTGGTGACCTCGCGGACCCGCTCGACGGTCAGATCGGTCGCCGCGGCGAGGTCCGCCTCCGTGGGGTCACGACCGTGGTCCTGCCGCAGCCGCTGGTCAGCGGCGTTCACCCTCGACGAGAGTTCCCACACGTGGGTCGGGACCCGGATGGTCCGGGCCTTGGAGGTCACGCCACGCTGGAGCGCCTGACGGATCCACCACACCGCGTAGGTGGAGAACTTGTAGCCCTTGGTCTGGTCGAACCGCTCGACCGCCCGCAGGAGACCGAGGTTGCCTTCCTGGATCAGCTCGATGAAGTCCAGATCCCGGCCGGTGTACCGGCGTGCCTGCGGGACCACCAGTCGGAGGTTGGCGAGGACCATCGTCTGCTTCGCGCGTTGCCCATCGTCGACGAGCCACCGCAAGCGGGCGGCACGACGTGGTGATCGCCCCCCCTCGCTCAGGAGCCGCTCGGCCGCGAGCCCGGCCTGGTAGCGCTTGGCCAGATCCGCCTCCCGCTCCTTGTCGAGCAGGTCGAAGCGGGCCGCCTCGTTGAGGTACTGCCGTACGAGGTCGGTGGTCACCGCCGCCGAGGACGCCTCCTCGGGCTCCCCTCCGATGGGGCGCCCCGACGTCACCGTCGTGGGCTCGTCGAGCAGGTCCAACACGTGGGCACCGATCCTCGTCCACCGGTACCCACCATGCGCATCCAGGTCGTCCGTGTCCCGGGCCGGATGCCCTCGGCCGTCGGGCCGAAGGACACCACGCTCAGGACGGTGCGATGCGTTCGAACACCGCGGCCAGGCCCTGCCCACCACCGATGCACATCGTCTCCAGGCCGTAGCGGGCCTCCCGACGGTCCAGTTCGCGCAGCAGGGTCGCCAGGATCCGGCCGCCGGTGGCCCCGATCGGGTGGCCGAGGGAGATCCCGGAGCCGTTGACGTTGAGCCGCTCGTGGTCCGTCTCGGTCAGCCCCCAGCTGTGTGTCACCGCGAGCACCTGCGCGGCGAACGCCTCGTTGAGCTCGATCAGGTCGACGTCGGCCAGGGTCAGTCCGGCCCGGTCGAGCGCGGTGGTGGTCGAGGTGACCGGGCCGACCCCCATGCGGTGTGGTTCGCATCCGGACACGGCCCAGCTGACCAGTCGCGCCAGCGGTCGCACCCCCAGCGCCTCCGCTCGTTCCGGGGTGGTGACCAGACAGACCGCCGCGCCGTCGTTCTGGCCGGAGGAGTTGCCGGCGGTGACCGTGGCGTTCGGGTCGAGATCTCCTCGGATCGCCCGTAACGAGGCGAGCTTCTCCAGGCTCGTGTCGGCCCGGGGATGCTCGTCGCGCGCGATCGTGGTGGTCCCGCCCTTGACAGGCACCTCGACGGGCACCAGTTCGTCGTCGAAGCGCCCCGCCACCTGCGCCGCCACCGCTCGCTGGTGTGAGCGCAGGGCCAGTTCGTCCTGTTCCTCCCGGGGGATCGCGAACTCCCGGCGGAGGTTCTCCGCCGTCTCCAACATGCCGCCGGGCACCGGATGGTGGCCGCCGCCAGCGGTCACCCGCGCTCTCGCGAGCCGGTCGACCAGCGGGACCTCGGATGAGCGCACGCCCCACCTGATGCCCTGCGTGGCGAACTCCACCTGGCTCATCGACTCCGCACCGCCGGCGAGTACCACCTCGGCGGCCCCGGTCTGGATCCGCATGGCGGCGTCGATCACCGCCTGGAGGCCCGAGCCACAGCGACGGTCCAGCTGGAGTCCGGGGACGGTGACGGGCAAGCCAGCGTCCAACGCGGCGACGCGGCCGAGCGCCGGGGCCTCCCCGTTGCCGTAGCCCTGTCCGAGGATCACGTCGTCGATCGACTCGGGTGGGGCGCCGGTGCGGGCCAGCAGGGTCTCGACCACGTGGGAAGCGAGCTGCGTCACGGGCACGTCCCGGAGCACGCCGCCGTAGCGGCCGATGGGGGTCCGGATCGGCTCGCAGATCACGGCCTCGTGCACGGCGGGCTCCTCGGCGGGGTGGTCGGTGGGCACAGCTGGCCCGACAGGGTTGACAGGACCCTAACGGGCCCGCGATCCGGGGGACCACCACCCAGGGCGTGAGCACGGATGGTCGATTCCACCGACCCGTTCCACGCGCGGACCCACCGCCTCACGCGGCACACCCGGGTGTTGACCGGGTCGTCCGACCTGGTCGGGTCGCCGCTGGTCCCGTTGGCGGGCCCCGTGCTGCTCGGGGCGACGGTGCCGTGCGAGGCGTCGATGTCTGGTCGCCGAGGTCGGGAGTTCGCACGGTTTCCACCGTCGGGGAAGTCGTGCGTGCCGCCGCGCGTTGACACTGGCGCGCGCCCTGGCGTGGCGTACCTGGTGTACCCCGCCGACCTGCGTCGCGTCCCGCACCGAACCTGCTTTCGCTGCTCTGTCAGGAGCCCTTCCGTGGTCCGTCCGGTCGTCGATCGTCGTGCGCCGCTCTCCCACGAGGAGATCGCCCGCTACAGCCGCCACCTGATCATCCCCGACGTCGGGATGGAGGGCCAGGAACGGTTGAAGGCCGCCAAGGTGCTGCTCGTGGGCACCGGTGGGCTCGGCTCGCCGCTGGCCCTGTACCTGGCCGCCGCCGGTGTCGGCACGATCGGGCTGGTCGACGACGACGTGGTCGACGCCTCCAACCTGCAGCGCCAGATCATCCACGGGACCTCGGACATCGGGGTGCACAAGATCGACTCCGCTCGCGCCTCGATCCGGGAGATCAACCCCCACGTCGAGGTGGTGGAGCACCGCACGTTCCTCACGTCCGAGAACGCGCTCGACGTCCTCGACGGCTACGACCTGGTGATCGACGGCACCGACAACTTCCCGACCCGCTACCTCGTCAACGATGCGTGCGTGCTGCTGGGCATCCCCAACGTCTACGGCTCGATCTTCCGCTTCGAAGGGCAGCTCAGCGTCTTCTACGCGAAGGAGGGCCCCTGCTACCGGTGCATGTTCCCCGAACCGCCACCGCCGGGCATGGTCCCCAACTGCGCCGAGGGGGGTGTGCTCGGCATCATGGCGGGCCACATCGGAACCGCCCAGGGCATCGAGGGCATCAAGCTGATCACCGGCGCCGGCGAGCCGATGGTCGGGCGGCTCGGGCTCTACGACGCGCTGGCGCAGGAGTGGACCTACGTCAAGGTCAACAAGGACCCCAGCTGCCCCGTGTGCAGCGACGACCCGACCGTCACCGAACTGATCGACTACGAGGAGTTCTGCGGGATGCCCGCGCACGACGGGGTCGTGGAAGCCGACCGGTCGCTGGCCGATCTGGAGATCCTGCCGACCGAGTACGCGGAGATCGCGGACAAGCCGGACGTGGAACTGCTCGACGTCCGCGAGGAGCACGAGTACGAGATCAACCGGATCCCGGGCGCCGTGCTGATCCCCAAGGACACCTTGGCCGGCAAGCTGGCCGACCTCGACCCCACGAAGGAGTACGTGGTCCACTGCAAGTCGGGGCAGCGCTCCCTGGAATCCACCGAACTGCTCCGCGGTGCCGGCTTCAAGGCCCGTTCGATGCGTGGTGGCATCAACGCCTACGCGCGGCAGGTGGACGACTCGATCCCGGTGTACTGACCGCTCCGCGGCCCGACCGGCCTGTCGACGTCGCGTGGTAGGTCGGTCAGCTGCGTAGCCGGTCGAGCAGGTCGACCAGGGCGGCCTTGGGTCGGCCGTTGAGCGCGTCGATCGTCCGGTCGATGACGGCCATCGGCGGCTTCCCGCCGCCCATCAGCGGCAACGCGCGCAGCGGCGCCTCGGCGAAGTTCGCCTCGAACATCCGACGGGTCGCCTCGTCGTCCTCCGGAACGGTGCGCTGGATGTGGTAGCGCGCCGCGGCCGTGATCGCCTGATGCACCGTGCGTCCCATCGGGGTCAGGGTCAGATCGGCCACCGATGAGTTGCGGTGGAAGGGCTGGGTGGGTCGCGGCGTCGGGATCGCGGTCCCGAGCAGACGGGCGAACTCCTCGTCGGTGGCCACGGCGCTCGCCGGAGCCGGCACCGGGGTGACGGGGTCCTCGGACGCCACGTCGATGCTGGCCGTCGCGCGGATGTCGACCGACGAGGCCCCGACCAGCACCTCGTAGGTGCCGGCCTCCACCAGCCAGTCGCCGGCGGCCACGTCGTAGATCGCGAACGACCGGCGGTCGAGGTCGAGCCGGACCTGCTGCGAGGCGCCCGGCTCGAGCCGCACCTTCGCGAAGCCCTTCAGCTCCTTGCCCGGTCGCCACACGACCGAGTCGGAGGCACGCACGTAGAGCTGCACGACCTCCGTCCCGGGACGGCCGCCGACGTTGGTCACCGTGACGGTCGCCGTGCGATCGGTGCCGTCGCCGGCGACCTCGAGCTGGCCGTAGTCGAAGGTGGTGTAGCCCAGGCCGTGCCCGAAGGCGAAGCGGGCGGGCACCTCGGCGGTGTCGTGGAAGCGGTAGCCCACCAGGAGCCCTTCCCGGTGCTCGACCTGTTTGGGGTGGCCGGGGAAGTTGGCATCGGCCGCCAGGTCCTGCATCGCGACCGGGAACGACTCGGCGAGGCGTCCGCCCGGCTCCACGTCGCCGAAGAGCACGTCGGCAAGCGCTGCACCGCCGGCTTGACCGCCGAGGTAGCCCTCCACGATCGCCGGTGCCCGGTCGGCGAACGGCAGCTCGACCGGTGCGCCGTTCTGCAGCACGACCACGGTGGGCACGCCGGCGTCGAGCACCGCGTCGATCACCCGTACGTGCCCGGCCGGCAGATCCAGGTGGGTGCGATCGAACCCCTCGGACTCGTAGGGACCCGGCAGGCCGGCGACGACCACCGCACGGCCAGCCGCCTGCGCGGCCGTGACCGCCTGCTCGATCAACGCATCGGTCGTCGCCCCCGTCGCCGGGTCGTACGCCGGGGCGTAGGTGAGCTGGGCGCCAGACCGGATGCGGTCCCGGACCGCAGAGATCAGGTCGTCGAGCCGGGTGGGGTTGACCTGCGAGCTGCCGGCACCCTGGAACCGAGGCGTGGTGGCGAAGGCCCCGATCACGGCGAGATCGGTGTCCGCGGCCAGCGGCAGGGTGCCGTCGTTGGTGAGCAGGACCGTGCCGGCAGCGGCCGCGCGGCGTGCCAGGGCATGGTGCGCATCCTGGTCGACGGTCGCGGTCGGGACCCGGTTCGCGGCGGCGCGGACGATCAGTTCGATCACCCGTCGCGCGCACCGGTCGACGTCCTGCTCGTCGAGGTCGCCGCCACGGACCGCAGCGATCACCTCGGCGTCGAACGCGCCGTTGCTGCCCGGCATCTCCAGGTCGTTGTCGGCGGCGGTGGCTGCGACCCGGTCGTGCATACCCCCGAAGTCGCTCATGACCAGGCCGTCGAAGCCCCACTCGTCGCGCAGCACCTCGGTCAGCAGCCAGCGGTTGTCGGACGCGGGGACGCCGTTGAGCTGGTTGTACGAGCTCATCACCGTCCACGGTCGGCCGTCGCGGATCGCCAGTGCGAAGGCGGTGAGCTCGAGCTCCTGCAAGGTCCGCGCATCGACGATCGTGTCGATGACCATCCGGAAGGTCTCCTGGTGGTTCGCTGCCAGGTGCTTCACGCACGCCCCGACCCCCTGGGACTGGATCCCTCGCACCATCGCGGCGGCCAGCCGGCCCGCCAGCAGCGGATCCTCGCTGAGGTACTCGAAGTTGCGTCCACCGGCCGGGTGCCGCTTGAGGTTCACACCCGGACCGAGCACGACGGAGACGTCCTCAGCCAGCGCCTCCCGGCCAAGCGCCCGACCGACCTCGTCCAGCAGCGCCTCGTCCCAACTCGACGCCAACGTCACCGCGGTCGGGAAGCAGGTGGCCGGCACCGCACGGCGGCCTCCCTGCTGCTCGCCGTCGCCGGGGAACCGGCGCAGGCCGTGCGGGCCGTCGGCGACCATGGTGCGGCCCAGCCCGGCGCTGGGCACGGGCTCGAGGTGCCAGGTGTCCGCGCCGGAGAGCAGCGCGACCTTGGCCGGTAGGTCCAGGTCGGCCAGGATGCGGGCGACGTCGTCGAGCGGAGGTGCGTCGGAGTCGTCTGAGGTGCCCGTGGGGTCGTGGCCGGGCGTCGGATCGTCGCCGTGCTGATCGTCGCTCACGGTCACTCGTTCCTCGTCGGGTTCGTCGGGTGGTCACCCGCCCGTCACGAGCGTACGGCGGGTCCGGCGCCGGGCGCCGCCGGGTCGGCCACCACCTCGATCGGGTCGTCGACCCCGATCGGGCCGCCGTCGAGCACCCGGGCAGTGATCCCGCCGTGGCCCCGCATCGCCTGGAACCCCCCGGCGCCGAGCGCCTCCTCCATGCGCGAGCACGGATGGCACCAGCCGGTCCCCTCGAGCAGGACGGAGCCGATCGTGAACCGCCGTTCCCGCAGCGAGGCCAGGTTGATCCCTTCGATCACCAGGTTGCGGCGCAGCAGGGCTGGATCGACCGTGTCGTGGCCGGTGAGCGCGGCGATCACCGGCAGATGCTCGGCCTGGATCAGGGTGACCTGCCGTTTCGCCGCCGAGTCCGTCTGGCGGCCGGCGGTCCGGTGATCGCCGACCAGCCCGAGCCCGGCGACGGCCTCGACGTCGTCCGTGCTCGTCATCGGACCCCGCACATCGGTGCGCAGCAGGATCGCCTGCAGCCGTCCGGCCTGCGGCACGGTGTCGGTCAGCTCCCGGGTGGAGATGGTCATCGCGTGCTCCTGGTCGTCGTCTCGGGCTCGAGGATCCGAGCCGCTTGCGGATCGAGGGCGAGCTCGAGGTCGCTGCCGGGTTCGGGGACCGATCCTCGCCAGACCGGCACGGTCAGCGTCGGGCCGGTGCCGGGGTCGACGGTGACCCGCAGGTGGTCGCCGGCGAACCGACGGCCCACGATCCGGCCGGTCACCGCGAGCTCATCGTCGCGGCGCGGCTCACCCGCATCGATCACCCGCAGCGCCTCGGGGAGCAGGACCACGTCGTGGTCGCCGTCCCGGGTCCCCGGCACCGCCAGCGGACCCCACGGGCTGTCCGCGACGCCGTCGCGGACGGTGAGCCGCACCACGTGCTCCAGCCCGAGGAACCGCGCGACGAACGCGGTCCGCGGGCCGCGCCACAGCTCGTCCGGCGAGCCCAACTGCTCGACCCGGCCTGCCCGCATGACCGCGACCCGGTCCGCGACCGCCAACGCCTCCTGCTGGTCGTGGGTGACGTGCAGCACGGTGGTTCCGAGCTCGGAGAAGACCCGGGTGAGGTCGTCGAGCAGCCGGGCCTGCAACGCCCGGTCGAGCGACCCGAGCGGCTCGTCCAACATCAGCAACTTGGGCCGCGGTGCCACCGCCCGGGCGAGCGCGACCCGTTGCTGCTCGCCACCCGAGAGTTCGGTGATGCGCCGCCCGGCCAGGTCGGTGAGATCGACGAGCCGCAACGCGTCGTCCACCCGATCAGCGACCGAACGGCGGTCGAGGCCGCGCATGCGTGGGCCGAACGCGACGTTGTCGGCGACGGTGCGGTGGGGGAACAGCGCATGGTCCTGGAACATCAGGCCGACGTCGCGCTGGTCGGGGCGCAGGCCGTCCAGCTGGCGGTCATCCAGTCGGATCGTGCCGGTCCGTGACGGTTCGAGCCCGGCGACGGCGCGCAGCAGCGTGGACTTGCCGCAGCCGCTGGGACCGAGCACGCAGAGCACCTCGCCGGCGTTGGCGCGCAGGTCGAGGTCCCGGACGGCGTCGTACGGGCCGTAGGTGACCGTGACACCTGTCAGTTCGAGCGGGGCACCGTGAGGCATCAGAACCGTCCCACCTGGCCGACCCGCAGCCGGTCGATCGCCAGGATCGCGGAGGCCGTCACGACCATCAGCAGCGTCGACATCGCCATCGCCTGTCCGAAGTTGGCCACGCCCGGGCGCCCGAGCAACCGGAAGATCGCCACCGGCATGGTCGGCAGGTTGGCACGTGCGACGAACACCGTCGCCCCGAACTCGCCGACCGCGATGGCGAACGAGAACCCGGCGGCGACCAGCGCCGCACGACCGACGATCGGCAGGTCCACCTCGCGCCAGATCCGTCGAGGTGAGGCGCCGAGGACCGCGGCGGCGTCCCGCAGCCGTTCATCGATCGATCGCAGGACCGGCAGGAGGGTGCGGACGACGAACGGGGTGGCGATCAGCGCCTGCGCGATGGGGACCAGCAACGGCGAGCCGCGCAGGTCCAGGGGTGGCCGGTCGAGCGCGATAAGGAAGCCGAAGCCGATCGTGACCGCGGAGGTGCCCAACGGCACCATCAGCCCCCGGTCGACGATCCGCGAGAGCCGCCCGTCACGCGATGTCGCCGCGGTGGCGGCCAACCCGCCGACCACCAGCGCGATCAGGGTGGCGCTGAGCCCGAACAGCAGCGAGTTGCGCACGGCCTCGCCGGCCGGGACCGCCAGGACCGTGGCCCGGTCGTCGGTCAGCAGCGCCCGCCAGTTGGCGAGGCCGTACCCGTCGGCGGTCGTCAGCGAGCGTTCGACGAGCACCAGCAACGGGGACGCCAGGAGGGCGGCGACCACGACCAGGTTGCCGCGCAGGAACCACCGTTCGCCGGCCGAGCGGGGTGGACGGCGGGTGGTGGTGGCACCGACCAGCGGCTGGGTCGGTGCGCGCCGCTGCAGGCGGCCGTAGACCAGGAGGGAGGCGAGGACGGCGATCAGTTGGAGCACGGCCAGCGCGGAGGCCAGCGGCAGGTCGAGCAGTTGGGTCGTCGCTCGATGGATCTCGACCTCGATCGTGGCGCGTCCGGGACCACCGAGGATGAGCACGACACCGAAGGAGGTGAACGTGAACAGGAACACGATGGCGGCCGCCGACGCGATCGCCGGTCTGAGCAGCGGCAGGGAGACCTCGCGGAACGCCCGCCATCGCGAGGCGCCGAGCACGCGGGCGGCGTCCTCCAACCGCGGGTCGAGCAGCGACCACAGGCCACCCACCGTGCGCACGACCACGGCGTAGTTGAAGAAGACGTGGGCCACCAGGATCGCAACGACGGTGCGTCGGAGGTCCAGGGTCGGTGCCGCGTCGCCGAGGACGGTGGTCAGGGCGGTGTTGATCGGGCTGCGGGGACCGAGCAGCGCGAGGAACGCCGACCCGACGACGACGGTGGGCAGCACGAACGGGATCGTGACACCGGCCTGGAGCAGCGAGCGCCCCCGGAACTCCATCCGAGCGAGTGCGTACGCGCCCGGTAGGCCCACCAGCAGCGTCAACGCCGTCGATGCCGCTGCCTGCCACAACGTGAACCAGGCGACCGAGCGCACCGCAGGGTCGCCGATGACCCGCCCGACGACCCCGAGCTCGAGGTCGCCGTCCGGTGCGAACCCGGTGGCGAAGATCGTGCCGACGGGCCAGACGAAGAAGATGGCGAGGAACACCACCGGGACCGCGAGCAGCGCCAGACCGGCGCCGCGCCGCTGACGCCGTCCGGTGGCGCTCATCGTGCGTCCGGGGCGACGACGCTCACGGATGACGGGTTGGCCGGCGGATCGTCACCGCAGGACCGTGGAGGTCCACGCCTCGATCCACTCCTCGCGGCGCTCACCGATCACCTCGTGGTCGATCTCCAACGGATCGTCCGGCAGGACCGCGAACTCCTCGAACACCTCGGGCAGCTGCGCCTGCTGGTTGGCGGGGAACACGAACATCGTCAGCGGGATGTCCTCCTGGAACGTCTCGCTCAGCATGAAGTCGACCAACCGCTCCGCTCCGACCGGGTTCTCGGCGCCGTCGAGGATCCCGACGAACTCGATCTGCCGGAAGCAGGATGCCTCGATGACGCCGGTCGGAGCCTCGTCCAGTTCGTCCTCGGCGAAGAGGACCTCCGCCGGAGGGCTGGAGGCGTAGGAGACCACGAGCGGGCGGTCACCCTCGCCCGTCGCGCTGAACTCGTCGTAGTACACCTCGGACCAGCCGTCGGTGACGATGACGTCGTTGTCGACCAGTTGCTCCCAGAAGTCGAGGTAGCCGTCCTCGCCGAACGTCTCGATCGTCGCCAACAGGAAGGCGAGCCCGGGGGAGGAGGTCGCGGGGTTGGTGACCCCGAGCAGCCCCTGGTAGGCCGGGTCGGTCAGGTCGTCCAACCCGTCGGGGACGTCCACGTCGGCGTCGTCGAAGTAGGCGACGTCGTAGTTGAGGCACACGTCGCCGCGGTCGATGGGGGTCGCCCGGTGCTCGTCATCGAGGATCAGATCCGGATCGACGTCCTCGAGCGCCGGTGACTCGTAGGCCGCGAAGATGTCCTCGTCGAGCGCCCGGGACAGGAAGGTGTTGTCCACCCCGAACAGCAGGTCCCCCTGAGGGGCGTCGGCGGTGAGGATCGTCTGGTTCAGGGCCGTCCCGGCATCGCCGAGCGGCACCACCTCGACGTCGATCCCGGTGTCGTCGGTGAACGCGTCCAGCACGTCCTCGGAGACGTCGAACGAGTCGTGGGTCAGCAGGGTGACGGTGTCCCCGGGTTCCTCGTCGACGGTCGCGTCGTCCGTGGCGTCATCGGGCTCGTCCGCGATCGCCTCATCGCCGTCGTCGTCCACCTGGTCGTTGATGTCCGGGTCGGGCTCCGCCACGTCGTCCCCGCAGGCGGCCAGCGTCATCGCCAGTGCGGCGATGAGCGCGATCGGTCGGGTCATCCTCATCGTGTTCCAGCTCCAGGGTCGGTATCGGGGGCGAGCTCTCCGGGTTGCACCGCGATCAGCGCCCCGTCGGTGACGGTGACGGCAGCGCTGGTCGACGCGAGCACGTTGCTGATGCCCCGGGAGGAGCCGGCGGGTAGCTCCTCGTCGTCGAGGGGGAACTGCAGGCCCTGGGTGACGATGCCGCGGGCCGGACCGTGGATCGGCAGCAGGCTGACCAGTTCGCCGACCCGGCCAGACAGCGGCACGGAGCCGCGGATCACGGTCAGGACCGCATCGCCCATCAGCGCGACGATCGACAGGTCGGCGTACGCCGGCGCCGCCAGCAGCGAGGTCCCGCCAAGCAGATGATCGAGGCGGCCGCCGTGGCCACCGACGACCGTCACGGCCGCGGGCGTCAGCTCCGTGGCGGCGTCCAGCGCGATCGCCAGATCGGTCCGATCCTTGTCCACCGGGTGGAGCTCCACCTCGACGCCCGCGTCACGGGCTCGGGCGAGGTCGGCGGGTGTGACCGAGTCCAGGTCACCGACCAGCCGATCCACGTCGAGGTGGAGCGCGTCGGCGGCCGCCAGACCGGAGTCCGCCGCGATGACCACGTCGGGCGAGGGCAGGGCGCGTGGAAGCGGCGGGAGGACCGGATCTCCGCCCGCGAGCACCACGACCTGCGTGACGTCGTCGGACTCGGAGCCGGGGGTCGGCGGGACCATCGTGGTGGCACCTCCCTCACGCTGGCGTTACCCAGAGCAGGTTCCACGGGTCGATGGCGCTCGCTGACGGTCACGACCGGGCGGTCGTGCGACGCCCTTGCGGTGGCCACCCTCTCAGCCCGGCTGTCCCGAGCTCCCCGGGTGTCGTGGACGACGGGTCTCCGTCGTCGTTGCTGTCAGCCTA
>SKJX01000150.1 GCA_007121785.1 Nitriliruptoraceae bacterium
CCCGCAGCCCAGGGCGCCAGCGACCTGGTCATGAACCTCGCCGGTGCCCTCGGCGGCACGCTCGCCGGGATCGTGCTGGCGCTCGCGTCCTACCCGGCACTGGCCTACGGGGCACTGGCGTTGCTCGTGGCTCCGGTCTGGCTGGTGCTGCGCGGCGAGGGCCCGAGGGGGAAGGTCCCCGCTGCGGTGCCTGGTGGGAGCCACCCGGACTCGGCGTGAGGGATCGGACCAACCGGCCGTCCGCATCGCTCGGTCCCGGGTGCCGCATCCGACCCATGGGGGCGCACGTCGTTGCCGTCAGCCCTGGACGGGTTTGCTTGCGCGCTCGTTGACGTCCGGTCCGTCGTCGAGACCGAGCGCAGCCAGGCGGAGCACGACCGATCCGCGTGCGTAGCGCAGCCACAGCAGGCCGAACACGCCGAGCAGGCCGAACGCCGCGAACTCCAGGACGCCCCCCTGCGCCAGCAAGGGAAGGCTCGTATCGACCTCGATCCGCATGACCGACGAGAGCCCGTCGGCCGGTCCACCCGCACGGGCGAACAGGACGTTGGAGGTGATGTTGAACGCGGCGTGCGCACCGATCACCAGCGCCAGGTCGCCGCTGCACAGGTAGACGACGCCGACGACCACCCCGGAGAGCAGGAAGGTGAGCAGCGTGGCCGAGACCCCGGTCTGCCCGATGTGGCCCAGCGCGAACACCAGCGTGCTCAGCGCAAGGCCACCGGCGACGGCACGCTGCGGCGTGAGCCAGCGACGTAGACCATCAGCGGCGTTGCAGAGGAACACGCCGCGCAGCACCAACTCCTCCCACAGCCCCGTGAACAGCATCGCGAGGACGTAGAGCAGGATCCCGGTGCCCAGTGCGAGGTCGCCCGGATCGAACGTGGCCACGACGCGTGCCCAGCCCCCGCTGATCGCGATCAGGTACGGAGCCGAGACCGCGACCGCACCGATGCCGAGCCCGGCAGCCAGGTCGACCATCCACCGCCGGTCGATCGCCAGGCCGTAGTCCGCCAGCTTGCGGCCCCCGAGCCACCGGCTGCTGGCGGCCACGAGCAGGACCGCCGCGACGGCCGGTGACGCACTGGCGAGCAGCGCCTCCACCGGCAACGCCAACTCCCCTGGCACGAGCGTGCCGGCGCTCGTGGCGACGAACGCGCCGAGCAGCGGGATCGCGATCAGCCAGGGCACCCGTGCACGTTCCCTGGAGCGGACCCAGAAGATGGTGCGTCGCACGCGAGCAGGCATCGGCGATCCCCGTCCCCCACCCCGGACGAGGTGGAGCTTCATCGAGCTACACGATCGAGAGACAGGCTCGTCGTCTCCGCAGCTCTGGTCATACGTCCGCGTCCCCGGACAAGCAACCCGGCTACCCCACGTGGCGCGCGTACGTGCACGAGGAACCAACCTCACCTCCGCGAACGTCCGTGCACGTGGCGCCGTACGCTTCGCGCATGGAGACACCCGCACACCTCGACGACCGGACGATGCGCGAGCGGATGCTCGCCGGTGACCTCTACCTCGCCGACGACCCGGAGCTGGACGAAGCGAGCGCGGCCGCGCTCGAGCTGATGACCGCCTACAACGCGACCGGCGCACGCCAGGAGCTACGGCGTCGTGAGCTACTCGAGCGCCTGCTCAGCGCCATCGGTGAGGAGACCGTCCTGCGGCCGCCGCTGTACGTGGACTACGGCACGCACATCCGGATCGGTGCACGCTGCTTCGCGAACTTCGGGCTCGTCGCGCTGGACGTCGCCACCATCACCATCGGGGACGACGTCCAGATCGGCCCCAACGTCCAGCTGCTGACGCCGACCCACCCCGTGGAGCCCGGTCCGCGCCGCGAGAAGTGGGAGGCAGCCGAGCCGATCACCATCGGTGACAACGTCTGGCTCGGTGGCGGCGCGATCGTCCTGGCCGGGGTGACCATCGGCGAGAACTCCGTCGTCGGCGCCGGCGCGGTCGTCACCCGGGACCTGCCGGCCGACGTCGTCGCCGTCGGCAACCCCGCCCGAGTCGTCCGCACGATCGGCGACACCGAGACGGGCGACACCGCGGTCGGCGACGAGACCGCCAGCCAAGCTGACCCGGCCTGACCCACGCAGTGCCATCCGTCACGATGCTGGTGGAGTCACACCTCCACGGTGTCGATCAGGTGAGCTTGAACGCCGGAGGACGACAACCCGGCTTCCAGGTTGTACGAGCGCCTGGGGTTCGTGCCGCGGGAGACCGCTGACGGTGCGGCGAGCACGATGGTGCGCACCCTGCCGTGACCACGCGCTGAGCCTGCCTGGCCGACCGATCAGCCGCAGCGAAGCTCGAAGACGATCTCGGCGCCTTCGGGGTGGGTCTCGGGTGCCTGCGTGTTGTCCTCCGGGTCGAGGTGGATCGTGCCCGCCACGTGGCCCACGGACGCATCGAGCGTTCCGAGGTCGTCGACGTCAGCCCGGAACGCGCGCCCGTCCCCGATCGTGTCACCCTCGTCGAAGAACAGCTCGAGGCGGTGCGGCGTGTCGTCAGCCAGCACGATGTCGTCGCCGTCGGATGCGTCCGGGTCGTAGGTGAAGCGGGCCTGGATGTTGGTGCTGCCACCGTTGTCGATGCGGCCGCGGATCTCGTAGCCGTCATCGGCGGGCAGCGTGCCGCAGGTCACGCCATGGAAGGCCAGCTCCTCACCGTCCCAGACCGCTTCAGCGTGCTCGTCGCCACCGTCATCGGCGTCGTCCTCGGGCTCCTCGGCGCCGTTGTCCTCACCGTTGCCGGCGTCGACCTCGGTCTCCTCGGTGCCGTCGGCATCACCGCTGTCAGCGTCGTCGACCGGATCGTCGTCACCGCACGCGGTCGCGAGCAGCAGGACCGCGGCCAGTGGCGCAAGCAGTCGGAGGGTCGTTCGCATCAGGTGCCCCTTGGGATCTGCGGACGTTGGACATGCGTGGAACGACGAAACAGGTGCCCCAGCCACGCGCGGCGCACGATAGCGGTGCTCGCACGGCAGCAAGCAGGTCGTGCACGTGATCCGCGGTGGATCCGGACGCAGACGTCACCCGTCCCCCTCAGGTCGGCCACGGCCGAAGGGGCGACCGCAGTGGGTCCCCTTCGAACTGCGTCGCGGAGCAGTGGGCAGAGAGGTCCGAGCCCAGCGTGGAGTCGGGCGGTCGACCCGCAGATCGTCGCCGGCTCGACCAGGATCGACGAGTTCGAACTCGATCCCGGGGTCGAGGTGTCGACGTTGCTCGTGCACGCCTGGCGGCTCGTTCGGGAACGGCGCAGCGGCCTTCTACCGCAGGTCATCGTCGAGGTGGGAGAACAGCCCGCGGAGTCGGTGCACGATGTCGAGCAGGATGTCGACGTCGACCACGTCGAGGGTGTCCGCCGGGGTGTGCGCGACCGATGTCAGCAGGTCGTGCACGTGTTCGGAGGTGACGGCGACGGCGGGGATGTCCCGCATGGCGAAGATGGCATGGTCGCTCTCGAACCATGGTGGCATGAGCGTCCAGCTGTCTTCATCGCCCAGGCGTGCGATGCGGTCCTGGATCGGGGGCGGGCAGGCGAGGCAGGTCACGCCGGTGCGTCGACCTCGCACGCCGACGCCGTCGAGGTTGACGTTGACGGCCACCTCGGCGAGGTCGGTCGCCTCGAGCCATGCCAGTTCACCACCGGCGTCGTAGTGGTCTTCACCGTTGAAGAAGACGAACTCGACGGGCCCGAGGTCGCTGCTGGCCGTCTCGGCGAGGACCAGCAGTGCCGCGACGCTTCCGGCGTTGTCGAACGCTCCAGGGGTGGTGATCTTGGCGTCGACGTGCGCACTGGCCACCAGCCGCCTTCCCGGAGCAGCCGTGCGGGCAGAGATGTTCACCCCGTGACCACGGTGGTTGCGTCCGCGGAAGACGATGTGGACCTCCTCACCAGGACGGAGTTGCGCGCCGACCTCCGGCGCGACGGTGAGCGACGGGAAGCACAGCTCGGGATCCTCGAAGGTGGGCAACGACGCATGACGCTCGGAGACGGCGATGACGGCCGCTGGCCGGAGTACCTCCAGCGCTGCTATCAGTTCGCGGTGCTCGTCGGGCATGAAGAACGGGAACGACTTCGGCACCACCGGATCACCTCCGATCGCCGGGCCGAGCACGATGACCGCACCAGGCGGCTGACCGCTGCGTCCGAGTAGCGCCTCCCGTGTCTCGACCTTGACGACCGGACCCCGCACCTCCCCAGCCTGGCTGAACGGGTTCGCGATCAGCTCGCGGCGGGACCCGCCCGGCGTTTCGAGCAGGCAAGGCTCGGGTTCCCACCACTGGGTCACGAACTCGGCCTCTGCGACGTCGAGGCCCGCGGCCGACAACCGCGTCCGCAGGTAGTCCGTGGCTCGACGGTTGCCCGGTGAGCCGGGGGGCCGAGGCCCGATCTGCTCGACGAGGACCCCGAGATGCTGTCGCAGGCGCTCACGTAGCTGTGCCCCGTCCATCACCGGCTCCATCCGTTCCAGGTTCTCGTCTCCGGCGGCACGACGAACCACGTCGGGTCGGTGCGACCCTTGCGCGTTCCCGCTCATCCGTCGCCCCCCTCACCAGGTTGCTGGTCCGGGCTGCGGCGCCGAGGGTCTGGCCTACCAAGGACCCGAGGCCCGGTGATCGCACCCATCACCAGCGTCGGAAGGCCATGGGATCCAACGTTCACGACGGGGTAGCGCACATCTGCAGTTCCCGACGAGTCGGGCGGGACGAGCACGACACCGTGGGCGACCGGCGGCACCCATCCGGGCATCGTGTCCATCTGCAGCCCCCTCTGTGCGTCGACCTTCTCCGGCGTGTCCCCCTGTTCCGGACCCATGAAAGCTCGCCTCCCGCCAGATCGCGCCGTCGGCACTCCCTCCAGTCCGAACAGGATCCGGGCGCCCTCGCCGGCGCGGCCGGGGCAAGCGCTGCGGCGATGCGGTGGAACAGACGGTAGGTCACAAGCGCCTGGTGCCACTCGAGGCCCGGGCCCTCGGTTCGCGGTGTCGGACACCTGCTCCGAGGACCCGGGAGCTGCCGTCGTGGGGTCACGCTTCCTGCAGGTCGCGTCGCCGGAAAGCGACGGTGCCGACGACCGCGCCCACCAGGGCGACGGCCAGCATGACCAGCGCGGCGCCGAGGTCCATGTCGGCCGCCGGCACCGCAGCCAGGTGCCGGAAGGGACTGAGGTCGAGGACGGCTTCCGGCAGCTCCAGCATCGCACCGACGAAGTCGAGCAGGTAGGCGGCGATCACGAAGGTGTAGGTGACCGGCGCGGTCAACCGTGGGAGCAGCCCTAGGACGGCCATCCCGATGCCGAGGGCGAGCCAGGCGATCGGGATCAGGTTCAAGCCCGCCAGCACGCCGTCGGTGAAGGCGATGGGCATGCCTACCAGGGCGGTGCCGACCCAGCCGAGCACGCCGGCAAGCAGGGCTGCCAGTGCCACAGCCACGGCGGCGGTGGCCGTGCGGGTGGCCAGCCACCGGACCCGCCCGACAGGCCGCACCAGCAGGTGTTCGATGCGCCAGGTGGCCTCCTCCTCCCGGATCCCGGCCGCCTGGCCGGCAGCGAACACCGCGAGCACGATCCCGACCAGCGAGAAGGCGAACCCGATGATGCCCTCGGACGTGCCCATGCCCGGATACCCGAGCATGGCAGTGAGCTCAGCCATCGTCTCGAGGTCGGCGACCGCTTCGCTGAAGTCGCGGGCGAGCAGGCCGAACCCGAGCGCCACGAAGCCAGCTACTAGCCCCCAGGTCCGGATCGGTCCTGCGGTGAGACGGACCGCGAGGCCCACCTGACCGGCGACCGGTCGCGGCGTCCGTCGCACGACATCTCGGTCGAGCGTGAGGTGCCCGGCGTCGAGATCGCGGTCGGCTATGAGGTAGGTAGGCGCAACCAACACGACCAGCAACCCGAGGTAGGCGAGGAACACGGCGGTACGGGCCTGGTCGATCTCGTGGAGGAAACCCAGCCACCCGAGGGGCGTCGCCCACCACACCCACTCCGGAGCTGCGCTCGCCGCCGCGACGATACGCACCGCGAGCGCCAGCCCGAGCGCGATGCCCACGATCCCGGTGGCCCGCCGGTGGCTGGTGGTCAGCTGGGAGGCGAGAGCTCCGGCTGCGGCGAAGGTTGCGGCGACGAGTGCCGCGGCCCCGCCGAGCGCCCAGGAGGTGGCCGCGTCCATGCCAGCTGCGGTGTGGGTCACCCCGATCACCACGCCGAAGACCACGAAGACCGTGGCCAGCGCGGCCATCGTCGACGTGAGCAGACCGCGCGGGGAGATGGCTCCAGCCCGCAGCGGCTCGAGGTGACCGGCCTCCTCGGCGCGGCGGAGCAGCCGAACGGCCGCGAGCATGCCCCAGATCGCCGCGAGGACACCGAACATACCCCAACGCGAGAGCACCCCGCCCTCGACGGTGGTCAGGCCGACCAGCCGGCCCAGCATCGCCTCGAAGGCGGGCACGCCCTCGAACTCGGCGAACGCGGCGAGCTCCTCGGGGGTCGCGTAGCGGTCCTCGAAGGTGACGGCCACACCCCAGCTGATACCGGCCAGGCCGACGATCCAGGCGATCGAACCGTTGCGCAACAGGCGCAGGTGGTGACGGTAGGTACGCCACCACACGGCGACCGGCGAGCGGGGCTCGACGACGACCGGTGGAGATGCCACGGAGGCAGGAGGGGTGGCCCCCCTGCGACGGCGCGGAACGACGGTGGACATGACGGTCTCCTCTGTCCCCGCAGGCGTCAGCCAGCCGCGCCGGCAGGCACGTCGTCGGACTCGTCGTAGAAGGCGTGGAACAGCTCCTCCAGGGACGGTTCGCGCATCTGGATCGATGGCACGTGGGCCGCGGCGAGCGCCTTGAGCAGCGGATCGGTGGAGCCGGTGACCTGCAGGCGGATCACGCCGTCGCGCACGTAGACGTCCTCCACCCCGGGGATGCCGGTCAACTCCGGGGGCTCCCCCTCGTAGGTGGCCTCCACGGTGTGGGCGTGCAGGTGACGGATGTCCTCCAGCGTGCCGTGCTCGACCAGCACGCCCTGGCGCAGCACCGCCACCCGGTCGCAGACCGCCTCGACCTCCGAGAGGATGTGGCTGGAGAGCAGGATGGTCTGCCCGCGGGCCTTGGCCTCGCGCAGGCAGTCCTGGAAGGTGGCCTCCATCAGCGGGTCAAGCCCGGAGGTGGGCTCGTCCATCACCAGCAGCGGGGCGCGGGTCATCAGCGAGGCGATGACCGCGACCTTCTGCCGGTTGCCCTTGGAGTAGGAACGCCCCTTCTTGGACGGGTCGAAGTTGAACCGCTCGACCAGTTCGTCGCGGTACGCGGCGTCGTAGCCACCCGACACCGCACCCAGCAGGTCGAGGATCTGACCGCCGGAGAGCTGTGGCCACACCGCGAACTCGCCGGGGATGTAGGCCAGCTTGCGGTGCGCTTCGACCGGCTCGCGCCAGGCATCGAGACCGAAGATCTCGGCCCGACCGCTGGTGGGCTTGAGCAGCCCGAGCAGGGCGCGCAGGGTGGTGGTCTTCCCAGCACCGTTGGGGCCGAGCAGCCCCACGATCTCGCCCTTGCCGACCTCGAGGTTGAGCGAATCGAGGGCGACCACGTCACCGAAGTGCTTGCTGGTGTCGACGAAACGAACGACCGGGACGTCGGAAGGCATGGCATCGCTCCAGAACGGGCCGGCCGCCGTACCGAGCCACGAACCAGGCCGGGAACGGGCCGGCGAGAGGGACTTCATCGATACTCCCCCCGACCATCACGACGCGGTAGGGCACGACGTCCTCAGCGCGTAGGAGTGACCAAGTCCCCTGGCGCCGGACGCGGAACGGGCGTATCGAGCAGCTGCGTCACTCGAGGGTGACGGCGACGGGACCCTCGACGGTGGCGCTGCCGCCGTGGTCCTCCGACCCTGTCTCAAGCGTGGGCAACGCGGGACCATGACCCTGTCTGAGGTCCGCGGTGCGCCCTTCCGGCAGGTGCAGGCGGGCGCACGTGGTCCCGGGCGATCCTGGCACGGCGTCCCGAGGAGTCCATGATGGTGTCAACACCGGACGGCGTCCACGACGCTCCGCGCGACGAGCAGCCTCCGGCCGTGATCGCGCCGACCGCGCCGACCCAGCGCGAGCCGGTCCTGGACGTCCTACGTGGCATCGCGCTGCTCGGCATCCTGCTCATCAACATCGAGTACATGCGCGCGGGCAACTTCTACGACGCGTTCGTCGGCGGCGAGCCGGCCGCCACCTCGGTCGCTGACCGCATCACCGAGTTCGGGATGGGCTGGCTTGCCGCCGGCAAGTTCCTGTCGATGTTCGCGATCCTGTTCGGCATCGGTGCCGCGATGATCGCCGAGCGTGCGGTCCGTGCCGGACGATCGCCGGGGCCGCTGCTGGCGCGCCGCTACGGACTGCTCGTCGGCCTGGGTCTCTTGCACATGGTGCTGCTGTTCCCGGGCGACATCCTGTTCTTCTACGGGCTGGCGGGCCTCGCGCTGCTCGCCTTCGTGCGCGTGCGGGCGAAGACCGCCCTGCGCTGGGCCGTCGGTCTGGTCACGGTGATGGCCATCCTGTGGGCGGCCGGCACGGCTCTCACGGCGTTCGCACCAGCGCCGCCCAGCGACCACCCCGGGGTCGTCGCGCAGCAGGAGTTCTTCGCCGACCAGCAGGACCAGACCGTCGCCGCCTACACCGAGGGCTCCTACCTCGACGTCATCGAGGCCAACGCCTTCCAGTCGCTCATCCTGCAGACCGGCCAACTCGTCATGCTGCCGTGGGTGCTCGGGCTGTTCCTGCTCGGCTTCGCGGTCGGCAAGGCCGGCGTGATCGCTGACCTCGCGGCCTACCGACCGTTGCTGCGACGCGTCGCGGCGTTCGGGCTCGGGGTCGGCCTGCCGGCCAACCTCGTGCTCGGCCCGGTCGGGCCGCTGTGGGGCGGCGCGACCCTCCAGCAGGGCGCGGACGACCCCGGCATGCTCGTCGTCGTCGCCGTCGTCCAGTTGCTGGGCGTGCCGCTGCTCGCCGCCGGCTACCTCGCCGGGGCCGCACTGCTCACCCTGCGCTTCGGTGCGTCCCGCCGGCTGGTCGGGGTCGGGCGCATGGCACTGACCGGCTACCTCACCCAGAGCGTGCTCGCACTGGTCGTCTTCGCCGGCTTCGGGCTGTACGACGAACTCGGCAGCGCGGCCGGGCTGCTCGTCGTCGTCGGTATCTGGGCGGCCCTGCTCGTCGCCTGCCCGGTGTGGATGCGCCACTTCCGCTACGGGCCGGTCGAGTGGCTGTGGCGCACAGCGACCTACGGGCAACGCCAGCCGATGCGGTCACGCTGAGCAGCCGCCGCGACCTGTGCTCCGGACTCCCGGGCCCTCTCACGGAGCCCATCGTGTGGTCGTGCCGCCCCCGGCGTTGGGCCGCGAACCGGCCGTCCATGCGCAGGCGGGCGCGAGCTCACGATCGGTTCCTTCGCTGGTTCGTGGCGCGAACGACGAGCGCGATCAGGACGCCGATCAGCGCCACCTGCGCCACCCGGATCGAGATGCCCCAGATCTCGAACGCTGGCTCACGCTCGGCGCCGATGACCACGTACATCCAGATCATCGGCACCTGGACCACGGCCGTGCCGACCCAGAGGACACGACTCTTCAACCGCCAGAGCAGCGCGGCCAGAACGAGGAACACGACGCCGGCGAACCCGAGGATCCCGAGCTCGCCGGGCTCCGCCTCCGTGACGACCGGGAGCACCCCCGCCCAGATCAGTCCGTAGAGCACCGCGATCAGGGTCGCGATCCCTGCGGCGGCGTGCTGCAAGGTCGCCGTGCTGTCCGGGGCGGTGGTGGCGTGGTCCGCGGTGGTCACGATCGTTCCTCCTCGACCGCGCACGCGGTCACCCGGCTCCAGTTCAGGGTCCGCTCACCGACCTCGAGTAGCGAGGGGCGAAGGCCCCTGACGTCGAGGATCGACGGGCTGCATCTTGGGAGCTGGACGCGGGAGGTGGATGATGACGACGGTCGAGCCTCGCGTTCCGGCCCGGATGCCGGTCAGAACGAGCCTGCTCTGGCTCGAGGCGTTCCTCGCCGTCGGTGCCTACGCCGGCGCGGCCGGTCTCGTCCTCGCCGGTCCCGAGATCGTCGGAGACGCGGTGGTGGCGGACCTGCCCTTCGCCTCGCCGGTCTTCGCCGGGATCGCGCTTGCGATCGTCAACGGCCTGCTGCCCACCGCGGTGTTCATCGCGGAGCTCCGCGGAGCACGGTCGGCAGTTGCCGGCCACCTGCTGGTCGGGGCAGCGCTCGTCGCGTGGATCGTCGTCCAGGTGGCGTTCCTCGGTTGGCCGCCCCACTGGCTCCAGATCACCTACTTCGTCTTCGGCTGGGTCATCCTCGGCCTGGCGGTGGGGCACGGCAGGTCGACCCGGGCGCCGTCCAGAACGCGCTGATGAACCCACCCAGCCCGAAGGTCACCTGGCCGCCGGCTCGCCGTCCTCCCGGAACTCCTGGAAGGCCCGCCAGGCAGTCGGTGCCATGGTCGACGCCGGTCCCCCGGCCATCAGCAGGGCGACGCCGAGCGCTTCGGCCATCTCCTGCTTCGTGGTGCCCTGACGAACGGCGGCTTTGGCGTGGTGGGCGATGCACTCCTCGCAGCCGTGGGTGACCGCAATGGCCACCGCCATGGCCTCCTTGATGCGGCCGGGGATGTCGCCGTCGGCGACGGCCCCCTGGGCTAGTTGCAGGAAGCCCTCGTAGGCCTCGGGGATGCGTCGGCGCAGCTCGCGGGTGGGCGGGCCGAGCTCGCGTAGCGTCTCGTGGAAGTGTCCCATGACATGCTCTCCGTCGGCTGGGTGCACGACGTCGACTGCTTTGCGGCCACCGACGTCGCCAACGAGTGAACTGGCAGCGGATCCCGCGAGGCAGAGGCGATCGACCCGCCCTCCAGGGCCGAACACCAGGATGGGTCACACCACCCCCAGGACCACGAGCAGCAGGATGTCCGCCCCAACAGCGGCCTGCGTGGAGTACATCGCCCCTGTCCGAGCTCTGGCCGGGCCCACAGCTTGAACGTGGGTGCGTGCAACGAGAGGTGAGCGCGTTCGCCCGGGAGGTGCGCGATGCAGAGGCTCGTAGGGCAGCGAGCCAGAGGGACGGGGACCACGGCCCGGCGCGCGGGCCTGCTCTGCGTGGCTGGCGCTCGTGGTGGGACTGATCGCCTGCGGCGGGGCGGAACCCGTCGAGGAGCCGCCACCACCGGAACCGGTGGAGGAAGCGGAGCCAGAGGCCGAGGCAGTACCAGAGCCCGAACCGGAACCGGTCGAGGAACCCGCGGAGCCGGATGAGGAGCCCGCAGCCACCGGGGAGCCCGAGCTGCTGTGGCGCGCCGAGCACGAGCATCACGTCCTGGTCATCGCGCCCTCCCCCGATGGTGTGCACCTCGCGGTGGGCTCCGGGGCGACCTACGACTACCTGCTGGCCGACGGCCGGCTGGTGGACGGCGGACACCGGGAACCGGTCGACCATGTGCCCTACGACGACCAGATCGCGGACCTCGCCTTCTCGCCTGACGGCTCGCTGCTCGCTGTGGCCGGACGTCCGGCGCCACGCATCGACGGCCAGGTCCACGTGTTCGACACCGGCACGGGTGAGCTGGTCGCCCTCATCGAGCCCCAACGGTTGCACGATCAGGACTTCGTCGTGCTCAACAGCGTCGCCGTCGGCCCCGATGGCGGCCACGTGGTGCTCGGTCGGCAGGACGGTGCGGTCGAGGTGTGGCGGCTGCCCGGCGCTGAGAGCTCGTGGCCCCGGAACCGGAGCCCTGCGAGCCGCTCCCGATACCCAGCGACGTGCTGTTCGACACCGGCAGCGCGCAGTTGGAGGGAGAGGCCGACGCGGTGCTCACCGAGCTCGCGGAGGAGCTCGCAGCCGGGGTCCCGGAGGCGGAGCTGACCTTCATCGGCCCACCGACAGCCGCGGTGACGCGTCGTCGAACCAGTAGCTCTCGGTCGATCGTGGGACCGCGGTGGCGGGCTGGTTCGGAAGCTGGGCCGAGGCCACTGGCGTGGACGGCTGGACCGTGGCGGTCGAGGGACGCGGCGAGACCGAACTGGCCGTGCAGGACGTGGACGCAGACGGGGTCTTCCTTGAGGCAGCCGGAGCGCTGAACAGGCGGGTGGAGATCGACATCGAGGCCGAGGGGTGCGCACCGTGAGGTCGTGACCGCCGCTGATGGCCGGTGAGGGCGGCTCTTGCCAAGGGCGACACGAGGAGTGCGGGACGTCCAGGGCTACTGACGCTCACCTCGAACCGCGGGTGCGGCCGGCCAGCACCCAGCAGGTCGTGCTGGTCGCCGTCGTGCACGTCGCCAGCCCCCCGTCGGGTGGACCATCGGCCTCGTGAGGCTCCAGCGAGCGGACCGGGGCAAGGCGGTGCTGGTTGGGCTCTTCGCGGTGCCGCTCACGGCGTTGATGACACTCGCCGTGATACGGGGCTCGCTGGCCGAACCGCACGCCGTGCGCTGCTCGACATCCGGGTCTGAACCCCGGCTTCCAGCGCTGGTCCGTCTCAAATGCGGATGGACACCAGATCTTCAGAGGGGCTGGCCGCACGGGAAGGATGAACGTCGGCATTCCCGCCGCAGCGTGGCTCGAGAGCGCCTTGCCCAACGTGGGGTCAGCCGTCGGTGGTGGTTCCGTGCGGGAACAGTCCGCGTTGGCGAGCGTCTTCGGAGTCGGTGTACTCGAGGCAGATGCCGACCCAGTCGTCGGGCAGGTCGACCTGATCCAGCAGATCGCAGGCGGTCGCGAACAGCAGCGGGGCCGATCCGTCCCGTGTCCGGATGCCGACCGAGCGGTCCGTCCCTTCGACCGGCAGCCCGAACAGTTCGTCGTCGGCTCGGAGATCGAGGAGCCGCTGCTGTTCGTCGGTGAACGCGTCGACATCCTGGGGCTCCAACCGGTCGCCGAACACCGCCTGCGGGGAAGCCGCATCGGGGTCCTCGTCGGCCGGGATGTGGCCAGCGATCACCTCGCCGTCCCGGTGCGCCTTGACGGCCAGCACCTCGGCATCGAAGTGGCCGACAGTCCACAGCGGCGCCGGAGCTGGCCCGCTTGATCCGGTCAAGGCTCGCTGGCGGCTGCCGTCGGAGAACAGCACGTCAACCGTCTCTGCCTCGACGGGCGCGAACCCCCACGACAGGAGCTGCGTCTGCTCGCCATCGGAGGACGTGTCGACCGCGGAGCGTACGGGCCCGAAACGGTCCGGGTCGCCGGCCTGCTCGGGCGTGAGCAGTTCATCGCATGGATCGCCAACGTCAGCCTCGAGCTCTCCATCGCCATGCCTGGTCGTCGTGCACCACCGACCGTCCTCACCTGGCGACACCGCCACCCTCCAGGAGAACGGGTCCGAGCCCCCAACGGCCAACACCTCCGGACCGGTGATGACCGGCACCTCCTCATCCGCCGCCGACTCCTCGTCGTCCGACGGCTCGGTTGTGGCCGGCGGACGCTCAGCGATCTCCGGCAGCGTCGGTCCGTCAAGGATCGAGGTGACACCAACGCCGAGCACCGCAACGACGCAAACCGCAGCCACGACCCCGACCGTTCGACGGGTCCGGCGGCGGCGCACCCCGCGACGGAAGGCGGCCGCCGCATCCCCGTCCGGCGGTGCCGGGACCTGGTCGGCGAGCTGTCGCAGCTGCTCATCGACTGCCATCGGCGACCTCCGCATCGACCTGGAGCTGCTGACGTGCACGGTGCACGCCGCTCTTGACCGTCCCTTCCGCAACATCCAGTGCCGCCGCGGTCTCCGGCACCGAGTAGCCCAGCACGAACCGCAGCACCAGCATCTGCCGCTGCAGCAGCGGCAGTCCGGCCAGATCGTCGAGGAGCGCCTCCGGGCCCGCACGGTCCTGGTGCGGCCGGTCGAGCGCCTCGACCGACATCGTCGGGCGCCGCGACCACTTCCGGTGCCAGGACGTCGCCCAGTTCACCGCCACCCGGTACACCCAACCGGCAGGCCGGTCCATCCCCGAGACCTGCCCCCACCGCTCCGCAGCCCGCACGAACGCCTCGTCGACCGCATCCGCAGCGAGGTGGCGATCCCCGAGCGTCACCGCGACCGCAGCGTGCACCTCGGCACGCCGACGCTCGTAGAAGGTCGTGAAACCCTCTCGGTCCTGCACATCAACTCCTCGCCACCTACCTGACGCCCACCTCGGCCGAACGATTCCATCGGCGCGAAGATGACCGTGCCGCATCTCCGTGGCCCGCCATTCAACCGACCGGCTATCGGATCGGGGGCCGCAGCTGGCCACAGGGTCGCTGATGCGGATGTCGAGAGACGGAGCTGCAAAGGACGTTGCAGCGATGTCCGCGAACACCACAACTCGGGCCGCGGTCACCCAACGTGCAGACAACGGGCACCCAGCCC
Source organism: Nitriliruptoraceae bacterium (assembly GCA_007121785.1). Lineage (GTDB taxonomy): Bacteria > Actinomycetota > Nitriliruptoria > Nitriliruptorales > Nitriliruptoraceae > SKTG01. The sequence goes on from SKJX01000150.1 coordinate 14,410, forward strand.
ACCTCGGCGCACGACCTGAGACAAGCGCTCGGGGGTCAACGGGCGGGTGGTAGCTCCCGTCGGACGCTGCGGCGTGGGACGAACCGCACGTCGGCGTCGAGGGCGTAGCCAATGCGAGCGATCGTCGACCAGTCCGGGTAGGAGCGGCCGGCCTCGAGCTCGCTGATGGTGTTGCGGCGCAGCCCGGTGAGCTCCGCGAGGGTGGCTTGCGTGGCCCCGCGGGCCTCACGGTGTCCGATCAGTTCGGTGACGAACAGGCGCAGCTGTTCGACCTGCCAGCGGACCAGCTCGCCGCCTTCATCGACGCTGAGGTGACGGACCTCGCCATGGGGCCAGCCGCCCAGCATGTAGCTGAGCGGCTCGTTTCCAGGTCGTGCTAGCGACTGCCCAGACATACCCGCATCGTCTTCACCCACGAACCCGGGAACGGCGGAGGGGCCCCGCAGGGCCCCTCCGTGATCTACGTCCGCGTCGCCGCGGACCCTTTCAGTCGATGACCAACCACCGAAAGCTCCGTGGCCAACCACTGCGAAAACGTGGCCAGAACCCCGACGTTCAACTGCGGAGGGCCATCAGACCTTCAGTGGGTTGGCCACACTGAAGGACGGCCACCACCGATGTGCCCAGCGGGGAGCCACAACGGGTCTTGCCGTCCGATCACTGGGCTCACCGAGGGTCGCTGCCGTAGGCGTTGCCGCGGTGCCGGATGGCCACGACTCGCACGATCCGCTCGTCGCGGAGCTCGTAGATGATGCGGTAGACCCCGACCCGGTAGGACCGCAGACCCGTGAGCCGACCGCGAAGCGCGTGCCCGAGATGCGGGTCGCGTTCGAGTTCCCCGAGCGCATCCAGGACCGCTTCGGCACGCAGGAGATCCAGCGCAGCGAGCGCCTCTCGTGCGGTACGGGTGAGGAAGACCCGCGCCACTACGACCGGTCGCGGGCAGCGTGCTCGGCACGGGCCTCATCGAGGGGTACGACATCGCCGGCGGCGAGATCGTCGAGGCCGTCACGGATCGCGGCGAGGGCGTCCTCGTCGGAGAGGATCTCGGCCGTCTCCTCCAACGCTTCGTACTCATCGACGGGAACCAGGACGGCCGCTGGCCGGCCACGTCGGGTGACGGTGACGTGCTCGCGGCGGTCAGCCACCTCGTCGAGCAGGTCGGCGAGATGGGTGCGGAACTCTCGGACAGGCACCGTCTTCGACATGCCTACGAGTGTACCCCATTGCGTACACGCAAAGCGGGTCGGTTCGTCGGACGGAACGGCGGAGGGGCCCCGCAGGGCCCCTCCGTGTCCTACATCCGCGTCGCCGCGGACCCTTTCAGTCGGTGTCCAACCACTGAAACTCCGGTGGCCAATCGCTGAAAAAACGTGGCCAGAACCCCGGGTTTCAGTGTGGCCATCCGCATCAGCTACACCCGCTCGTGGAGCCGCAGCTCTCGCACACGTGGCAGGCACCGGCGCGCTGCATCTTGATCCCGCACTCGAAGCACATCGGCGCGTCGTGGTCGATCGGCACCGACGATGCTGCGCTCGCCTGGATGGGCTCGGCCTTGGCGACGTCCTCGGCCGACGGTGCAGCCGGCACCTCCGGCTCCGCGTCGCCGTAGCCCTCGGAGAGCATCCGCTTGCGCTCGTCGATCGTGTAGATACCCAGGCCCTCACGCTTGTCGTACGGCAGGTACTCCAGCGCGATCTTGCGGGCCAGGAAGTCGACCAGCGAGGTGGCGAACCGCACCTCCTCGTCGTCGGTCAGCCCGGCCGGCTCGAACCGCATGTTCATGAACTTGCTGACGTAGGCCTCCAACGGGACGCCGTACTGCAGCCCGATCGACATGCTGATCGCGAACGCGTCCAGCAGCCCCGACAACGTCGAGCCCTGCTTGCCGAGCTTGACGAACAGCTCACCGACCCCGTCGCCCGGGTACTCACCCGTGGTGATGTAGCCCTTGGCTTCGCCGACCCGGAAGCTGATCGTCTGCGATGGACGGGTCTTCGGCAGCTTGCGGCGGGTCGGCACCTGCACCACCTCGGCGGCGGGTGCTTCCGCCTCCTCCTTCTTGGTGACGCTCAACGGCTGCGCGACCTTGCAGTTGTCGCGGTAGATCGCGATCGCCTTGATGCCCAGCTTCCAGGCGTCGAGGTGGAGCTGCTCGACGTCCTCGACCGTGGCCTCCTCGGGCAGGTTCACGGTCTTGGAGATCGCTCCGGAGATGAACGGCTGCGCCGCGGCCATCATCTTGGTGTGACCCATGTAGTGGATGGCGTCGTCGCCCATCGCGCACTGGAACACCTTGGTGTGCTCCGGCTTGAGCGCGGGCGCACCGTGGATCGACTTGTTCTCCGCGATGTGGTCGATGATCGCTTCGACCTGCTCCGGCGCGTAGCCGAGGTGCTCGAGCGCGGCCGGCACCGACTGGTTGACGATCTCGATCGAGGCGCCACCGACCATCTTCTTCATCTTGACCAGGCCGAGGTCGGGCTCGATCCCCGTGGTGTCGCAGTCCATCATCAGCCCGATGGTGCCGGTGGGTGCCAGCACCGTGGCCTGCGCGTTGCGGTAGCCGTGCTCGGTCCCGATCGCCAGCGCCTGGTCCCAGGCGTCCTTGGCGGCGTCCAGCAGGTCATCGGCGACCGGCCGTGGGTCGATCCGCTCGACCGCATCGCGGTGCTTGGCGATGACCCGCAACATCGGCTGCTCGTTCTTGGCGTAGCCGTTGTGCGGCCCCTTGACCTTGGCGAGCTCCGCCGAGGTCTTGTAGGCGTGCCCGGTCATCAACGCGGTCAGCGCCCCGGCCCACGCCCGACCCTCGTCGGAGTCGTACGGCAGCCCGATCGACATCAGCAGCCCGCCGAGGTTGGCGTAGCCCAGCCCCAACTCGCGGAAGTCCAGCGCGTTGCGTTCGATCTTGTCCGTCGGGTAGCTCGAGTAGCCGACGATGATCTCCTGGGCGGTGAAGATGATCTCCACGGCCCGCTTGTACGCCTCGACGTCGAACCGCCCGGCCTCGTAGTCGTAGAACCGCTTGAGGTTGAGCGACGCGAGGTTGCAAGCTGAGTTGTCGAGGTGCA
>SKJX01000250.1 GCA_007121785.1 Nitriliruptoraceae bacterium
GGATCACCGTCATCGCCCCGATGCGCAGGACCGGCGCGAACATCATGGCGCACTGCTCGTACGGGCCGCCGGCCGGCAGGCCCTCGCACGGCGCCGGGTTGCGGCCGGACAGCAGCACCGATCCCAGTCCCGCAGCGATCGCGGCGACGTTCGTCCACGCCATCCAGACCATGTAGCGGTTCGAGAGGCGACGTTCGACGAGGTACCAGTGACCGAGGATCATCCCGACCCAGATCGCCCCGAGCAGGAACGCGCCGAGCACCAGCTCCGCGAACCCCTGCGCGAACCCGCCGGCGCCACCGAGGCCGTCGCGGATCATCGCCAAGGGCACGAACGCGGCGAGGCCGGACACGGTGGCAACGCCGCCGAGCGAACGGCCGATCAGCGACGGCAGCTTGACCGCGAGGGCGACCCCAGCCAGCACGGTGGCGATCGTGGCGACCAGCAACGCCAGTCGGGCGTTGGCACCCAGATCGGCGAGCTCGCCGTCCAGTGAGGCGACGGGGGCGGACAGCGATGCCCACGCGCCCCAGGCGAGCACCGCGACGGTGCCGGCGGTCAGCATCTCGTAGCCGTGCCGGACCCGCCCCCAGGTCGGGGCGAACCACAGCAGCACGGAGCTACCGACGGCGGTGGTCGCGAGCACGAGGCCGAGCACCGCGGCAGGAGTGTTCACGTAGGCGTCCCTCGGGTCGGACCGGTGCGTACGTCACCGCGGTCCGCGGCGCCGCGCAGCGCGGGCAGGTCCCGCGGCGTGGCGGGCGGCACAGGGTGCCACCCACGGCACCGAACCGACCACCTGAGCGACCGCGGGTGTGCGCCTACCAACGGCACGGTCCCCGCACGCGCTGGTCAGCGCGGGTGCGGGGACCGTCGATCCGAGCGGAGGCGTCAGCCTTCCTCGCCCCCGCCGTCGTCGTCACCGCCGTCGTCACCGCCGCCGTCACCGCCGCCGTCACCGCCGCCGTCATCACCGCCGCCGTCGTCGTCGAGGTCACCGACATCGAGCTCCACGTCGACGTCGTCGGGGGCGTCGACTCCGCCGTCGTCGCCGGCACCGCCGCTGAAGAACAGGAACGCCAGCGCAACGACCGCGATCGCCAGGATCACCACGGCGATGGCCATGCCACCGCCGCCACGGCCGCCGCCGTCGGGCACGATGACCTCGCGCTCGCGGGCGGGTGGTGGCTGCGCGGGTTGGCCGGGATCACCCGGTCCCGGCTGCTGGGGTGGGGGCTGCTGTCCAGACATCGTCGCTCCTCCTGCGGTCCGGCTGTCTCGATGGACGCGGATCACCGTGACAGCTCGAGCGGTTCCGCGTACCGACCACAGCCCCCACGACAGGACGGCCGTCCGGATGTGCGTGGCCACCCCCTGTTCGACCGGTGGTGTCCCACGTCACCCCGTGTACCGGGGCGCCGGGGGTACGCTGTCTGGACCGCGACGGCGCCGCTGTTGCGGCGGGAGGTGGGCGCGGCAGCCCAGGCGAGGCAGACGGCGAGGCGGATCATGGGGCGGTGCGATCCCGGGTTGCGGACCGATCGGTTCCTGGAGGTCCGCGAAGAGGACACCGCCCGCGCGGTGGGCTCGGGCGACGTCCCGGTGCTGGCCACGCCCACCCTCTTGGCGCTGGCGGAGCGTTGCTGTGTCGAAGCCATCGCCGACGACCTCCCCGAGGGCCAGACGTCGGTCGGGACGTGGGCCGAGGTCGACCACCTCACGCCGACACCGATCGGCCGCACCGTGTGCGCACACGCGACGCTGATCGGACACCACGGACGTCGGCTCGAGTTCAAGGTCAACGTCGAGCAGGACGGCGAGCCGGTCGCCCGCATCAGCCACCGACGGGTGCTCGTCGACCGGGGCCGCTTCCTGGAGAAGGTCGGGGTCGCTCAGGCGCCGTAGGCCGCCGCCGACTCGCGACGGAAATCCCGGTCGAGCAGGACGTTGACCAGGGCGGGAACACCCGCGTCAGCGGCGCGATCCAGGGCCGGCCGGATGTCCTCCGGATGGTCGACCCGCTCGCCGTACCCACCGAGCGCCTCGACCATCCGCTCGTAACCGGTGTCCTGAGCCAGATCCTGGGCCAGCATGCCCTCAGCGCCGTACACCCGCTCGTGGAAGGCCTTCATCTCGCCCCAGGCACCATCGTTGCCGACCACCCCGACGAACGGCAGGTCCTGGCGGACGGCCGACTCGAACTCCATCCCGTTGAACCCGAACGATCCGTCGCCGTAGACCACCAACACCTGCTTGTCCGGGTGCACGTGCTTGGCGGCCATCGCGAACGGCGCGCCGACCCCCAGACAGCCGAACGGACCCGGGTCCATCCAGTGCCCGGGTCGGTCGACCCGGACCTGACCGGCGGTGTGGGCGACGATGTCCCCACCGTCGCCGATCACGATCGCGTCCGGATCCACCCACCGGGCGACCTCACGCGCGAACCGCAAGGGGTGCACCGGGCTCGCGTCCGACGTCGCGGCTTCCGCGCGGGCCTGCGCACGCTGCCGTTCGTCGTCGCGGAGCCCGGTCAACCAACGGGTGGCCTCGCGCCGCCCGAACTTGCCCTCGTGCTCGAGCAGCGCCCGGAGGAACGCGGCCACGTCGCTGACCACTCCGTGGGCCACGGGCCGGTTGTGGCCGACCCGATCCGCCTGTGGATCGACGTGGACCACCTGCACATCGTCGTGGTAGGCGGGGGACCGACCGAACCCGAGCCGGAAGTCGAAGTCGATGCCCAACGCGACGATCACGTCGGCTTGCCGCAGCGCCTGCTTGCGGGTCAGTCCGAGCAGGTGCGGGTGGCTCGACGGCAGGATGCCCCGTGACATGCCGTTGACGTACACGGGGACCTGCGCGGTGGTCGCGAGCTGGTCGAGTTCCTCCCACGCCCGGGCCCAGTAGGTGCCCGAGCCCGACAGGACCACCGGCCGCTCGGCGGACGCGAGCAGCTCAGCCACCTCGGCGACCACCTCCGGATCCGCGCCGGCACCGACGGTGAACCGATGGTCGACCGCCGGCACGACCTGGCCGGTGTCGACCGGGGTCATCAACACGTCCATCGGCAGGTCGACGTACGCCGGCCCCATCCGTGGCGACAGCGCGGACCGGAACGCGTAGCCGAGCACCTCGCGCATGCGCCGGGTCTCCTGCACGGGCTCCGCCCGCTTGGTCACCGGTCGCAGCAGCTCGATCTGTGGCGCGTCCTGCAACGACCCCATCCCGGCCAGGCTGACCGGGTTGCTCCCACCGAGCACCACCATCGGCGAGTTCGCGTAGTAGGCGTTGGTCACCCCGGTGATCGCATCGGTCACGCCCGGCCCCGCGGTGACCGCGGCGATCCCCGGCCGGAAGGTCAACCGACCGTAGGCGTCAGCCGCGTGGGCGGCGGCCTGCTCGTGCCGCACGTCGATCACGCGGACCCCGCGATCCTTGCACCCATCGTAGATCGCGCTGATGTGCCCGCCGGTGAGGGTGAACAGCGCGTCCACGCCTTCGTCGACGAGGTGGTCGGCGATCAGCCGACCCCCGTGGTGCTGCTCGGACATCGACGGCTCCCATCGCTCGGCTCCCACCGGGGCCAGGCTAACGCGTGCCAGGGGTCCGCACCCGGGGCAGCGGCCCCGTGCCAACGACGGTTGTGTGTGGACGTCGTTCGACTCAACCGAACGATCTGCACGCGGAACGGCCCGAGGCAGGCGGAGGCCGAGGCGGCCGGGGGCCGGAGGCTGCGGGTCAGCTCCGCCATCGACACCGAACGACCGACGTGACCGAGCCCGACTGGGGCATCGCGCACGTCGATGATCCTGGACCGAGCCGGCGCGGACCAGCCCCGTCCAACTCGCTAGCAGCCAAAGCGTGGGCACCTGCGATCACATGTGACTCCAGATGCACACACTTCCGGCAGCCGACCTACCCCTCAACCGAAGCGTGTGCACCTGCGCTCACATCTGCACCCCGGTGCACACACATCCGTGACCGCGGGCGGGCGTTGTTGTCAGCTGGTGCGCAGCCACTGCAGCAGGGTGCGCACCGACACACCCGTCGCCCCCTTGCTGAGGTACCCCCGCTCGCTGGTGGTCCAGGCGGTCCCGGCGATGTCGAGGTGGGCCCACGGGATGTCGTCGCCGACGAACCGGTGCAGGAACAGCGCGGCGAAGATGGTGCCGGCCTCCCGGCCGCCGGTGTTCTTCAGGTCGGCGATCGCCCCTTCGAGCCGGTCGCCGTACTCGTCGGCGGCCAGCGGCAGGCGCCACGTCGGCTCCCCGGTGGTCGTCCCGGCAGCCAGCAGCGCGTCCGCGAGCTCGTCGTCGTCGGCGATGAGCACGCTGATGCGGTCGCCGAGCGCGACGACGGCCGCGCCGGTGAGCGTGGCGACGTCGACGATGGCGTCCGGCTCGAGCTCGCTGGCGTGCACCAGGGCATCGCCGAGGACCAGCCGGCCTTCCGCGTCGGTGTTGATCACCTCCACGGTGGTGCCGTCCTTCATCGTCAGCACGTCGCTGACGCGGGTGGCCGTGCCCGACGGCATGTTCTCCGCCAGCGCCAGGATGGCGGTGATCTTGACGGGCAGGCCCAGCTGCGCGGCGCCCTTGATCACCGCGGTGACGGTGGCGGCCCCGCCCATGTCGGTCTTCATGGTCTCCATGGCCGTCGACGGCTTGAGCGAGATCCCGCCGGTGTCGAAGGTGATGCCCTTGCCGACCAGCGCGACGTGACGCTCGGCGCCCTCCGGCGCGTAGGTCAGCTCGACCAGCCGCGGGGGCTCGCTGGAGCCCTGCCCGACCCCGAGGATGCCGCCGTAGCCGCCCTCCTCGAGCGCGGCCTCGTCCAGCACCCGGACCTCGATCGGCAGGTCGGCCATCTCGGCGGCGACCCGGTCGGCGAGCGCGGGCGGCCGCTTGTCCTGCGGCGGGGTGTTGATCAGGTCGCGGGCGAGGGTCCCCGCACCGGCGGTGGCACGAGCCACCTCGACGGCCTGCTGGGCGGCGTCCTGGGCGGCGTCAACGACGTGGATCGTGGCAGCCTCGAGCTCGAACGGCGGCGCGTCCGAGCGGTAGCTCTCGAAGCGGTAGCTGCCCAGCAGCACGCCTTCCGCGATCGCCTGGACCGCGTCGGCCGGGTCGACGTCGTCGAGCACATCGCTCAGACCCACCCCGAGCCGATCGACACGTTCCGCGCCGAGCGCCGCCGCGGCGCCGGCACGCCGCAGGGTGTCGGTCCCGGCGTCCTCACGGGGACCGAGCCCCACGACCAGCAGCGTGGCCGCGGGCAGCGACCCGCGGGTCGGCACCCGCAACGTCGCGCCGACCGAGCCGTCGAAGCCGGCGGCGACCAGTTCCGCGCCGAGGTCGAACCCGGCGGCCTCGGCGACCGCGGAC
>SKJX01000140.1 GCA_007121785.1 Nitriliruptoraceae bacterium
ATGGCGACGAACACGGCGAGCGTTGCCGCGAGCAGCAACAAGCTGACGGACGTACTGAGCATGACGCGCTCCCTCCGCCGGTATGACCCGGATCAGGTTCCGAGGTCCGCGCCCACCTGGCGCGCTCTCAGCCCCCGGTTCGGAGGGCTCCCTCGGCGTCGTGCCGCCGACGGTAGCAACCGGAGCCAGCGGTCGCGTCGGGGCCGCGGCAGGAGGCGGGGTGGATGGCGACTACGGTCCAGGGGGTCTCCGGGAGCCGGGGCTCGAGGCGTGAGGACCGCCGAGGCCGCCGGGGAGACGTCGTCGGTATCGGGAACGTGGGAGGAGTTCGCCGTGGTCGAGAGCACGATGATGGAGTACCCGTTGACCGTGACGCAGCTGCTGCGTCACGGGGCACGGGTCCACCGTGACCGACAGGTGGTCACCTGGCAGGGGGATCACGCGCGCCGGGTGAGCTTCGGCGACACCTACGAGCGCATCGAGCGCCTCGCCCAGGCGCTCGGCGACCTCGGGGTCGGCGAGGGTGACGTGGTGGGGACCTTCTGCTGGAACCACCAGGAGCACCTCGAGGCGTACTTCGCCGTGCCGTGCATGGGCGCCGCCGTCCACACCCTCAACATCCGGCTGTTCCCCGACCAGCTGGACTTCGTGATCCGCGACGGCGGCGACAAGGTCATCGTCGTCGACGACTCGTTGGTCGGCGTGCTCGCCCAGGCCCCCGACGCGCTCGCCGAGGTGGAGCACGTCATCGTCGTCGGTGACGGCGACGCCTCCGCGTTGGGTCGTGAGGTCCTGCGGTACGACGACCTGCTGGCCGCACAGACCCCGGGCTACGACTGGCCGGACCTGGACGAGAACACCGCCGCGATGATGTGTTACACCTCCGGGACGACCGGCAACCCCAAGGGCGTGGTCTACAGCCACCGGTCCCAGTGGGTACACACCTTCGGGGCGACGGCCGGTGGGCTCAACATCGGCGCTGGTGACCGCACGCTGGTGATCGTGCCGCAGTTCCACGCCAACGCCTGGGGCCTGATCTACGCCTGCTGGATCATGGGCTCCGACATCCTCCAACCGGAGCGCTACCTCCAGCCGGAGCCGCTGACCGCGTTCATCGCCGCGGAGCGTCCGAACTTCTCCGCGGCCGTCCCCACCGTGTGGAACGGCGTCCTCGCCCTGGGGCAGACCAAGGAGCTCGACCTCTCCTCCCTCGACCGTGTCGTCGTCGGCGGTGCGGCCGTGCCCCGTGCGATGATCGAACGGTTCCACGACGAGTACGGCATCGAGATCGTCCAGGGCTGGGGCATGACCGAGATGTCGCCGCTGGGCACCCTCTCCATGCCGCCACCGGGGCTGGGATCCTGGGAGGAGGAGGTCGACTGGCGCGTCAAGACCGGCCGCGTCATCGCCGGCGTCGACATGCGCATCATCGCCGACGACGGCTCCGAGCAGCCGTGGGACGGCAAGGCGATCGGCGAGGTGCAGGTCCGCGGTCCCTGGATCACCGCTGGCTACCACAACGCGCCCGACCCGGAGAAGTTCGATGACGGGTGGCTGCGGACCGGGGACGTCGGGGTGATCGACCCGAAGGGCTTCCTACAGATCGTCGATCGCGTCAAGGACGTGATCAAGTCCGGCGGCGAGTGGATCTCCACCGTCGAACTGGAGAACGCGATCGTCGCCCACCCGGAGGTGGTCGAAGCCGCCGTGATCGGCGTCCCGGACGAGAAATGGGACGAGCGGCCGGTGGCGGCGGTCGTGGTCGCTGCGGGTGCGGAACTGACGCCAGGAGCGCTGTCGGAGTTCCTCCAGGAGAAGGTCGCCCGGTGGTGGGTCCCCGAACGCTGGACGTTCATCGACGAGGTACCCAAGACCTCGGTCGGCAAGTACGACAAGAAGGTGCTGCGTCGCGACTACGAGCAGGGAGGACTGACCATCGTCCGGGCTGACGACTGAGCACCCCACAGGACGGTGGCGTGGGAATAATCCGGCCCCACTCGGCGTTCGGTTCCGGTGACGGCGGGCATCGGGTGCCCCGCCCAGGGTCACCCCGACGGGCCCGCCGCCCGTTGGATGTCAAGGACGAACGACCGGAGGTGTACGCCGGACACGGACGTGAGGGAGGTGAATGCACATGCTGCTTCGTTCGGACCCCTTCCGTGAGTTCGACCGGATGGCGTCGCAGCTGTTCTCGGACACGCGTGCGCCGCGGGCGATGCCGATGGATGCGCTGCGCACCGAGGACCGGCTTCACATCGCGTTCGACCTGCCCGGGGTCGACCCGGAGTCGATCGACCTGACGGTGGAGAAGAACGCGCTGACGGTGAGTGCGGCGCGGTCCTTCAACTACACCGACGCTGACGAGGTCCTGGTGACCGAACGCACCCAGGGCGCCTTCAGCCGGCAGGTGTTCCTCGGTGACGGGCTCGACATCGACCAGCTCGAGGCCATCTACGAGGACGGTGTCCTCCACATCACCGTGCCGGTGCTCGAGTCGGCACGTCCGCGTCGTGTGCCGATCTCGGTCGGCAGCGGTGGCCAGCAGGCCATCACCGCCGGTGCCGGGACCGGGTGACGCCATCATCGCCGCAGGGGCGCCCCGCTCGCGTCGGCTCGTCAACGGTGGTCGGCCACGTCGTTGACAGGTGTCCAGCGTGCGGCTCACCGCCCGTTGCGGGTCCGCAGCGGCGGCCCGGACGACGTCGAGGCCGCGAGTTCGTCGGCCGCGAGTTCGTCGGCCGCGAGTTCGTCGGCCGCGAGTTCGCTCGCGGTATGTTCCTCGAGCGGGCGAGCGAACAGGAACCCCTGGCCGAGCCGGCAGCCTTCCCGCGAGAGGGCATCGAGTTGCACGCCCGTCTCGATCCCTTCGGCGACGGTCTCGAGGCCGAGGGTGTGGCCGAGTTCCAACAGCCCCTGAACGAGTCCGGGGATGTGTTCGTCGTCGTCGATCATCCCGATGAACGACCGGTCGATCTTCAGGATGTCGGTGGGGAACTGGCGCAGGTAGGCCAGCGACGAGTAGCCGATCCCGAAGTCGTCGATCGCGATGCGGACCCCGAGCTCGCGCAGCTCACCGAGCCGTTCGGCGGCCATCGCGGGCTGGTCGACCAGCGCCGTCTCGGTCAGTTCAAGGACGAGCCGTCGAGGTGGGAGCCCGTAGCGGTCCAGCGTGGCACGCACGGTCTCGACCAGGCCCGCATGCACCAGCTGTCGAGCGGACACGTTGACGTTGACGCTCAGGGCGTCGTCGCCAGCGGGACCGGCCCAACCGGCCGCGGCACGGCAGGCCTGATCGAGGACCCACGTACCGATCTCCACGATGATGCCGCTGTGTTCGGCGATGGGGATGAACTCCGCCGGCGGGATCGGCCCCAGCGTGGGATGCTGCCACCGCAGTAGCGCCTCGAAGCCGACGAGCCGACCCGAACGCAGATCCAGGATCGGTTGGTACTGCACCGTCAGCTCGTCGCGCGCGACCGCCCGGCGGAGGTCCGCGTCGAGCTCGACCCGACGGACGGCGGCCTCCCGCATGCTGCGCTGGTAGCGGACCACGCAGTCGCGGCCCTGCTCCTTGGCCTCGTACATCGCCGTGTCGGCGTCACGGAGGAGTTCGTCGGCGCACTGTTGGCCATCGTGACCGGCGATGGCCAGGCCGATGCTGGCGGTGAGGACCAGCGGCATGCCCTCGATGACGACCGGGTCCGACACGACCTGGCGGACGCGCTCCGCGATGGTCGCGGCCTCGGTCTCGAGGTGGTGGCTGCCCTCCAGCAGCACGGCGAACTCGTCACCACCGAGCCGAGCGACCGTGTCGCTGGGGCGGACCGCGTCGACGAGCCGGACGGCCACCTCCGCGAGCAGGCGGTCACCGGCGGCGTGACCGAGGCTGTCGTTGACGGCCTTGAACCCGTCGAGATCGCAGAAGATGATCGCGACGTCCTCGTCGTTGCGCTGGCGGCGTGCCAGCGCGTGGTCCGTGCGGTCGCGTAGCAGCGTCCGGTTCGCGAGGCCGGTGAGCGGATCGTGCAGCGCCTGGTGGGCGAGCTGCTCCTCGGCCAGCTTGCGGTCGGTCGCGTCATGGATGTTGATCACGATGCCGCGGACGGCCGGATCATGCAGCAGGTTGGTGCACCGCACCGCTGCCCAGCGCCAGCCGCCGTCGTCGGTGTGGATCCGCAGTTCCTCGCTGACGGTCTCACCGGGACGTCGGACGCTCTCGCGCAGGACGGCGTCGCCGAGCTCACGGTCCTGCTCGACGAGGAGGAGGTGTGCGGAGGTGCCGATGAGCGCCGCGCTCGGCGTCCCGGTCAACGGCTCGAGCGCGCCCGAGACGTCGATCACGGTCCCCGACGGGTCGGTGATGAGGAAGGCGTCGCTGGCGTGCATCGCGACGGAGCGGTAGTAGGTCCGTGAACGCTCCGCATCACGCTGCAGGCGGTAGACGCGCCACCCCAACAGCGGGAGGCTGACGAGGGTGAACAGCAGGGCATCAACCCTCGATGGCTCATGCTCCAGCCAGAGAGCGATGCTGTAGCTCAGTGGCAGCGTGAACAGGGCGGCACCCGCGACCAGGAGGCGGCCAGGGCCGAAGCTCGGCAGGGTTCGAGGCGGACGCCCGAGTTCCCGCATGCTCGGGTGCAGGGCGGCAGCGGCCAGCAGCACGTACGAGACCAGCCAGGTCGCGTCGAGCCAGGGGGAGTCGAGGGTGGCGTAGGCCGAGGTCTGCTGCAGTGAGGCGTACACCCCGTTGGCGCCGAACGTGGCCAGCATGCCAGCGGTCAGCAGTCCGAGCGCGAAGGAGCGCTTGCCGAGCAGTTGCAACTGCACCAGCAGGGTGATGATCACGGCCCCGAGGACGGGGTACGCGGCCACCAGCGAACGCTCCAGCGTGGACGGTCCGGCCGTGCTCCACGCCGGGTCGACGACCAGCACCCAGACCGCGTAGAGCGCAGCGATGCCCACGATGGCCGTTTCGATCGCGGTGTCGCTGGACAGTTGGTGGCCGTGGATCCGGAGCAGTCTGGCGAGCGCAACGACCGCCACGAGGTAGCCGGTCAAGGAGAGCCCGCCGGCGACGGACACCGCCGGGCCCGTGCCGAACGAGTCGTGGATCATGTCGCCGATGAGAGCGGCGACGGCGAAGAGCGCGATCGCTGCCCAGGGCCAGGTCGGCGTCGGTCGCTGCCACAGGACCGCGCCGACGACCGCGATCACGCTGGCGAGTACGGTCGCGGTGTAGGCGTTGAGTACGTCGCCGCCAGCCGACGCCCAGCCGGGGATCCCGACGTAGGCGAGGACGAGCAACGCGAGCACAGCGACGATGATGCGACGGATGTCCATCTCCGGGGTATCGGCCGCCCACTCGTCCCGCTGGTAGGGCCGTTCGGCCCTCCCGGATGCCGCCGTTCGGTCCCGCGTCGAGCGCGATGGCTGGTCGGCGGGTCAGTTGGCCGAGACCGCCTCGATCAGCACGTCGGCCGCACGGTCGAGTTCCTCGGGGGTGTGCGCGGCCGAAACCTGCGTGCGGATCCGGGCCTGCCCTCGGGGGACGACCGGGTAGCTGAACGCGATCACGTACACGCCCTGGTCGAGCGCACGGTCAGCGATCGTCGTCGCACGTGCCGCGTCGCCGACCATGACCGGGGCGATCGGGTGCTCACCGGGGAGCAGCTCCAGCCCTCCGGCTTCCAGGCGGCTGCGGAACCGGATCGCGTTGTCCCACAGGCGCTGGCGCCGCTCGGTGGTGTTCTCCGCGAGGTCGATCGCCGCCAGCGACGCGGCCACGATCGGCGGAGCCAGGGAGTTGGAGAACAGGTAGGGGCGTGACCGCTGTCGAAGCACGTCCACCAGCTCACGTCGCCCCGAGGTGTAGCCACCGCTCGCGCCTCCGAGCGCTTTGCCCAGGGTGCCGGTGACCAGATCGACGCGATCCTGGACGCCGAAACGTTCCGGGGTGCCACGCCCATGCTCCCCGACGAACCCGACCGCATGCGAGTCGTCGACCATCACCATCGCGCCGAACTCGTCGGCGAGTTCGCAGATCCCGTCGAGCGGTGCCAGGTAGCCGTCCATGGAGAACACGCCGTCGGTGACCACCAGCCGACGGCGGGCGCCGGCGGCTTCCTCCAGGCACCGCCGGAGGTCGTCGAGGTCGGCGTTGGCGTAGCGGAACCGCTGCGCCTTGCAGAGGCGGATCCCGTCGATGATCGAGGCGTGGTTGAGGGCGTCGGAGATGACCGCGTCCTCCTCGCCGAGGATGGTCTCGAACAGCCCCGTGTTGGCGTCGAAGCAGGAGCTGTAGAGGATCGTCGCCTCGGTCCCGAGGAACGAACTCAACCGCGCCTCCAGCGAGGTGTGGATCTCCTGGGTGCCGCAGATGAACCGGACCGACGCCATACCGAAGCCCCACCGCTCGAGCGCATCCTGGGCCGCCTCGACGATCGACGGGTCGTCCGCGAGCCCGAGGTAGTTGTTCGAGCAGAGGTTGATGACCGGCTCGCCGCTAACGTCGACGGTGCCGCCCTGAGGGGAGCGAAGGATCCGTTCGTCCTTGTAGGTGCCGTCCGCCCGCAAGGAACGAAGCTCCTCACGCAGCGACTCCCGAAGCTGGTCGTGCACGTCGTCTCCTGGCTGATCGTGGTCGGTCAGCTGGTCGTCCAGTCCAGCAGGACCTTGCCTGCCCGACCGTCGCCGGCGGTGGCGAACGCTTCCTCGAAGTCGGTGTGGGGGAAGCGGTGGGTGATCACCGGTGAGATGTCGAGGCCGGACTGGAGCATCACGGTCATCGCGTACCAGGTCTCGTACATCTCACGACCGAAGATGCCGCGCAGCGTGAGCATGTTGAACACGACCGTCGTCCAGTCGATCGCGATCCGCTCGGTGGGGATGCCCAGCAGCGCGATCCGGCCCCCGTGCGCCATGTTCTCCAGGGCCTCGATCAACGCGGCCTCGTCGCCCGACATCTCCAGGGCGACGTCGAAGCCCTCGGCCATCCCGAGTTCGGCCTGGACGTCAGCGATCCGTTCGCGGGTGACGTCGACGGTCCGTGTGACCCCGAACGCCTTGGCCTGGTCGAGTCGTTGCGGGTTGACGTCGGTGACGACCACGTGGCGGGCGCCGGCGTGGCGCACGACCGCTGCCGCCATCTGTCCGATCGGGCCGGCGCCGGTGATCAGGACGTCCTCACCCAGGACACGGAAGCAGAGCGCTGCATGGACGGCATTGCCGAAGGGGTCGAAGATCGCCGCGACCTCGTCGGGGATCCCATCGTCGTGGTGCCACAGGTTGGTCATGGGCAGCGCGATGTACTCAGCGAACGCACCGGGCCGGGTGACCCCGATGCTCTCGGTCGCCGCGCACAGGTGGCGGCGGCCAGCCATGCAGTTGCGGCAGCGTCCGCACACCAGGTGGCCTTCACCCGACACGCGGTCGCCCGGGACGAAGTCGTTGACGTTCTCGCCGACCTCGACCACCTCGCCGACGAACTCGTGGCCGATCGTCAGCGGCGGCGTGACGGCTCCCTGCGCCCACTCGTCCCAGTCGTGGATGTGCAGGTCGGTGCCGCAGATGCCGGTCATGGTGACGCGGACCAGCACGTCGTTGATGCCGACCTCGGGGACGGGCACCTCGCGGAGTTCGAGCCCCGGTGCCGCGGCTGCCTTGACCAGCGCTCGCACCAGGGGGCTCCTCGGCTCGGGTCACGAGGCCGACGTGCCTCGAACTCGCCCCGCCATCGTAGTGCCGTACCGATGGTCCGCAGGCCGGACGCAGCCGGGGTCGATGCGCGCGGTGCACCACCCGTCAGGTACCGAACACGACCGGGACCAGGGTGAGGGCCGTGACGGTGATCAGTAGTGAGCCGACGACGTTCAGGACGATCCCAGCACGCACCATCTGCGGGATGGTCACGTGACCGGAGCCGAAGACGATCGCGTTGGGAGGTGTCGCCACCGGCAGGGCGAACGCGCAACTGGCCGCCAGGGCTGCCGGGACCGCGAGCGTGAGCGGGTTGAGGTCCAGGAGGACCGCGGCGCCCGCGACCACGGGGACCAGCGCTGCGGTCGTCGCGGTGTTGCTCGTCAGTTCCGTGAGCCCGACCACCGCGACCACCACGAGGGCGATCAGGAGCACGAGCGGTGCCGCGGACAGCTCGGCGATCACCGATCCGACGTAGACGTCGACGCCGTTCTCGGTGACGGCGGCCGCCAGCGCCAGCCCACCACCGAACAGCAGCAGGACACCCCAGGGGACCTGCTTGGCGGTCTCCCAGTCCATCGTGAAGACCCCGGCGCGGGCATCGACGGGGAGCGCGAAGAGCAGGACCGCCCCGCCGATAGCGATGATCGCGTCGTCGATCGCGGCCAGGTTCGTGCCCTCCAGCAGCCCCTGGAGGGGTGAGCGTGTGATCCACAACCCGGCCATCAGCACGAACACGCCGAGGACGTTGCGCTCTCCTCGTCCCAAGGCACCCAGTTCGGCGAGCTCGCCCTCGATGAGTTCGCTGCCTCCGGGGATGCTGTCGATCTCCGGCGGGTAGATCCACCGGGTGATCAGCACCCAGGCGATGACCAGGAACACGATCGCCAGGGGCAGGGCCATCATCATCCACCGGGCGAAGCCCAGATCGATGTCGTAGGCCTGCAGCAGGAACCCGGCGAGGAAGGTGTTGGGCGGGGTGCCGATGAGCGTGGCCACCGAGCCGATGCTCGCGGCGTAGGCGATGCCGAGCATCAAGGCGACGGCGAGGTTGGGGGTCGGGCTCTGCTCAGAGACGGGGTCGCCCGGTTCCGGCGGGGACGGCATCTCTGCCTCGTCGGGCCTGGGCGCCGCCGACGCATCCTCGATCGGTTCCGCGCTCTCGAGCCTCGCGGCGACCAGGGCGATCACCGAGATGCCGATCGGCAGCATCATGACCGTCGTCGCGGTGTTGCTGACCCACATCGACAGACCGGCGGTCGCGAGCATGAAGCCGCCGACCATCCGACGTGGCTCGGTGCCGACGGCACGGATCGTCAGCAGCGCGACGCGCCGATGGAGCCCCCAGCGCTGCATCGCCAACGCGAGGACGAACCCGCCGAGGAACAGGAACAGCAACGGGTTGCCGTACGCGGTCGTCGTCGCCTCCAACTCGAGCGCACCGGTCAGCGGCAACAACACGACCGGCACCAGGGAGGTGACCGCCAGCGGCAGCGACTCACCGACCCACCAGATGGCCATCAGCACGGCCACGGCGGCCGTGGCGCGCCCACCCGGTGTCAGGGCACCCTCACCCACCGGCACGAGGAGGTAGGTGGCGACCGCAGCGACGGGGCCGAGCCACCGTGCGATCCGGGCGCGACGCCCGACCCGGCTGGGCTCCGCCCTCTCGCCCAGTTGCGGATCGGGACCCTCCGCTGACGAGGATCCGGGACGAGGGTCCGCCATGTGCTCCCGATCGGCCGCTGTGGACGACCCTAGTTCTCCCTGGAACGATCTCGGCCAGGGCAGCCGAGCATCACGTGGCTCGTCCGGTCTGCCGGTCGATCTCCTCGAGCTCGTCGTCGGTCAGTGCCCAGCCGACCGCGTCGACGTTCGATCTGACCTGTTCGGGTCGCGTCGCGCCGGCGATGACGGAGGCGACCACGGGCTGGGCGGCCAGCCACGAGAAAGCGAGTTCGAGGAGCGAACGACCGCGCGCCTCGGCGAAGCCGCGCAGACGTTCCACCGTGGCGAGCCGGTCGTCGGCGAGCTGGGTCTGCCGACGGTCGTCCGGCAGGGTCGCGATCCGCCAGGACGGGTCCGGATCCTCGCCGGCTCGGTACTTGCCCGTCAGCAGCCCCGACGCGAGCGGGAAGTAGGGCAGGACCGTGAGCTGGTTGCGTTCGATGGCGGCCAACGTCCCGTCTTCGAGCTCGCGTTCCAGCAGGTTCCAGCGGTCCTGGGCGCAGACGAACCGAGCAGAGGTGGTCGCGGCGGCGGTCTCCGCCTCGTCCATCTGCTGCGCGGACAGGTTCGAGTGGCCGATCGCGCGGACCTTGCCGGCCTCGATCAGCTCGTCGAGCGCTCCGAGGGTCTCCTCGATCGGAACGTTCGGGTCGGGTCGGTGCAGCTGGTAGAGGTCGATGTGGTCGATGGCCAGCCGCCGAAGACTGTCGTCACACGCCGCTCCGACGTCGTCGGGGTGCGCGCCACGATGCTGCTCGTCGAGCTTCGCCCCGAACTTCGTGGCGACCACCGCTTCGTCGCGACGGCCGGCCAGCGCGGCGCCGAGGAGCTCCTCGGATCGACCGTTGCCGTAGACGTCCGCGGTGTCGAACAGGGTGATGCCGGCGTCGAGCGACGCTCGCACGACCTGCTCGGTGGCGGCAGCGTCGATCCGGCGCCCGAAGTTGTTGCACCCGAGCCCCACGAGGGACACCTCGAGCGGGCCGATCCTGCGCATCTGCACGGTCAGTTCCTCGGTGGGCGGCTCCGGGCCGTTGCCCGCCCGGGGCGCCGAAGGTACTCAGGCAGCGGCCGGTGCACGGTCCGATCCCACACCACAGGCCTCCAGCTGACGACGTCGCGACCGGCGCGCCGCCGAAAGTGCGGTCGAAGGTCTCGGTCACCGCACGCCCGGGTGTGGCCGAGGTCGGTGGCGGTACACTGCCGCCGTCGCTCCAGACCACGTGGCGTCATGTCACGTGTTCTTCTGTCTGGAGGGCCTCTATGCCTCGTACCGCTTCCGCCCACCCCGACTCGGTCCTGCCTCCGGATGCGGAGGCGATCATGGACCGGGCGCTGGCCGAAGAGGGCCCGCCCGACATCAAGGGTGTCTACCGCCTCGATGAGCGCGAGCTGCGCTTCCAGCGTCGGGCGATCATGGTCCTGACGGTCGGCCCGCTGCTCGGTGTCGGTGCTGCCGGCGTCGCCCTGTGGGGACGGGGGATCGGCGCGGTCGAGCTGGGGTTCTTCCTCGCCTTCTACCTCTTCACGGTCGTCGGCGTCACGGTGGGCTACCACCGCCTGTTCACCCACCGCAGCTTCGAGGCGCCTGCGGCGGTCCGTGCGGTGCTGGCGGTCGCCGGGTCGATGGCGGTGCAGGGCAGCGTGATCGAGTGGGTCGCCACCCATCGCCGCCACCACGCCTACGCCGATGCGTACGGTGACCCCCATTCGCCGCACCTGGTGGAGACCTCAGGTGTGCGGGGAACCCTGCGTGGGCTCTGGCATGCCCACATCGGCTGGTTCCTCACCCCGGATCGGACCGACCAGGAGCGATGGGCGCCCGACCTGCGTGCCGATCCGGTGCTCCGGCGTGTCGATCGTGCGTTCCCGGCGCTGGTCGTCGCGTCGTTCGCGCTCCCGCCGCTGCTGGCGCTGGCCCTGACCGGGTCGTGGTGGATGGCGGTGAGCGTGTTCCTGTGGGCGTCGGTGGTGCGGATCTTCCTCCTGCACCACGTCACGTGGAGCATCAACTCGATCTGCCACTTCTTCGGGCAGCGGCCGTTCGCCTCCCGTGACGAATCCACCAACAACTGGCCGCTGTCGGTGCTGTCGTTCGGTGAGTCCTGGCACAACAACCACCACGCGTTCCCGACCTCGGCGCGCCATGGCCTGCTGCGCGGCCAGGTGGATCTCAGCTACCGCGTGATCCGTGGCCTGGAAGGCCTGCGGCTCGCCCGCAACGTGCGCATCCCGACCGCGGAGATGATCGCCAAGAAGTGGGCGGGGGCACCGCGCCGGCTCGCCCGAGGCTGACGGTCACCTCGGCCGGTCCGCTCCTGTGCCGGTGACCTGCTGGAGTCGGCGGCGTACCACCGCCGACTCCAGCACACCGGCGCTGAGCACGATGTCGCCGAGCCGCGCGAGCTGCTCGAGGCTGAGCAGCGCGTCGTCCTCGATGTCGAGGACCACGCCGTCGAGCAGCTGCAGGCCGAGGAAGCTCCCCGCGACCCCCCTCGCGAGCGGTGTAGGGTCGAGGATCCCCTCCAATGCCGTGCCCGCGGTGAGTTCACGGATCCGATCCGCCACGGGCGCGGCCAGCTGATCGAAGCTGGCCTGCAGGCTGGGACGAAGGTGGTGGTCGATCGCGGCTGCGGCGACGAGCTGGCGCACCGCCGCCAGGTTGCCGTTGACCACCTCCTCCCGGTGGAGCTGGCGAGCTTCGGCCACCAGGTCGCTGAGCGTCCCGACGGACGCCAGCCGTTGCTGGTAGGTCGATGCCCGTCGCGCACTGGCGGTTCTCGCCGCGGTGGCGAGCAGGTCCGTGACCGACCCGTAGTGGTAGAAGACCAGCGCCTGGCTGACGTCGGCCTCCGCGGCGATCACCCGACCGGAGATCCCGTGGATCCCGTCGCGTGCGAGGACGGTCATCGTGGCTTCGAGGACCCGGTCTCGACCTGCGTGGTCGGCCATGCCGTCCCTCCGGTCGTGTCGACCTGCGGTGGTGTGGTGGTGGTCGGCGGCCGAGTGCGGGTCAGATGCCGTGACTGAGCGGATGCTCAGGATAGGCGGTAGGCTCCCCTATCTGCTGAGCGATCGCTCAGGACGCTGACCGCGGAGGACCACCGAGGTGCCAGCAGGGGGCCCGTCATAGCGGCAGATCGACGCGCGCGCTCCACCGGTTCGCACGCGGGAGCCGATCGCGGACCGGACCGCTCCGCCACGGACCGCGAGACGGTCCTTGCCGGTGCGGTGATCGGGACGGTGGCGACGATCCTGCTGCCGGGTGTCTACCTGATGGTGGGCGCGCTCCTGCAGGTTGGGCGATCTGGGACCAGCTCCCTCGGGCGGGCCGTGGCGGACAGCCTCGGCGTCCTGGCGATGGTCGGCTCGATCGCCATGACCGCGATGTACGCGCTCGGGGTCCCCATCGCGCTGCAGGCCGAGCGACGCTTGGCCGCCCGTGGCGCTGTTCGGTGGCTCACCTACGGTGTGGTCGGCGCGGTCGGAAGCGCCGCCATCGGCGCGTTCTTCGCCGGGGCGACCGCAGGCGTGCTCATCTTCGTCCCGTTCGGGCTGATCGCTGCCTTGGGCGGGGCAGCCGGGGTCGCGTGGTCCCGACGTCGCTCTGCCCGGGTCGTGCGTCGCGTCGGTCCGGGTGCGACGTCCGGCCTGGTCGTCGTCGCCCTCCTGGCGTGGTTGGTGGGCGGCGCTGTGCTGGTCCCCTTGGTGGTGGCCAGCGTGGCTGGCGCGGTCGTCCTCACGCTGTGCCTGCTGACCGAACGGGACGGTCCGACCGGGGCGGGATCGTGACGCTGACGACGGTCGCGAGGGTGCCGGCCGGCTTGGAACGACAGGCCGTCAGCCGCTGGAGGACGCCGCCGCCGGCCGGATGAGCCCGCGACGACCGCCGCGGCGTTGATCTCCTCGATCGCCTCGGGCTGGAGCAGGGTGTTGGCCATCAGCCGTCGCAGCCGATCGTCGTCGTCGGTGTCGTCGTGGTCGGTCATGGAAGGCCCGTCCCGGTCGTGGTCACGGCGGTCAGGGCGCCGAGGTGGGTGCGGGGCCACCTTCGGTGCGGGCCGTGCCGGGTGGGAGTCCGGCCAGGCCGGCGAGCAGGTCGTCGACCAGTTCCTCGATCGGCGGCCAGTCGATGGACGGACGTGCCGACGTCAGGCTGGCCAGACCGTGGAGCCCCGCCCAGATGAGCATCGCCATCCGGTGCGGATCGCCGGTCCGCGCGAGACCGGCTTGCTGGCAGGCGGCGACGCCGCCGATCAGCGCCTCGAACGCTTCCGTGCCGGACGGCCCTCCCGGAAGGACCGTGTCGCGACGGCTGGTGAACAGCAGCGCGTAGCCGCCGGGTTCATCAGCAGCCCACCGCAGGTAGGCCAGGCACCCACCGCGCAAGGCCCCCGCAGCATCGCCGCGTTCGGCCGGCGGTCCGGCGCCGGTGCCGATAGCCCGGGCGAGCGAGCTGAAGCGGCGACTGACCGCCTCGCGGACGACCTCCTCCTTCGAGCCGAAGTGGCGGTAGAGCGACGGGGGCGTGACCCCGACCCGTCCGACGATGGCGCGCACCGTGACCGCACGTTCGTCGCCGGTCTCGGTCAGCAACGCCTCGGTGGCATCGAGCAACTCGTCGCGCAGTCGATCGCCCTCACCGCGGCGGTTCCGATCACGAGCCACTGGACACGTCCGATATCGCACGTTAGGGTAACATTCGATAGTGTACCGCCGGAGGTTCAGATGTCGAAGACGACGCGCGACGGGACGGATGTCGCGGCCGCCGTGGTGGCCGCGCCCCGGTCGCCGAGGTCGGCGCTGTGGCTGGCACCGCTGCTGGGGTGGTTCTTCGCGGGTGCGGGCGTGATGCGGCTGCTGCCGGTGCCGTTCGACGTGGCGCTGTTCGCCTCGTGGGGCCTGCCGGCCTGGTTCCGCGCCAGCGTCGGCGTCGCTGAACTGGCTGTCGGCGTGCTCACGCTGCGGCCGGCGACGCGGCAGATCGGCCTGGTCGGGATCGGTGTGGTCATGGTCTCGGCCGCGACGATGCATGCCGCCCTCGGACACGGGTTGGTGGCACCGATGTTCGTCAACGCACCTCTGGCCGCTGCGGCGTTCGCGTGCGCCTGGGCGACGCGGTTCGAGCTGCTGCGATGACGCCAACCGCGGGAAGCGACCGGCCCGACCACAAGCGCTACGCCCGGGACACGATCGAGTTCGGCCGGGTCGTCAACCTCAGCGACGCGCTGTTCGCGATCGCGCTCACCCTGCTCGTGTTGTCCCTCGACGCCTCGGCGGTGTCACTCGACCGGTTCGCTGGTGCGCTGCTCGACCAACCGGGCGAGCTGATCGCGTTCGTGCTGAGTTTCGCCGTGGTCGCGAACTTCTGGTGGATCCACCATCGCTTCCTGGCCAACCTCCAGGTCGTGGAGGTCGGGCTCATCCTGCTCAACCTCGCCCTGCTCGGCGCGATCGCGCTGATCCCGTTCCCCACGAGCCTGCTCGGTCGCGACCCGACCGCGCGGGGTGCGGTCGTGCCCTACCTCGCGGTGCTGAGCATCGTCGCGATCGTCCATCTGCTCCTGTTGGCGCGGGCCAACGCGGTTTCGGCGTGGCGACGTCCGATGCCTGACGGGCTGTTCCCCTGGCTGCTCGCTGGGTGGGGGGCGAGCACGTTCGTCACGGTGCTCGGGCTCGCGGTCGCGTTCCTCGTGCCGGTCGCGGGTCTGGTCATGCTGCTGTTGACCTGGCCGGTCGAAGCCCTCGTCGCCTGGCGAGCGCCGGACAGCTACCGCGAGTGGGGCTGACCGGCCCCCACCGCCAGCCTCGACCTCCGAGGGCCCGAGCGGCGGCTCCGTGCCCGCCCCTGAGCAACGCAAGATCAGGGACCGTGGTCCACGTCGATGTAGACGCGCTGCGGGTCGCTCAGTCGGTCGACGGAGAACCCGTTGAGGCCGGTCGTACCGATGAAGATCTGCTGCTGGCCCTCGTAGACGCTGAGGTCCACGATCTCGACGATCCCGTCGCCCTCGACGGAGATGCGCTCATCGTCCCACAGCTCCTCATCGAGGTCCGGTGGAAGCGCCATCCCGGTCAGCGTCACCTGGAGGATCGCGGCGCCTTCCACATCGACCGGCTTGCCGGAGCCGTGTGCGACGGCGTCATCGACGTAGCGGACGTTCCACCCGGCGAGAGCGTCGTCACCCTCCAGGGTGAAGGTCACGCGATCGACGTCGTCGTGGACGCCAGTGTCGACGTCGGTGACCCCGAGCGTCGAGGGTGCCGTTGCTGCCGCGAAGGCGACCGGCTCGAGGAAGCCCTCGAAGACGAAGTAGTCCAGCGAGCGTGCGATCATCGTGGCCATCTGGGCCCGGGTCGTCGGCGCGTCCGGCCCGTAGGTGGTGCGCGTCTGGCCTTGCACGATGCCGGCCTGTGTCAGCTTCTCGATGCTGGCTTGGTGCGTGCCATCGACGTCCTCGAAAGGCTCGCCCTCGGCCCGCATCAGCTCATCATCGATCACGCGCTCGATGGCCCGGGCGATGAACGAGGCCAGCTGTGCCCGGTCGATCGACACCTCAGGTCGGAACGTGCCGTCGTCGTAGCCCGAGATGATCCCCGCCTGCTGCAGGCGGTCGACGTTCACCTCGTGGGCGGAGCTGATCTCCGCCGCGTCGGTGAAGTCGGGATCAGCGTCGGTTCCGGGCAGGGCGTACACCTCGTCGGGGAGTTGGTCGATCATCGATGCGATGAACGAGGCCATCTGCTCCCGCGTCACGTCGGAGCCGGGGGAGTAGACGTGCTCGCCATCGTCGACCTGGCCTTGGACGACGCCGTACGCCCACAGGCAGTTGATGGCCGTGGCGTGCGGGTGCGTCGCATCGATGTCGGCGAACTGGTCAGCGTCTTGGGCGCTCTCCTCGCAGGCGTCGTCGATGCCGCGGTCGAAGGGCAGGGCCGCTGCCGCGGCGCCGACCTGCCCCGCCGCGAGCGCGATCGTCGTGCCGATCGCGACGACGGCGCCTCCCTTGCGGCCGTGGAGGTCCGGTGACGTCCGTGTCGGCATGCTGGCTCCTCCCATCGCTTGCATAGCTCACCCGCGAGGGCGGTCGCACGGTCGGTGTCTGAGATCAGCAGCCTCGAGGGATCCGGTGTGACGAGGGTGACGGCCGGTTCGTGCATCCGAAAGCGCTGTGACCCGATCGGCCGTTCAGCGTACGAGCGCCCGAGGGCGCGGCCCCCGGGGATGCGGCTGTGCAGAGCGTGCCTCACGGCCGCCCTTGAGCGCCTGTTGAGCGGTCGTCGAGCGCCGTGCCCCAGGGTGTGGTCGTTGCCGCACCGATCGGTGCGCTGTGAGGGGAGCCAGCGGGTACCGGCCATGGGGCTGGTTGCCCTGCGACCAGTGGAAGGAGGACGCATGCGTGGCAGTGTCAGCTTGACCATGCTCGCGCTCGCGCGCGATGTGAGGCGCCATCTTCGTTGAGGATCCTGACGCCACGTTCCGTGAGGACGAGATGGTGCCGTAGCGGTCGGCGTGGGAGGTCGGCTGAGGAGGCCAGACCCCCCCAACCATCAGCCGCGAGGACCGCGAAGCCGAAGCGGACACGAGCCGACCGCCAGATGCTCGCCTCAGCTGGCAACGGGGTGCGCGGCAGTGCCGGTGATAGGTGTCTGCCCAGGGCTCCCCAGTAGCGAGTCAGGCTGGGACGGGGTCAGGCCGCGTGACGAACAACCGATGCAGCGACAGCTTCAGTGAGCGGATCTTGTCACTGCTTCAGCCGCTAAC
>SKJX01000146.1 GCA_007121785.1 Nitriliruptoraceae bacterium
GGCCGCTGCTGACCACCGCCGACGGCTCGAAGTTCGGCAAGTCGGCCGGCAACGCGATCTGGCTCGACCCGGAGCTGACCAGCCCGTACGCCTACTACCAGTACTGGCTCAACGCCGCCGACGCGGACGTGGTCCGGTTCCTGAAGCTGTTCACCTACCTCGAGCTCGACCGGATCGAGGAGCTCGGCCGCGAGCTCGAGCGTGACCCGGCCGCACGGATCGCTCACCGGGAGCTCGCGCGGGAGGCCACCCGCATCATCCACGGCGACGACGGGGTGGCGCTGGCCGAGCGCGCGACGGCGGTGCTGTTCGGCGGCGAGCCGTTCGCCGGGTTGGACGACCGGGTGCTGTCGGTGGCGTTCGACGGTGCGCCGTCGGTCGAACTGCCTCGTGAGCGGTTGGAGGGCGACGGCATCGGTGTCCTCGAACTGCTCACCGAGGTGGGCGCGTCCAGGAGCAACGGCGAGGCACGCCGGCTGGTCCAGCAGGGCGGGGTCAAGCTCAACAACGCGAAGGTCGACGACCCGCAACGTCGGCTGGGCACGGACGATCTGGCGAGCGCGACGACACTGGTGCTGCAGGTCGGCAAGAAGCGGCACTTCCTGGCCAGGTTCGGCCCCGAGGGATGATCGAGGGGCCGTGGTCGGATCCGTCCGGTTTGGACGTCCGCGTCACGGACATCCGGTCGGTCTGGGGACCGCCGCTGACGTTCCCCCTCGGCGAGCACGTGACCGTGCTGGTCGGGCCCAACCGGTCCGGGACCTCCACGGTCGCCTGGGCGGTCGCCGCCGCGCTCGATCCCACGATCCGGTTCCGGCCGCCGCGGGATGTCCCGCGCCGCCGGCTGGACCCCGAGCCGCAGGTGCGGTTCGCCGCGAAGGGGAACTCGAGCGCGACCGTGCGTTTCGATCCGGGTGACGGGCATCGGCAGGTCGACGGTGACCTACCGACCGGCCACGTCATGCTCAGCCAGATCCACGAGACCCCCCGCGACGCCCTGCGGCGGCTGCCGATCGACCTCGGACCGCCATCGGCTCGTGCTGACCTGGCCGAGCGGATCCGCGCGGTCGCGCAGACGCTGCTGCCCGAGGTCGACGCGGTGACGATCGACGAGCGGTTGGCGGTGCGGGTGATCGACGACCTCGGTTCGGCGCTCCCGGTGCCGGAGACGCGCGCCATGACCGTGTTGGGCGCCGTGCACCACCTGGCGGCGCTGGAGCAGCCGCCCATCCTGGCGGTGCTCGAGGGACCGGAAGCGTTCCTGCACCCGGCCGGACAGGAGGTGCTGGCGGCCACGTTGCCCGAGCTCGCGGCCGTGACCGGGACGCGGCTGATCATCACCACCTCGTCGCCGTTCGTGGTGCCACGCAGCGCTGACGTGCAGGTGGTCGCGCTCGCCCGCGAAGCCGCCGGGCGGACGGGCCTGGTCGCGTCAGCGTCCGGCGACGGCACGCAGGCGCGGGTGCTCGGTGGTCTACTGCGCGATGCCGGGCTGGCGGCCGTCCTCGACCGGGTCTCGCAGGTCCCCGCCGGCACCCGGGCGGTGCTCGTCGTCGAGGGGGGCACCGACGAGGCCTACCTGTCGCTCGTCGCCGCGACGTTGGGCCGTGACGCCGACCTCGACCGGGTGGTGGTGCGACCGTCGGGTGGCGCGATGGGCGCGGCGCTGGCCGCGCTGGTCCTGCGCGCCGAGGTGGACGTCCCCGTCCTCGTGCTGCTCGACCACGACGATGCGGGCCGTCGGGCCCGTGACACGCTGGTCTCACGGTTCGGGTTCGACCGGCAGCGCGAGGTCGTGACCTACGCGGACGTGATCGAGGGCTCCCCGCCGGGCGTGGAGGCGGAGATGCTGTTCGATCCGGCTCTGGTCCGACGCTTCGTCGCCGAGCACGGCCCGTCCGCCACCCATGGCGAGCGGAAGGTCGGCGGCGAGCCGCACCTCGATCTGACCTCCAGCGGGAAGAGCGCGTTCGTGCGGTTCGCCGAGGACCACGTCACCCCCGAGCACCTGTCGAGGTGGCGCGACCTGCTCGACCTGCTCGTCGAACGGTTGGACACGGCGACCTGAGCGGTCGCGGCCGACGGTCGTGGTGCCGAAGGTCCCACGCGGCGCAGCACTCCGCCCCTGCCGTCCGCGGTGCGCGTGCGGGAGGCTCGGCAGCGACCGATCCAGCGGGACCTCCCCGATCGGCTTGGGTCCACACCCAGCCGGATCGCCGCACGCGACGGGACGCCCGCACCGCACCCCGACGAGGTCAACCGTGAGTACGCAGTCGACGCTGTCCCCCACCTCCAAGCGTGACGATGACCGTGAGCGGCTGGTGGTGCCGTTCCGCGATGGCGGCCGTGAGCAGAAGGCGCTGCTCGGCGGCAAGGGCGCCAACCTCGCGGAGATGACCCGCATCGGCCTGCCGGTGCCTCCCGGGTTCATCGTCACCACCGATGCCTGCCGCAGCTACCTCGCCCTCGGCGAGGTCCCCGAACACCTCTACGAACAGGTCGAGGAGTCCCTGGTCGAACTCGAGCGCACGAGCGGTCGTGGCCTCGGCGACCCGGACGCGCCGCTGTTGCTGTCGGTGCGCTCCGGTGCGCCGTTCTCCATGCCGGGGATGATGGACACGGTCCTGGACCTGGGAGCGACCCCGACCACGGTCCCCGGGCTGACCGCCATGGGAGGGGAACGGTTCGCGTGGGACGTCACGCGCCGGTTCCTGGAGATGTTCGGCCGGGTCGTGCTCGGCGTCTCCGCGGAGGCGTTCGACCACAACCTCGAGCAGGCGATCGCCGATGCCGGGGTTGCGACCGAGCGGGACCTCGACCCCGACCAGCTCGAGCAGGTCGCGCTCGCCCACCGTGCGTCGATCAGCGCCGCCGGTGCTCACCTGCCCGAGGATCCCCGCGAGCAGCTGCGCCTGGCGATCGAAGCGGTGTTCCGCTCCTGGAACGGCGACCGGGCCCGGGCCTACCGCCGGGTGGAAGGGATCTCCGACGACCTGGGGACCGCCGTCAGCGTGCAGCAGATGGTGTTCGGCAACCTCGATGACGCCTCGGCGACTGGGGTGGCCTTCACCCGTGACCCCGCGACCGGCGAGAACGTGCCGTACGGCGACTTCCTGCTCGGCGCGCAGGGCGAGGACGTCGTGGCAGGCACCCGTGCGGTCGAGCCGCTGGCGGGCCTCGGAGACCACTTCCCCGAGCTGCACCAGGAGCTGCTTGAGCACATGGACACGCTCGAACAGCACGAGCGTGACCTGTGCGACGTCGAGTTCACGATCGAAGCCGGCAAGCTGTGGATGTTGCAGACCCGTATCGGCAAGCGCTCCGCGAGCGCGGCCCTGCGTATGGCCGTGGAGATGGTCGATGAAGGGCTGATCGACCGGGACGAAGCGGTCCGGCGGGTCCGCCCCAAGCAGCTCGAAGCGCTCCTGCACCCGCGGTTCGGCCCCGACGCGCCGGAGCCGCTGACCACGGGTCTGGCCGCATCGCCTGGCGCGGCGGTGGGCGCGATCTGCCTGTCGTCGGCCGAGGCCAAGGACCGCGGCATCGCCGGCGAGGACGTGATCCTCGTCCGTCCGGAGACCTCACCCGAGGACCTCGAAGGCATGGTCGCCTCGGTCGGTCTGCTGACCTCACGCGGTGGCCTGGTCAGCCACGCCGCCGTGGTCGCCCGTGGGTTCGGTAAGCCCGCGGTGTGCGGCGCCAGCGAGCTGCGCATCGACGCCAAGGCCGGCACGGTCACCGTCGGTGACACCGTGCTGCACGCCGGCGACATGCTCTCGATCGACGGCACCACCGGCCAGGTCACGCCTGGCGAGGTGGAGCTGGAGATCCCCGATGACGACCCGAAGGTCGCCCAGCTCCTCGCGTGGGCGGACGAGCGGCGGGCGTTGCACGTCTACGCCAACGCGGACACCGCCGACGACGCGACGCGGGCGCTGGCGGCGGGCGCTGAGGGCATCGGGCTGTGCCGCACCGAGCACCAGTTCCTGGGTGACCGGCTGCCCCTGATCCAGCGCATGATCCTGTCCCGGTCGGACGAGGAGGAGCGTGAGGTCCTCGTCGAACTGGAGCAGCAGCAGCGTGAGGACTTCACGGGCCTGTTCGAGGTGATGGACGACAAGCGGGTCGTGATCCGTCTGCTCGACCCCCCGCTGCACGAGTTCCTGCCGGACCTGGAGGAACTGCACATCAAGGCGGCGATGGACGAGATCACCGACCAAGAGCGCGTGCTCATGGAGGCGGCGGAGCAGCTCAAGGAGCACGACCCGATGCTGGGGGTCCGCGGTATCCGGCTCGGCGTCCTGCGACCGGAGGTCTACCGCGCGCAGGTCCGCGCCATCCTCGGTGCGGCCGCCGACCGCACCAAGGCCGGTGGGCGTCCGCTACCGGAGATCATGCTGCCGCTGGTCGGTACCTCCCAGGAGCTCGAGTGGGGGGTCAACCTGATCCACGAGGTCGCGGCGGAGCTGCGTGCCGCGGGCGAACCCGAGGTGGAGTACACCACCGCGTCGATGATCGAGACCCCGCGGGCGGCGTTGCGCTCCGGAGCGCTCGCCCCTCACGTGGACGCCTTCTCGTTCGGGACCAACGACCTGACCCAGCTGACGTTCGGGCTCTCCAGGGACGACGTCGAGGCGACCTACACGCCACGGGCGCTGGAGCTCAAGCTCCTGCCGGTCGATCCCTTCCGCACGCTCGACCCGGACGGGGTCGGACGGCTGCTGAAGCTCGCGGTCGATGAGGGCCGTGAGGCCAAGCCCGACCTGGTCACCGGCATCTGCGGTGAGCACGGCGGCGATCCCGACTCGATCCAGCTGGCACACCAGCTCGCTCTGACTCACGTGTCGTGCTCCGCCTCGCGGGTCGAGGTGGCACGGCTGGCGGCGGCTCACGCGGCGATGGAGGTGACCGGTCCAGAGAGTTCCGCCTGAGGTTTCCGGCCCGGTCCGGTGAGATGGTGCGCTCTCCCCATCCCTCCCTCCCCCGGATCGGGCCGGATTCAACCGACGCGGAGGGTGCGGCTCCGCGTCCCGGCCGCGGGGCGACCACCTGAGGTGGCGCCCCGCGGCCACCCTCGTGTTCCGGCGGAGTTGTCCGCGCGCTCACGGTGCCGACGGTGCGCCACGCAGGCCGCACGGCGACCTACCGTGGGGCCATGGAGCGGATGCACCACAGCGTGCTGCACGGGCTGGCCGTCTTCCGATGGCTGGCCTGGGTGTGGATGGCCACCGTGCTGGTGCTGGCGCGCGGCAACCTCGTGGCCCCCACCACGGCCA
>SKJX01000230.1 GCA_007121785.1 Nitriliruptoraceae bacterium
CCACGGCGTGCTCGAACACCGACAGCCCTACGACCCCGACACCGCCTGGCACCACTGGACCACCACCGACCCCGCGATCGACCTCGCCGCTTGACAACCACCACCCCTGGAGTGTCTACCGGTGCGTCGTCCCGGCGGCGGTCGTACCCTTGTTGGATCGTGCTCGTCCCCGGACGGCTACCCGCGCCGGTCGCGGACCGCACGACCCGCACGCGCCCACCCGTCCCACCCGGGGGACCCACCCTTGCGCGAAGGTCGCACCGACTACCGCATGCGCCGCCGGGCGCTCCTCGAGGAGGTCCGGTCGGGCGGTCGGGTGCCCGACGAGGTCTGCGATGCCCATCCGGAGCTGCTGCGGGCGGGGACGCACCTGGGCACCGCCGTCGACGACCCGTGCCCGATCTGCAGCGCCGACCGGCTCGTGAAGGTCACCTACGTGTTCGAAGGTGGCCGCAGCCAGCGGACCCGGTCGGGCCGAGCCGTCCCGCGCGAGTCACTGAGCCGGCAGGCGGAACGCTACGGCGATCTGGACGTCTACACCGTCGAGGTGTGCACGGGTTGCGGGTGGCACCACCTGCTTGAGTCGTTCCGGCTCCTCGCCCGAGGCAGCGCGGTGAGCTGAGCGTCCTGCCGGTCCGCGTCAGCGCGGCGAGTGCTCGGCCGCGGCGCGCTCGCGGGAGCGGACGTCCGTGAGCGCGCCGGCCGGTCGAGCGTCTCAGTGCTGATGTCCCTCTGGTACCGGCGCCTCGGTGCCGCACGCATCGTTGAGGGCCTCAGCCTCCTCGGGATCGGCGTTGATCGACGGTGGGGCGCCCGAGTCGACGCCGAACACGGCGGCGATCACCACGGTGGGCTCGTCGCTGGGGTTGTAGGCGGTGTGGACCAGACCGGGGTCGACGAACGCCTCGCCGTGGGTGTAGGGCCGCTCCGCGCAGTCGTCGCCGTAGATGAACACCAGGTCGCCCTCGGCGACGGCGGCGAACACGGGGCCCGGGTGGGTGTGCCACGGGAACATGGCGCCGGGCTGGATGGTGAACTCGAACACCGCCATGTTCGACGCGTCGCGCAGGTTGACGACCTCGGTGGATCGGCCGTCGGGCTTGTCACGGACCTGAAGCGCGACGTCGTCGGTGAACTCGTTGTGCTGTCCGGGGGTGGACAGCGGGACCGCATCGATCGGTGGTGGGTCGTCGGCCTGCGCGCCGCCGGTCGATGCCAGCGCCAACGCGGCGGCCACCGCCAGCGCCCCGGCTGCGAAGAGCAGCGAGCGGCGCAGGGCACGAGGTTGTGTGATCGTGGTCATGGCGGATCATCCTTCCGTCGTCAGGTGAGTCCGAGCTCAGTCATGGCCGTCGCGACGTCGTCGTAGCCGCGGCTGGTCGCGACCAGCCCGTCCGGTGAGCCGCGGCGGCTTGATGCCACGAGTCTCTGCGCAAGCCCCGGGTGACGGAATACGACGTTCGACGTACGGTGATCACGAGGCGGGGGGGGGGCAGGTGCCGACCACGTTCCTCGACGCACGCGCCACAGCGGCGGTTCGCCACGTCGTGGAGGTCTGTGCGACCACCGCAGCGGGGACGGACGTGGTGTTCGAGGTCCTGGATGGCCTGCAGGAACTCGTCGGGTGCGACTGGGTGGCCTTCAACCGGCACGACACGCCAGGGCGTCGGTTGCACCATGCGCAGTTCGTCGCCTCGGGCGAACGCGAGCTCGCAAGCCGTGAGGAACTCGAAGCCGAGGACCTCGCGCCGTTCTGGCGCTGGTACTGGCGTTGTGCACCGTGCTCGCTGCCCGACCGGATCGACCGTCCGGTCGTGGTGGCGATCAGCGAGTTCTACACCACCCGCGAGTGGGCGAACCACCCGATGTCCGAGACGTTGGGGCGTGTCCGCGACGAACTGCTCGTCAGCTATCCGGAGGCGCCCGGATGGACGCGTCGTCTGCTGATCGCACGCGAAGGCGGGGCGCGCTTCGAGGAGCCCGAGCGGTTCCTGATGGCCCTGCTGCTCCCGCACCTCGGGCCTCTACTGGCCAGGACCCTCGAACCCCGACCACGCCCGCAGGTCGCGCTCACGGATCGACAGCGGGAGGTGGTGCGGCTCGTGCGGCTCGGGATGTCCAACGAACAGATCGCGCAGGCGCTGACGATCTCGACGGGAACCGTCCGCAAGCACCTCGAGAACGTCTACGAGCGGCTCGGTGTCCAGAGCCGTACCGCGGCGGTTCGTGAGGCCGCGTTCGACGATCATCCACCACCGATCAGCCACTCGACCTGAGATCCCGACACCCAACCGGTCGCGAGCCATCGGGCGCCGGCCGGTGTGCACGCACGTCGATGGTTCGGGTTCCGTGTGAGCTCGCCGCGAACAGCGGTGGCGGTCACCTGCGACGGTCCGGCAGGCCAAGGACCGCGTCGGTGGCGATGCTTCCGGTGATCCCATGATCGAGACGGTCGGTAGGTCGGTTCATGGCCTGGACTCCGCGCATGATCGCCGTCGGGATGGTCGAGTAGGACGAGGACGACGTGGGGTGCTTGGAGGGTCACCGGGCGCGAGGTGAGCTGCGTGTGGCCGGGAGTCCCGCGCCGAGCGACGTCCTGGGGGTGCGGTCTGACCCGATCGGGGCCGGCGGTCGGTCAGCGAGTACGGTCGTGGTGCCACCCATCCAGGAGTGCCGCCCGATGGAGTACCGCCTACTCGGACGTAGTGGCTGCGCCGTGTCGTCGCTGTGTCTTGGGACGATGACCTTCGGGCGCGAGGCCGACGAGGCGGATTCCATCGCGCAGTTGGACGCCTTCATGGACGCCGGCGGCACGTTCATCGACACCGCTGACGTCTACTCCGGCACCGAGTCAGAGTCGATCATCGGTCGGTGGTTGTCGACCGCACCGAGCGACGTGCGCGACGAGGTGGTGCTGGCCACCAAGGGCCGGTTCCCCACCGGCGACGGCCCCAACGATCTCGGGTTGTCACGACGCCACCTGTCGAGGGCGCTGGACGGCTCGCTACGTCGCTTGCAGGTGGAGACGATCGATCTGTACCAGGTGCACGCCTGGGATCCGCTGACGCCGCTGGAAGAGACCCTCCGCTTCCTCGACGACGCGGTGGCGGCCGGCAAGATCCGGTACGTCGGCCTGTCGAACTTCACCGCCTGGCAGCTGCAGCGTGCCGTGGACCTGGCCGGGTTCCAGGGGTGGTCGGTGCCGGTGACCCTCCAGCCGCACTACAACCTGCTGGGCCGGGAACTCGAATGGGAGATCGTGCCGGCGTGTGCGGCCAACGGGCTCGGCATCCTGCCGTGGTCGCCCCTGGCGGGCGGCTGGCTGACCGGCAAGTACCGGCCCGACGAACGACCGAGCGGCGCGAGTCGTGTCGGTGAGAACCCGGATGCCGGGCTCGAGGCCTACGACCGGCGGAGCGCCGAGCAGCGCACCTGGGACGTGATCGATGCGGTCCGCACGGTCGCCGACGGGCGCGGGGTGTCCATGGCCCAGGTCGCCCTCGCGTGGGTCGTGGACCGCCCGCAGGTCAGCTCCGTGATCCTCGGAGCCCGCACCCTGGAACAGCTCGCTGACAACCTCGCGGTCATCGGGTTGCACCTCGACGCGGAGGAGACCGCACTCCTCGACCGCGCCAGCGATCCTGGTGCCGCCGACTACCCCTACGGCGGTCCGGGCATCGGACAACGCAGCCGGAAGCTCGCTGGCGGACGCTGAAGCTGCGCCCCGTGAGCTCTGTGCACCGGACGACGGGGCGTCTGGGCCGGGGGGCGCACCACCTGCCTGCGGGACCTGGCACCCGAAACCGTTGCACACGGTCCTCGCGGCGCGAACTCAGCGCGGCGAGAACAGCCCGATGACCACCATGATGATGCCCAGGACCAGCAGCGGTCCGGACTCCAGCAGCCACCAGCCGAGGACCCCGACGGCGAGCCCGGCCACGAGCATGCCCGGACCGAGGACGCGGGAGGACTCGAACTCGTCGTCCCCGTCGTGCCGATCGACCACGAGGTTGCCGTCCCGGTCGATGTAGCCGCCCTGCGGGGCGTCGAACCACCCGGGTGCCGCACCGCCACCGAGCTGGTCGAACACCTCCTCGTCGAGGTCCTCGACCAGCTCCTCCCAGTCCACGGTCAGCTTGCCCCGCACCGCGTCGCGTTCATCGCGATCGATGCGGACCTCCACGTGGTCGTCGTGGTCGACCACGGTGTAGGCGTGACCGTCCTCGTCCAGCCGCCGTTGGACCGCAGGGGCCACGACCGGATCGAACGTGCCCAGGCGGACCTCCCGCGGCGCGTCGGGGACGCGGCTGGCTCCGGCGGCGGACCGGGCCCGGAGCCCGTTGGACGGGGCGTCCTCGCCGGTCTCCAGGTCGCCCTCGGCCGCCTCGATGTCCTCGTCGGAGGCGAGCGGGACACGACAGGACGCGCACCGCTCGATGTGCGGCTCGTACTCGTCGAGGCAGCTGGGACAACGCATGGCGTCGCAGGCTACGGGGCGACGGCCGCGAGCGCTCGCCGCCCCTTCGCGACCGCTCAGTCGGGGACGCGCCGCAGGACCGTGACGTCCTGGCCGTAGCCCGACTGGCTGCGTTCCTCGATCCACTCCACGTCGCTGTCGGTGCAGCGGTGGACCGCACGACCCATCCCGTCGGTGCGTTCCTGCTGGAGGTGGGTCCGCAGGTAGTCACGGGCGACGTCCCCGCTCATCACGTTGAGCACCTCGCAGCGACAGCTGACCACGGCGGCTCCCCTGGGTCTCGAACGTCGGCGACCGATGACGACGACGATACCGACCGAGGCGCATGCGTTGGCGTGGTCCTCGGTCCGGTCGGCGGGTGGCCTCGGCGGGTACCGTCCACCGCCCGAGGCGACGGTCGAGGAGGTCGGCGATGTCGGACGTGCAACCCGCCCGGTGGTGGCACCTGCAGGGCGAGGAGCAGGTCGGCCCCATCGGGCTGGAGGAGGCCCGGATGCTGGTCGCCGACGGCACGATCCGGCCCGACACCTACGTCTGGTCCGACGGCATGCCCGACTGGCTGCCGGCCCGGGAGGTCCCGGCGCTGACACCGCCGCAGGAGTTGCGTCGCCAGCTACCCGCGTGGGCGTGACGGGCCGGATCCCCGCGCCCTCCGCCGCCCACCGAGCGCGGGCGTCGCGGTAGACACTCCAGGGGTGGTGGTTGTCAAGCGGCGAGGTCGATCGCGGGGTCGGTGGTGGTCCAGTGGTGCCAGGCGGTGTCGGGGTCGTAGGGCTGTCGGTGTTCGAGCACGCC
>SKJX01000038.1 GCA_007121785.1 Nitriliruptoraceae bacterium
CCGACGGCTCGGGGCTGGACGCCGTGCTCCCCGCCGCCGGTCCCACCGGCAACGAAGCGCAGGCAGCCGGCGACGTGCTCGGGCGTTGGGCGTCGCTGGGCTGCCAGGTGGTCCTCGTCGGCGATCCGACGTACCCGGCGAGGCTGCGCTCGGACTGGCCCGAACGGGACGCGCCGCCGCTGCTGGTCCTCCGCGGCGATCTGGCGTCGGACTGTCCGGCCGTGGCGATCGTCGGGGCGCGCCGCGCCAGCGGGTACGGGACCGGGGTCGCTGCCTGGCTCGCGGACGGCGCCGCCACGGCCGGGATCCGGGTGATCTCCGGCGGCGCGGTGGGGATCGATGCCGCGGCACACCGGGCCGCCGTCGACGAACCCGGAGGGACCACGGTGGTGCTCGGGTGCGGGCACGGCATCGGGTACCCCCGGGTGCACGCACAGCCAGGTGGGCTCTTCGACCGCATCGTGGAGGCGGGCGGTGCCGTGATCAGCGAGCAGTTCCCCGACCAGCGTCCACGCGCTGGCGTGGTCCGGGCACGCAACCGCCTCGTCGCGGCGCTCTCGGACGTGACCGTCGTCGTCGAGGGGGGAGACCGGTCCGGTGCGCTGCTGACCGCCGGGGCTGCCGCGGAGCGCTCGCGTGAGGTGCTCGCGGTCCCCGGGGACGTGCGGGCGCCGGGGAGCGCCGCGCCGCACCAACTGCTCGCCGAAGGCGTGTTGCCGTGCCTCGGGCCACGGCATCTGCTCGAACAGGTCCGCATCGCCGTCCACGGGGTCGCGAGCGGGTCCACCTCGGCGTCCACGCCGTCCGCCGGCGGCATCGACGGGGCTGCGCCGGCCCTGCCGGGCGTCGCACCTGCGGTGACGACGCTGCCGGACGACCTCCACGCCCACCTGGTCGCCGCGTGGCCGCGCCCGGTACGCACCGACCACCTCGCGGCTGCGACCGGTCGACCGGCACCGCAGCTGCTGGCCGCCGTCACCCGCGCGCAGGTCGCCGGGGAGCTCACGGTCGATACCGACGGGGTGCGGTTGCGTCGTGCCCCGTCGGGTTGACCGGACCGAGGCGGATCGCCGCAGCCATCGGACGGATCCCCGGGGTGTCGGGTCGCGGCGTCACCGTGGTCACCGAAGCGCCATGCGTCACGTCGCTTGACATCAGCCACACCAGCAACGAGCCTGCGCCGGTGTCTCCCGACCCGTCCGCTGCCGCCTCGACCGCGTCCGCCCCTGCCCACGATCCCTGGGAGCGGGCCGTCGCCGCGTTGGTCGAGCACGTTCGCTTCGAACGAGGTCGACGCCCCAACACCGTCGATGCGTACCGTCGCGATGCCCGGGCCGTCGTGGCCATGCTGCGTGACGACTGGGGTGTCAGCGGACCGGACCAGGTCGACCTCGGCCTCCTCCGCCGGTACCTGGCCTCGCTCGCGACCGCCGGCTACGCCCGCAGCACCCGGGCACGCCGCACCTCCACGTTGCGCATCTGGTTCGGGCTGTTGCACCGGCAGGGGGCGATCGTCGAGGACCCGACCCTCGCGTTGGCCACCCCCAAGCAGGGGCGACAGCTGCCGCGGGTCCTGCGGTTCGACCAGGTCATGGCGCTGCTCGGGGCGCCGGACCGCCGGACCCCGACCGGTCAGCGGGACGCGACGCTGCTCGAGCTGCTCTACGGCACCGGCGCCCGCGTCGGTGAGATCTGCGGCCTGACGGTCGGAGCGGTCGACGTGGCGCAGCAGCTCGTCCGGCTCGACGGCAAGGGCGGCCGGCAGCGGATCGTGCCGTTGGGGGAGCCGGCGGTGGACGCCGTCACGGTCTACCTCGCGGCCGGTCGGCCCGCGCTCCACGGCGACGTCGCGACCGATGCGCTGCTGCTCAACCAGCGAGGTGGCGCGCTCGGGGTCCGCGACGCACGCACGATCGTCGAACGTGCCGCTCACCAGGTCGGTCTCGGACACGTCACCCCGCACACGCTGCGCCACTCCTACGCGACCCACCTGCTCGAGCGGGGCGCGGACCTGCGGCAGGTCCAGGAACTGCTCGGGCACGCGTCGCTTGCCACCACGCAGCGTTACACCCACCTGTCCCGCGGCCGGCTCCGGGAGGTCCACGCGGCCGCCCATCCGCGCGCTCGCGCGCGACCCTCGCACGGTTCGGGGCCGACGTTGGTGGCCGACCGTGAGTAGCATGCGCCCACCCCCGTTGCTCAGGAGAGCCCCCGTCGCCGACCGGCTAGGGATGTCCCGCTGATGGGCACCGACACGAGTGTCGAACGCGACCTCGAAGCGCTGTGGCAGCGGTACGTCACAGGGCGTGACGTGGATGTCCGTGAACAGCTCATCCTGCACTACGCGC
The DNA here is from genome assembly GCA_007121785.1 of Nitriliruptoraceae bacterium. Lineage (GTDB taxonomy): Bacteria > Actinomycetota > Nitriliruptoria > Nitriliruptorales > Nitriliruptoraceae > SKTG01. The sequence continues at coordinate 2,349 of SKJX01000038.1, forward strand.
CCCTCGTGAAGTACGTGGCCGGTCGCGTCGCCGTCGGCATGCCGACCAGCGTCGAGCATGCCGACCTGGTCTCGTACGGCATCTTCGGTCTGATGGACGCCATCGAGAAGTTCGATCCCGCCAAGGGTTTCAAGTTCGAGACCTACGCGGTCACGCGCATCCGCGGGGCGATCATCGACGAGCTCCGGTCGGTGGACTGGGTGCCGCGTTCGGTCCGGTCGCGGGCACGGCAGGTCGAGAGCACCCTGTACCGGCTCGAGTCCGAGCTGCACCGGACGCCCAGCGACGAGGAGCTCGCGGCCGAGCTCGGTTGGACCGTGGACGAGCTCCACGACACCTTGATGCGCGTGTCGATGACGTCGATGGCGGCCCTCGACGAGGTCCTCGACGTCGGCGAGGGTGACCGCATCGCGCTCGTGGACACGCTCCAGGATCTCGCCGCCGAGCAACCCGAGGACTCCTACGACGCCGTGGAGACCAAGCAACTGCTGCGCGACACCCTCGGTCGGCTCACCGATCGCGAGCAGACGGTGCTCGGCCTGTACTACTACGAGGGCATGACCCTGTCGCAGATCGGTGACGTGCTCGAGGTCACCGAGTCGCGTGTCTGCCAGATCCACACCAAGGCCGTCATGAGCCTGCGAGCGAAGCTGAGCGACAAGCTCAACTGAGTGGCCGCGTCACACCTGCGGCCGGGAACCGGGGCTCTGGGCGCCGCCTGCGGTGGGTCCACAGGGGCGTGCGATCGCGCGGCCGGGTGGCTCCGGCACCCTCGTAGGCTCGACGCACGTCGTCACCCCGGGGGCGGGGAGGACCCAACGTGCTCGCGGTCCCCCGTCAACTGGCCGTCCTGGTGGCGGCAGCGTCGGTCGCGCTCGCCGTCGGTCTGGCCCCGGTCGGCCCGGCCACCGCGGGCCCCTCCGCGGCTCCGGACCCCGGTGATCCGTCCGTCCTCGGCGAACGGCCGGGTCGTGCGGCCGGACCGGTGGCCTACCGCGCCCCGGTGGCCGGTGAGGTGGTGCGCGGGTTCGACCCGCCGGGCTCCGACTTCGGCGCCGGTCATCGCGGCGTCGACCTCGACGCCTCCCCGGGCGAGGAGGTCCACGCTGCCGGCGCGGGGCAGGTCACCTTCGCCGGCACCGTCGCCGGGACGCGGTGGGTCTCGGTCCAGCACGCTGACGGCGTCCTGACCAGCTACGGCCCGCTGGAGCGGCTCCGGATCCGTTCGGGCGAGCAGGTCGCCGGCGGCCAGCCGTTGGGCGAGCTCGCGGCCGGCGGCCACGGCCACGGCGGGCAGGACCGGGGGTTGCACTGGGGAGCACGCCGGTACGGCCGCTACCTCGATCCGTTGACGCTGCTGGGCGGGGCACCGCCGCGGCCGTCGCTGGTCGGCGCCGGACGGTGGGAAGGCACCGACCACGCGGTCACCCCGTACGACGCCTGGCCCGGGGGGCGTGCCGATGGATGGCTGGTCCACGGCAGCCGGACCGCCGACCGCCCGGGCTTCGCTGTACCGCCCAACCCGAACCATCTGGTCGTGCTGCAAGGGCTGAGCAGCTCCTCGCACGGGTCCGTGCTCGACCCCGACCACCTGGGCTACGACCCGTCCAGCGTCACGGCCTTCTCGTACGCCGGCCGGGAGGAGGCGCCGGACGGATCGCTCGACCCGAGCGATCCACGACGGGACCAGCGGCCGTACGGGCCATCCGACACCTGGGAGGGCAGCGGGCCGGCCGCGGAGCGGCTGGCCGAGCAGTTGCGGGCGCAGGCGGCACGGGAGCCCGGCCGCGCCGTCGACCTCATCGGCCACTCCATGGGCGGTGTGGTCATCTGGCGGTACCTGCTGGAACACCACGACCCCTACGACCCGACCCTGCCGCCGATCGGACACATCGTGACGATGGGTTCGCCCCTCCGAGGGTCGGACCTCGCGGCCGCGAGCGAGCCGCTGCTCGAGAGCAGCCTGGTCGGTCCGGTGGTCGAGCTGCTTCAGGACGGTCTCGGGGTCGGGGCGGATCAGCTGCCCGTCGATGCCCCCGCGATCGAGGAACTGGCCGTCGGATCGGCCGAACTCGAGGAACTGGCACGGGTGTGGCAGCGCGCGCTCGACGACGGCACCGCAGGGCCCCTGGCCACCGGCACCCGGATCCTGACGATCGGCGGGTCGATCGACCCGGTCGTCGTCACCGACCGCAGTCGCCTGCCGCGCGCCGGTGACCCTGGAGTGGAACCGCCGCCGTTCGTACCGGACGCCCCGTCCGGCGACGTGCCCGTTCCCGACGCCGACCTCGATGTGGTCGTCGAACATCGGGTCCTGCCCGGTGGCCACCAGCGTGTCACCCGCACCGAAGCGGCCAACGAGGTCACCTGGCGGTTCCTGGCCGGTGAGGAGGTCGTCGACAGCCCGGGGCATGCCAGCACGTTCGGTGGGCTCCAACTGGGTCGGCTCGGGCGGATCTCCGCGGAGCTGCTCTCGTTGTGGGGGCCGCCCCACGAGCCAGCCTCGCGGTGATCCGACCCGGCCTGCCCGCGCACCGGGTGGACCTGGCACCGACCACCGGGTTACCCTTGGTGACGGTCCGACCTGTCGGTCGGACCTCTCGTACGTTCTGGGCCCCGCCGCGACCGGTCGACGTTGACGGTCGCCAGGGCGGTGCCCACTCCCATCACACACGCCCACTGACGGGTGACCCCGGTGCCTCGTCCCCGACGAGGTGGGTCGCACCCGAGCTGCTCGCCACGCGAACGCGCGTGACCTACCGGCTCGGTCCGGATGACGTGGGCGGAGGCCCAACCGAACCAGACCAGGAGCACATCGTGGCCGTCGTCACCATGCGCCAGCTGCTCGAAGCTGGCGTCCATTTCGGGCATCAGACCCGCCGCTGGAACCCCAAGATGCGCCGGTTCATCTACGGCGAGCG
>SKJX01000056.1 GCA_007121785.1 Nitriliruptoraceae bacterium
CCGCGCTCGGCGACCTGCTGGCCAGCGTCGCCAACCGCTACACCGGCATGTCCGGGTTCACGCCGGCCGCGGTCGCGCTCGAACAGGGCGTGCTGCGCTGGCTCACCGAGCTGTTCGAACTGCCCGAACGCTCCCAGGGGCTGCTGCTGTCCGGCGGCTCCAACGCCAACCTCACCGCGCTGGTCACCGCCCGCGAGAAGCACGCCGACGGCCGCGCCGACCTGGCCACGATCTACGTCGGTGAGCACGCTCACGCCTCGGTCCGCAAGGCCGCCCGCATCGCCGGCATCCCCGGACCGCAGATCCGCGTGTGTGGCTCGTCGGACGGCGCGCGGCTCGACCCGGAGTGCGTGCGGGTCCAGGTCAAGCAGGACCTGGCCGACGGCTACCGCCCCACCGCGATCGTCGGCGCCGCTGGGACCACCAACGCCGGCGCGATCGACCCGCTCACCCACCTGGCCGATCTGGCCGATGAGCTGGACGTGTGGTTCCACGTCGACGCCGCCTACGGCGGGTTCTTCCAGCTCACCGACCGTGGCCGGCAGCGGCTGCGCGGCATCGAACGCGCCGACTCGATCACCCTGGATCCGCACAAGTCGCTGTACCTGCCGTTCGGCACCGGCGCGCTGCTGGTCCGCGAACGCGACGACCTCGCCCACGCCTTCGCGGAGTCCGGCGACTACCTGCGCGACCACAGCGAGGACCTCGACACCCTCCCCGACTTCAGCTCCATCACCCCGGAGCTGACCCGCGAGTGGCGGGGCCTGCGGCTGTGGCTCCCGCTACAACTGCACGGGGTCGCCTCGTTCGAACGCGCCCTGGACACCACCCTCGACCTGGCTGAACACGCCTGGCGCGAGCTCGACGCCGACGAGCGCGTCGAGGTGGTGGGCGAGCCCGACCTGTCGATCCTGGTCTTCCGCGTCCCCGGCGGCGACGCGGCGCAGGATGCTGCGGTGCGGACGATCAACGCCGACGGGCGCGTCCGTCTGTCGTCCACGGTCATCGGCGGACGCGTCGCGGTCCGGCTCGCGATCCTGTCGCACCGCACCACCTCGACGACCATCGACACGGCGCTGGAGCTGATCCGTGTCGCTGCGGAGGCCGCGGGGACACACGACGGGCACTGACCCCCGACCTGCCGGCTCGGACTAGCCTCGCGCGGGCCCCCTCGACGGGCCCGGTCCGTGACGCCGAGCGGTAGGAGCGCCCGTGAGCGATGCCTCAGTCACCTCCGACCAGGCCGTCCTCGATCAGGTGCAGCGACGCGTGCTCTGGCTGGCGACCCGCATTGTCGACGCCGCCAACCGCGAGCGCGAGGCGGGCGAGATCAAGGTCGGGGGCCACCAGGCCTCCAGCGCGTCGCTGGTCACGCTCATGACCGCGTTGTGGTTCTCGCACCTGAACACCGGTGATCGGGTCAGCGTCAAGCCGCACGCCTCGCCGGCGTTCCACGCGATCCAGTACCTGCTGGGCAACCTCGACCGCAGCTACCTCACGCAGCTGCGTGCGCTCGGTGGGCTGCAGTCCTACCCGTCACGCACCAAGGACCCCGACGGCGTGGACTTCTCCACCGGTTCGGTCGGGCTCGGCGCAGCAGCGCCGCTGTTCGCCGCTGCGACCCGCCGCTACGTCGACGCCCACTTCGGTGAGCGGGAACGCTCCCGGTTCATCGCGCTGATGGGCGACGCGGAGCTCGACGAGGGCAACGTCTGGGAGGCGATCGCCGACCCGGTCACCGAGGGGCTCGGCGACGCGACCTGGATCGTCGACTTCAACCGGCAGTCGCTGGACCGGGTCATCCCCGGCGTGCGCATCAAGCAGTGGACCCAGCAGTTCGAGGCGTCCGGCTGGCACGTCGTGGAGGCCAAGTACGGCCGCAAGCTCCAGGCGGCGTTCGCTGAACCGGGTGGCGAGGCGCTGCGCCAGTGGATCGACGCGATGCCCAACCCGCACTACCAGTCGCTGTTCGCCGTCCCACAGGACGAGCTCCGCAAGCGGTTCCTGGACGGGGCACCCGACGAGGTGGCGGGGTTGATCGAAGGGGTCAGCGACGCGGAGCTGCGGCCGCTGGTCACCGACCTCGGCGGGCACGACCTGGACGTCGTGCTCGACGCGCTGGCCGCGTGCGACGAGGCGGACGACCGGCCGAGCGTGCTGTTCGCCTACACGATCAAGGGTTGGGGTCTGCCGATCGCCGGGTTCCCGCGCAACCACGCGTCGATGCTCACCGGTGAGCAGATCGAGGAGCTGCGTGAGCAGATGGGGCTCACCGAGGAGGACGAGTGGGACCGGTTGGACCCGGCCTCCGACGCCGGGATCCTCGCCGCCAAGCGCGCGGAGCTGCTGCGCCGTCCCGACCCGGTCGACGCGTTGGGGATCACCGTGCCGGCCTCCTCGGGGGTGGGCACGAGCCGGGCGATGTCCTCGCAGGAGGCGCTCGGACGGGTCATGGTCAACCTCTCTCGGGACGAGGCCGTCGCGCCGTACCTGGTCACCACCGCGCCGGACGTGGCCACCTCCACGAACCTGGCCGGGTTCATCAACCGGGTCGGGGTGTTCTCCCCGACCGAGCAGCGGGCCTGGGACGAGGACCCGCTGCTGAGCTGGCGCGAAGGGCCGGACGGCCAGCACCTCGAGCTCGGTATCAGCGAGATGAACCTGTTCCTGCTGCTCGGCCAGCTCGGGCTGTCGTGGGACCTCTCCGCCCAGCCGCTGCTGCCGGTCGGCACGCTGTACGACCCGTTCGTGGCGCGAGGGTTGGATGCCTTCATCCACTCGGCCTACAACGGCGCACGGTTCGTGGTCGCCGGCACCCCGTCCGGGGTGACGCTGGCGCCGGAAGGCGGCGCGCACCAGTCGTCGATCACCGCCTCGATCGGCATGGAGCTGCCGCAGGTCACCTTCATCGAGCCGACCTACGCGGCGGCGCTGGACTGGCTGCTGTGCGACGCGCTCGGCCACATCGCCGCCGGCACCCCGGAGACCACCACCGCCGCACCGACCGAAGGCGGCGGGTTCTACCTGCGGCTGAGCACCCGGCCGCTGGACCAGGCGCCGTTCGAAGCGGCGCGGCAGCGACTGGGTGATGCGGTGCTGCGCCGGCAGGTGCTGGCTGGCGGCTATCGGCTCCACGACGCGTCCGAACTGGCTGCCGCCGAGGACGCACCGGTGGTCAACCTGGCTGCCTGCGGCGCGGTCATGCCGGAGGTGTTGCAGGCCGCGCAGGAACTGGCGGCCGAAGGCGTCGCTGCGCACGTGGTCGACCTCACCTCACCGGGCCGGCTCTACGACGCGTGGCAGCGGACGCTACGCCAGGGGGTCCGCACCGCCACCTCGCCGTCGATCCCCGGGGCGCTGCGGGCGTGCTTCCCGGACCGGGCACCGGTGGTCACCGTCCACGACGCGTCGTCGCACGCGCTCAGCTGGATCGGGTCCGCGTTGGGCGTTCCGGCCGTGCCCCTGGGCGTCGACGAGTTCGGTCAGTCGGGGACGATCCACGAGCTGTACGAACTGCACGACCTGCTGCCCGGTTCGATCGTCAACGCGGCGCTGGCGGCGCTCAGCCTGCGGTAGGTGCGGCAGCGAGTGCGGCCATCGTTTCCACCATCCCCGGCCTGACCGCTCCCACCTTCCAAGCGCTGGGACCGCGTCGCGGGGTGGAGGGTCGTTGCCTCGTCGGCTGGTGGTCGGGAGGTGGCCGGTCGGGGTCATCGAGCAGGGCCGCGAGGGGTGCCGCGGCGAGGTCGGCGAGCACGGGCAGGCTGGAGTCGATCGGGACTCGATGGGGATGGGCCGGAGTCACTCGCGCACCGATGTGGAGGGGAGACCACATGCGTCATCCGACGCGATCTGTCGTCCTACGACCTGCTGGGTCCGGGTCCGCCGCAACGCTCGTTACGGTCGCGCTGCCGGCCCTGGCTCCGGCTGCGGACGCCCAGCGCGGGGCCGCCGGGGGTACCGCGCTTCCGCGACTACCGACTCGCGGGGCGGGCTCGTGCTGCGCGACGTGCCTGCCGGGAACGGCTACACCGTCTCGGTCGAGGACGCACCGCGGTCGACCTACCCGGTGCGGGTGCTCGGACCCGATGAGCATCCCAACCAGCGCTTCTACGACGCCCAGGACCTCAGCCCCGACGAGGGCTACCTCACGACCCGGGACGGGACCCTGCTTGCCTACCAGGTCGAGCTGCCCGACCCGGAGGTCCACGGGCCGGGTCCGTACCCGGTCGTGGTCGACTACTCCGCGTACCGGCCGTCGATCGACTTCTTCGACGGCGTGGGGAGCGTCTTCCCCGACCTCGGCTATGCGGCCGTCGGGGTGAACATGCGCGGCTCGGCTTGCTCGGGCGGGGTCTTCGACTACGTCGAGCAGCTGCAGTGGCTCGACGGCTACGACTTCGTGGAGGCCCTCGCGGCCCAGGACGGGGCCGACGGTGTCGGCTTGATCGGCAAGTCCTACCCCGGGATCAGCCAGCTGTTCGTCGCGTCGACCCGACCGCCGTCGCTCGAGGCCATCGCGCCGGGCCACGTCATCGGCGAGTTCCACCACGACGTCGCCTACCCCGGCGGTGTGCTCAACTTCGCCTTCGCAGGCGCGTTCGCCGCTGACCAGGACGAGCGGTCGGCGTTCCCGAGCTCCTACCCGCAGGTCAACGAACGCGCCGCCGACGACCCGATCTGCGAGGCGAACCAGGCCCTTCGGGGTCAGAACGTCTCGATGGAGCAGGGGGTCTTCGGCAACCCCGTCGAGGCCGACTACTGGCGAAGCCGCGCACCCGAGCGTCTGGTCGGTGACATCGAGGTGCCGACCCTGATCGTCAACGCCTGGCAGGACGAGCAGACCGGCGGCGGGCCCGCCAAGCTGCTCGAACGCTTCGACGACGACACGCCGGCCCGGATGCTGGGCTTCAACGGTGATCACGACGCCTACTCCGAAGGTGAGGTGTTCGAGGAGGTCGTCGAGTTCCTCGACACCTACCTCGGTGACACCGACGCGCAGACGATCGCGGACTACGAAGCGCAGGACCCGGTCGAGATCCTGCTCGAACTCGACCAGGACGCGCAGGCCAACACCTCGTTCACCCTGCCGTCGTTCGAAGCGGCCGGTGACGGCCATCGGTGGTACCTGGGCGAGAGCACGCTCGAGGACGCCCCCGCCGACGAGGCGGATGCGACCACCTTCACCTACGACCCGCCGGCGATCGGTGAGGTCGAACGGGGCTGGATGATGCCCGGACAAGATGAGTGGCGACCGCCGCTCCAGGACCGGGCGACCTTCACCTCGCCGCCGCTGGCGGCGGACACGGTCATGGCCGGGTCCGGCTCCGTCGACCTGTGGGTCGCTGCCAACCAGGACGACGTCGATCTCGAGGTGACCCTGACCGAGATCCGGCCTGACGACACGGAGATGCTCGTCCAGAGCGGGTGGCTGCGTGCCAGCCATCGTACCCTCGACGAGGACGCATCGACCGACCTGCGGCCCCGGCACACCCACGAGGCAGGTGACCGTGAGCCCGTGCCTGACGGTGAGCTGACGCCCGTGCGGATCGAGCTGTTCCCGTTCGCTCACGCCTTCCGGGAAGGCTCGCAGGTGCGGATCACGGTGGACGGCCCCGGTGCGTCAGCCCGGCTCGCAGCCGGCACCGCGGTCAGGTGGGTGCCGGCGGTCGTGCAGCGGCGTTGCTGGCCACGACCCCGCGATCACGCGCTCGGCAGGTCGTCACCTCTCGCTTCGGGCGACGCATCGGGTGTCGGCTGGCCGTCGCAGGGCTACAGTCCTCCGACCTTGGGCCGATGGTCCGAGGAGGTGGTCGTTCCCACCGGACGTGGTGACCTGGGAGTTCGTCGATGCGAGGTGGAGGGCCGGGGGAGTCCCGCACCGACCGGCGTGCTCGCGCCCGGGCGCTCGCCGGCTTCTACCTCGCCGGGGCGGTCCTCTCCACGACCGTGCTGCTCCTGCCCGGCTGGGACGATGTCGACGCCGTCGGGATCACCGGCACGGTGATCCTGGCCGTGTTCGGTGCTGGGGCGCTGTACGCCTTCGCCGAGCGCTTCAGCGCCGCGGCCATCCACGGCGTGATGGCGTCGGGCACGCTGCTCATCGCAGCCTGTCAGGTCTTCGCCGGTGGCGGCAGCCCCACCGCGATGTACGCGATGCTCTACGTCTGGGTCATCCTGCACAGCGCGATGTTCTTCCCGCGTGCGGTGGGGGTAGCGCACCTGGCCCTGACCGCCGTGGCGCATGCGGGAGCCCTGTTCTGGCTCGGCGACATCGGGTCGATCGCGCCGCAGCTCGCCCTGACCCTGGTGACCCAGCTCGCCGCCGGCCTGATCGTCGGGTCGCTGGCGACGCAACAACGGCAGCTGGCCGATACCGACTCGCTCACCGGTCTGGGCAACCGACGTGAGGTCGACCGGGCGTTGGAGTCGGCGATCGCGCGGTCCCGACGCTCTGGGACGCCGATCTGCGTCGCGGTGCTCGACCTGGACGGCTTCAAGGACTTCAACGACGAGCGTGGCCACGCTGCCGGGGACCGGGTGCTGGTCGAGGCGGCCGCACGATGGCAGGACCTGGTCCGCGGCATCGACACCTTGTGCCGGACCGGCGGCGACGAGTTCCTGGTCGTGCTGACCGGCTGCGACCTCGACGAGGCGCAGCGCATCGTGCGGCGCATGGTCGCCGGCACCCCCGAGGGCGTGTCATGTTCGGCCGGGTTGGCACGGTGGGACGGGCACGAGCCGCCAGGCATGCTGATCGAGCGGGCCGACGAGGCCCTCTACACCGCCAAGGTCGGTGGTGACGTCGCCGTCGCACCGGCGCCACCACACGCCTCGGAGGCCCGCCTTGCCTGATGGGGGGCGACCAGGCTGTGGCAGTCTGGTCCCGGGTCGCGCGGAGGACGAGGAGGCCGCGACATGCGACAGGTGAGGTCCGGGTCACCGTACGAGGACGAGTACGGGTTCAGCCGAGCGGTACGTGACGGCGCCACGGTGCGGGTCGCCGGGACCGGCCCGGTATGGCCGGACGGTGGCTGCGATCCGGATGCGCAGACCCAGGCCGACCGCTGCTTCGAGATCATCGCGACGGCCCTGGAGCAGGTCGGTGCGAGCCTCGACGACGTCGTCCGCACCCGCATGTACCTCACCGACGCCAGCCTGGCTGAACCCGTCGGTCACGCCCACGCCCGGGCGGTCGGCCACGTCCGCCCCGCCGCCACGATGGTCGTGGTCGCCGGGCTGGTCGACCCCCGCTGGATGGTGGAGATCGAGGCGGAGGCGGTCATCGCCGGCGGCTGACCGTTCGCGTCGTGCTGATGAACAGGTGCCGTCGCAGCACGGCCGACCGCCAGAGCCACACGTCACCTCCCACGACGGCCGGGCCGCCCTGGCTGCGTCGGCCGTTCGGCCTGACACTGAGAGGGGAGCGGTCGACGCCCTCCGCGCCACCGCGCCACGGCAGGGCACGTGCGGCTCGCGGCTGGGAGGTCTGGTCATGGCAAGCCGGAGGAGCGTCACCCACACCATCCGTTCCCCGATCGCTGGGGTGGTCACCGTCGCGCTCGTGCTCGGGCTCGCTGCTTGCGGCGACGACCCGGAACCCGACGAGGGGTTGGCCGAGGTCGAGGAACCGGCCGAGGAGCCGGTCGAGGACGCCGAGCCGGCGACCGTCGACCTGGCCGATGACATCGAACTGCCCTTCGAGGTGTCCGTCGTCCACGCCGACGTCGAGTACCGCTTCACCGACCTGCGCATCTCCGAGCTCGACCCTGGCACGGCGGAGATGGCCGACGTGATGGACGCCGAGGACTTCGCGTCCATGATCGACCAGGCCCGTCAACGTGGCGAGTTGGACGGCGCGTACCTGTACGTCCCGGTCACGGTCGTCAACCAGGAGGCCGATTCGGTACACCTCAGCAGCGACAGCTTCCGGCTGTTGGAGGCCGATGAGCTGGCGCGGTCGCCGCACAACTACCCGTCGGTCAGCGTGGCCGCCGGGGCCGCCGAAGAGGTGGAGGTCGTGTTCGAGCTGGCCGACGACGACCTGACCGGGATGCACCTGCAGTTGGGCGACGTCGAGGAGGTCCCCAGCCTGATCGAGCTCCCGGAAGGAGACGTCGTCGAGTCGGGCTACCCGATCGACGTCACCGTCGAGGGGAACGGTCGGATCGTCCACCCCGCCTTCGTCGGACCGACCAACACCATCGAGCTGGACGTTGCCGTGACCGAGGTAACGGTCGGTGTCGACCTGGCTCCCGAGCTGGAAGCCAGCTGGCAGGTCGCTCGTCGCGCGACGGCCGGACACCGCTACCTGCACGTCGGCCTCGAGGTCGACAACCTCGGCGGTGATGGGATGCACGACGACCATGACGGCTTGGCGCCCGACGACGCTGCGTTCCAGCTGATCGTCGACGGGGTCGCGACGGCACCGATGTCGGCGCAGCTGTCGGTCGACCGGATGCTGCTGCCGGGCAACACCGCGGAGCTGGTGCTGGTGTTCGAGGTGCCCGTCGACGTGGATGAGGTGATGCTCGAACTCGGCGTCGAGGAGCCGCTGGAGGTCGAGATCGTCCTGGACGAGTTGCCGCGCGTGCTCGGGGAAGGATGAGCGCTGGACCGCGCGCGGAGGTCAGGCCAGCCCGGCGACCTCGGTGAGGAAGGCGTCGACGAGGGTCTCCACGCCGCGGCTGGCCTGTTCCGCGTTGGCGCGGGCGTCGGCCAGGAGCTGCTCGGCTGAGGTCCCGGCGGCGTGAGCCGCAGCCTCGCCGTCCGGCCCGGCGAGCTCCAGCCAGTGGGCGATCCCGGCCTCGTCGACCTCCGGGTGGAACTGGACGCCGAGGTTGCGGCGCAGCACGAACGCCTGCGAGCACGACGCGTCGCGAGCCAGTTCGGTGGCCGCTGGCGGCACGACGAACCGGTCGGTGTGCCACTGCATCCACGGTCCGGACGGGACCAACGACGGCGCATCGGTCTCGACGGTCGACCAGCCGATCTGGGCGGTCTCGGCCGGCACCACCTCGCCGGCGTGGGCGGCAGCCAGGGCCTGCCCGCCGAAGCAGATGCCCAGCACCGGTACGCCCTGCCGGTCGGCGTCGCGCAGCAGCTTGAGTTCCGCGTCGATCCACCCGCCGACCTGGGACCGGTCGTTGAGCGAGAAGATGGCGCCCAGCGGCACGAGCAGGTCGGCCGCGTCCACCGGCGGGAAGCGTCCGTTCCACGCGCCGTCATCGATCGCCCGGGCCATCGCCAGCACCTCGACGTCGAAGCCGCGTCGAGCCAGCGCATCCCCGACCATCCCGGGACGTGACCCGGGATCGTGGGCGAGGAACAGCGCACGCACGGTGGTCTCCGAGGTGGTCGCGGGTGGACGTCGAGGTGCTGTCGGGGGTCGTGTGGGGTGGTGAGGCCGGGTGACGCGGGGTCTCGTCGGGCGGTGACGTGGGGCAGCGTAACGTCGGGTCAGGTGAACTGTTCGGACCCGAACGGTGCTGGTAGGTTGCGGCCGGGACGAGAGCCGTGGGGACGACGAGAGCCGTAGGGACGCTGGGAGGAGCACCGCGCATGACCGCGACGGACGTGGAGAGCGCCGAGGCCGCGACGCCATCGACCCCGGGTGTGGTCGGCGACCGCTGGTTGGACATCACCGATCCGGACGTCTACCGGGCGGGGGTGCCGCACGCGACGTTCCAGCGCTACCGCGACGAGGAACCGGTGGCCTGGATCGACGAGCCGGACGGCACCGGCTTCTGGTCGATCACGCGGTACGCGGACGTGCTCGCCTGCAACCGCGACTTCAAGAGCTTCACGACCCGCCAGGGCATCCGTCTCGAGGATATGGACGAGGAGGAGCTCGAGGCCCGCAAGACCATGATGGAGATGGACCCGCCCGAGCACACCCGGTTGCGGCGGCTGGTGCAGGGCGGGTTCACCCGCCGCACGGTCGCCTCCTACGAGGACGCGATCCGCATCCTCGCCCGGGCGGTGATCGACGAAGCGTGGCCCAAGGGCCGCTTCGACCTGGTCACCGACGTCGCCCGGCAGCTGCCGATGCGGATGCTGGGCCGGCTCCTCGGCGCGCCGGAGGCGGATTACGAGTGGCTGGTCGACCGGGGCGACGCGATGATCGGCAACACCGACCCGGAGTTCACCGAGCACGTGGTCGACACCACCGACACCAGCGAGTACCGGCTGATGCCGTTCCGCAGCCCTGCCGGGATGGAGCTGTTCGAGTACGCGCAACAGCTCGCTGACGACCGTCGGGCGAACCCGCAGGACGACGTCGTCACCAAGCTGCTGGCGCCGACGATGGACGGCGAGCCGCTCAGCGACCTGGAGTTCAAGAACTTCTTCGCGTTGCTGGTCGCCGCCGGCAACGACACCACCCGCTACACCATGGCCGGCGGCCTGCTGGCGCTGCTCGACCACCCCGAACAGCTGGCGATGCTGCAACAGCGTGAGGACCTGCTCGACTCCGCGGTGGAGGAGATGCTGCGGTGGACCTCCGTGACGATGCACTTTCGCCGGACCGCCACCCGCGACGTCGAACTGCACGGTCGGACGATCCGCGAGGGCGACAAGGTCCTGCTGTGGTGGATCTCCGGCGATTTCGACGAGCGGCAGTTCCCCGACCCGTTCCGGTTCGACATCACCCGTGAGCCCAACGAGCATCTGGCGTTCGGACGGGGTGGTCCGCACCGGTGCCTGGGGGAGTGGCTGGCGCGGCAGGAGCTCAAGGTCACGTTGCAGGAGCTGCTGCCGGACCTGTCCGACCTGCGGGTCGCCGGTCCCATCGATCGGCTGCGGTCGAACTTCATCAGCGGTATCAAGCACCTACCGGTGGAGGTCGCACCGGGCTGACGTGTCCGTTCCCGGACGCCGCTGAGCTGGAAGACGCGACGGCGTCCTCGATCCACGCCAAGCTGTCGAGGTACCACCTCGACGGTCGGGAGGAGAGCGCACCATGGTCGACTACGACCGCATCCGAGTGTTGTGGCCGGACCACCTCGGGTTGGCCCGCGGGAAGTACCTGCCGATCCGGTTCGCCGACCGCGGCGCCTACCACTGCCTGTCGCTGTTCTCGCTCGGCTACGACCGGGAGATGGTCCCGGCACCGGGCACCAAGATGCTCGAGGGACTGCCGGACCTGCATGCGACCTTCCCGATGGAGCAGGTTCGCAACGGGTGGGAGCCCAACACCGGGGTGGTCGTCGCCGACATCTCGCATCAGGACGAGCCGGTCGCGATGTCGTCGCGGCACGCGCTGCGCCGCGCCGTGGCCGACTGGGAGGCGATGGGCTACACCGCGAAGGTCGGCATCGAACTGGAGGCGTTCATCCTCCAACGCAGCGAGGACGGCAGCTCGTGGGTGCCGTGGGAGACGCCGGGCGGCTACGTCTACGGCACCGGCACGGCGGTCGACCCGGTCGGGGTGCTCGACGAGATCATGCGCGAGGCGGAGGATGCCGGCCTGCCGGTCGAATCGATCAACTCCGAGTACGACATCCCGCAGTTCGAGCTGACCTTGCACTACGACGACGCGTTGCAGGCGGTCGATGACGCCTTCCTGTTCAAGGTCATGGCTCGCGAGATCGCCCACCGTCACGGGCTGCTGTTGACGTTCCTCGGCAAGCCGCTGGGCGACCGTGGCGGGTCCGGGCTGCACATCAACGTCAGCCTGGCGGACGCTGAAGGCAACAACGTGCTCAACGATCCGTCCTCCGACGACGGGTTGTCGGCGGCTGCGCGGCAGTCGATCGCCGGGATGCTCGAGCACCACGAGGGCATGGCTGCCCTGCTCGCGCCGACGGTCAACGCCTACAAGCGGCTCGGACCGGGCACGCTCACCGGCTACTGGGCGAACTGGGCGCACGACCACCGTGGGGTGACCGTTCGGGTCAGCCCGGAGCGCGGACCCGGGTTGCGGTTGGAGCATCGCATGGCTGACGGTGCGGCGAACATCTACACGGCCACCGCGACCGTGTTGCAGGCCGCGCGGCTCGGGGTGCAGAAGGAACTCGACCTGCAGCCGGCGGAGACCCAGGACTGCCTGTTCGGTGCGGACGAGGAGCGGCACACGCCCGATTCGCTGCGGCTCGCGCTGGACGCGCTCGAGGCCGACGACGAGCTGATCGACGCGGTCGGCCGGCCACTGGTCGATCACTTCGTCGTGATCAAGCGGGCCGAGTGGGAGCGCTTCACGAGCCATGTGACCGATTGGGAACTGAACGAGTACCTGCCGTTCCACTGATGATGAGGAGCGACCGGTGAGCGAGCAGCGACGCGTCGAGGTCGCCGGCACGAGCGTGTCGTGCGAGCACTACATCGGTGGAGGCCGCGTCGGCTCCGATGCCACCTTCGAGGACCGGTCCCCGATCGACTGGTCATGGAAGCTGGCGGACATCGCCCGCGGTGACCGCGAGACCGCGGCCGCGGCTGTGGCAGCCGCGGAGGGGGCGGCATCAGCCTGGGGCGCGTTGACCGCGGCGGAGCGCGCGACCCACCTGCACCGGCTGGCCGATGCGATCGACGGCCGCGTGGAGCAGATCGCAGCGGTCGAGTGCGCCGACATGGGCATGTTGGAGCGGTCGCTGCGGGCGCGGGTCATCGCCCGGGGCGCCGCGAACCTGCGCAACTACGCGGACCTGGCCGCCGAGCACGAGGAGCCGGTCTGGTCCTCCAAGGGCACCGCCAACCGGGTGATCCGCCAGCCGGCTGGACCCGCCGTGATCATCACCCCGTGGAACGCGCCGTGGATGCTGGCGACCTGGAAGCTGGCGCCGGCGCTGGCGGCCGGCAACCCGGTGATCCTCAAGCCGGCCGAGTGGTCGCCGCTGTCGGCATCGTTGCTGGCCGATCTGGCCGACGAGGTGGAGCTTCCCGCCGGTGTCCTCAACGTCGTGCAAGGCATCGGTGAGGAGGTGGGCGCGGAACTGGTGTCGGACCCCCGCGTGCGCCGGATCTCGTTCACCGGGTCGCCGGAGGCGGCACGCCACATCGGGGTGGCCGCAGCCCGCAACCTGGTGCCGTTCACCGCCGAGTTGGGCGGCAAGGGCCCGTTCGTGGTGTTCGAGGACGCCGACATCGACGCGGCCGCGAAGAAGGCGGCGGGCCAGTACGACGACGCCGGACAGGTGTGCCTGGCCGGAACCCGGCTGCTGGTGCAGGCGTCGGTGGTCGACGAGTTCCTCGAGGCCTTCCACCGCTACGCCGACGAGCAGGTGCTGGGTGACCCGCGCGAGGACGCGACGACCATCTCCCCGTTGATCCATCCGACCCACCTCGAGCGCGTGGAGGGGTTCGTCGACCGCGCACGCGCAGCGGGGGACCGGGTGGTCCGCGGCGGGCGTCGAGCGGAGGTGGACGGCGCACGTGAGGGGCTGTGGTTCGAGCCGACGTTGATCGAGCCGGCGTCCAACGATCATGAGGTGGTGCAGCACGAGATCTTCGGTCCGGTACTGACGCTGCAGACCTTCGGCTCGGAGGACGAGGCGGTCGAACTCGCGAACGCGACCGACTACGGGCTGTCGGGGATCGTCTACACCGGGTCGCGGGAGCGGGCCGAGCGGGTCGGACGGGGTGTGCGGGCCGGGACGGTGTGGGTGAACACCTTCCTGGTGCGCGACCTCACCGCGCCGTTCGGGGGGATGGGGATCTCCGGCATCGGCCGTGAGGGTGGCCGCTACGCGCTGGAGTTCCACGCCGACCTGCAGACCCTGCAGATCCTGGAGGGGTCGGTGGAGTGACGCTCGCCTGGTCCGCGTGACGGCGGTCGCTAACCGTCGGGGGTGACGCGGACGGCGCGGTACTCCTGCACCTCGACATCGGGCAGGGTGGTGGTGGCCAGCGTCGCGGTGATGGTGTCGGTGAGCGTGGTCCCGGTGCCGGTGGTCGCGGTGAAGACGACCTCCCACTCGTCGGTGATGGAGATGTCGACGTCGCCGCGGTCGCGGTAGGTGTGCCGGACCTCGCCGTCGGGGTAGGGGCGGCCGGGTTCGGTGTAGGTGACCGACTCCGTGCCGTCACCCCAGTCGACGGTGGAGACCCCGGTCGCCGAGATGTCGATGTCGAAGGCGAAACCTTCGATGTCGACCTGCCGGTTGGTGTTGAAGGCCAGGTCGTGGTCGTCGCCGGTCACCAGGTAGGCGGGCATGCCGGTCATCGCGTAGCCCGGAGGGACGCTCAGCTCCGGTCGAGGAAGCTGGTCGGTCACCAGCGCACGCACCGTGTCTCGCACCGTGGCAGCCGGTACCGCGTCTGCCGGATCGACGGGGCAGTCCACGTCCGGCTGGGCGTCTGGCACCTCGTGGTTGATCAGGCTGCTCCACAGGGAGTTGTAGTCGTGGCGCCCGTCGCTGCGCAGTTGCGCAGCTTCCTCCTCGGAGCTCGCCGCGACCCACTGCCACCCGCGGCACAGCCCCTCGTTCTCGCCGTCCGGGTGCGAGGCGAGGATGGGTTGCGCGACCCAGAAGATCGACGTGTCGGTCCCACTCGCGGCTTGCGACGCGGCCGCCGAGTCCTCGTCCAGGATCGATGGGCCCTGGGAGATGCGGCCCTCCAGGCCGCCTTCACGGCCTAAGTCAGCATCGTCCCAGCCGTCGTCGGCGACTGCGGGTAACGGCGTGGGCAAGACAAGTAGGAGCAGGGCGGCCATCGAAGCTCGAAGTGCCCGTCCTGCACGCGACCGTGCTGCGTGGCCCCGAGGATTCATTGGTCGTACTCCTCGCAGGGCAGATCTAGGCGGTCGGCGTAGTCGAGGTCATCCCATTCGCCATCGTCGATGGGTTCGCCACCTGCCGTCATGATGTTGTCCTGGTGGTAGCGCCAAGGCGTGGGGTTGACCTCGGCAGCGCGGTCGTCGAGGCCCGCGGGTTCGGTTGAGTCGAGTACGACGACCCACAGGGTCTGGTCGGAGTAGGGCTCCACCGCCGTCTCTCGGAGGTCCAGGAACCCGATCGTGAGGATGCAGCTCGCGTCCGCGTGCATGACGCGACGGTTCTCCCAGGCCATCGTCCCGAACTCCTCCGGGGAGAGGAAAGCCGAGCGGCGATCCTCATCGCGAGCGAAGTCGGCGTAGTCCTGACCGAGCTTGACCAGTTGGGGGCCGGACACCAGTGCTCTCAGCCGGTCGAGCTGTTGCTCCGATGGCAGCTCGCCCGCTTCGCGGCTGAGGATCTCCTGGAGGATCTCGCTCTCCGCCGCGAGGATGGCGTTCATGACCGCGTCGACGTAGTCGTCATCGATGTCCGCCGGGTCATCCGGGACGGCGTACGGATCGGTCGACGCGTCGTCATCCTCGCGCTCGTTCGCCTCGTCCGCGTCGCTCCCGTCCTCGGACGCCGGGTCGTTGGCGTCGTCCGGCTCCGGATCGTCGTCGTCGCGATCCACCTCGTCGTCGGCGACCTGGCCGGTGACGTCGGTCAGCGGTCCGTCGTCGATCGGTTCGCCATCACCGGCGCAGGCAGCCAGCAGAAGGCTCGCGGCCAAGGCGCGGCAAAGCGCACGTCGGATCCCCGCCCGCACACGTCCCCCGTGGTCGTCGTCGGCGCTGGAACGTAGCGGATACCCATGGGATGACACGTCCGTTGTCCACCGCGTGCACACGTCGGGACCGGAAGTGCACCCCCTGCACGCGCCTGCCGACGGTCAGCGCTGCGGCTTGCGGATCCCCCGGTACTCCCAGTCGCCGCCGAGCGCGGTCGACCGCACCTCTTCCGACTCGGTCGGCTGGGCACCGACGTCCTCGCGGATCGCGGTCGGGCCGACCACGATCGTGTTGCGCAGCGTGCCGAGGCCCTCGACCTCCACCTCGACGACATCCCCGGGGACGACCGGGCGTGAGTT
Organism: Nitriliruptoraceae bacterium; assembly: GCA_007121785.1. GTDB lineage: Bacteria > Actinomycetota > Nitriliruptoria > Nitriliruptorales > Nitriliruptoraceae > SKTG01. Next base: position 15,841 of record SKJX01000056.1, read on the forward strand.
GGCCGGCGTGCCGGAGAGGATCACGTCGCCCGGCACCAGCGTGATCGTGCGGGCGAGGTCGGCGACCAGTTCGCCCATGTCCCACTGCATCTCCGCGGTGGAGCCGTCCTGCCTGACCTCGCCGTTGACCAGGGTGCGTAGCCGTTTGCCGTCGCGCGGATCCCAGTCGTCGGCGCTGACCACCCCCGGGCCGAGCGGGCACAGCGTGTCGGAGCCCTTGACCCGCAACATCGAACCGGCGTCGGTGTCGCGGAAGTCGTGCAACCCGTAGTCGTTGGCGATCGTGTAGCCGCCGATGTGGTCCCACGCCTGCTCGGGGGAGACGTTGCGGGTGACCGCGCCGATGACGATCGCGACCTCGCCCTCGTAGTTGAGCCACTCGCACCGTTGCGGGCGCACGACGTGGCCCTCGTGGCTGTTGAGCGACGACACCGGCTTGTGGAAGAACGTCGGCGCCGGCGGCAGGGTCGTCTGGAACTCCTCGACCCGCGAGCGGTGGTTGAGGTGGACGCAGAGGATCTTGCTCGGTTCGACGGGCGGCAGGTGGTGCGCGTCGGTGATGGCCACGCGGCGGCCGTCGCCGGCGATCAGGTCCTCCCCGTCGCGGACCACGGGCGTGACCGCGCCCTCCAGCAGGATGCGTCGCGTCTCCATCGTCGATCCTCCTCGTCGGCGCAGGCGGCTCGGCGGCACCGGGGCGCGGTTCCGCGTCGCCGGCGCGCGGCCCGAGTCCACCGTTCGGAGCCGAACGGTAGTGGAACGGCCACGGCGGGACGGATGGTCGTGCCGGTGGTCGTCGCGGCGGCCGTGCACTATCGTTCGGGGCCGAACGGTCGCCCGAGCCGCGGGCGCGGGCAGGGAGCGCATCGATGCCTGCACGTCACGTGACGCGAGCGTCGGGCCGTCGGACCACGAGGAGCGCCCACGGGAAGGGACGTCGAGGTGGCACAGCAGCACGGGTTCGTGTTCCCCCGCACGCCGACCGGACGTGCGTCGATCCTGCCGCCGCCCCCCTGGCACTACTCGGGGAACCTGCTCACGATCGAGTACCGCACCGACCCCGACCGGGTGATCGAGCTGCTGCCTGACCCGATGGAGCCCGCGGAGGACCCCGGCGCCGTCGCGCTCGTCTGGGCGGACTGGCAGTCCTGCGGCGACAGCTTCGAGGAGCTGCTCGACCCGGTCCGGGCGCAGTACCTCGAGGTGTTCTTCGTGATCCGCGGGGTGTTCGAGGGTGAGACGTACTCGCGGTGCGCCTACATCTGGGTCGACAGCGACTTCTCGATGGTGCGAGGCCAC
>SKJX01000141.1 GCA_007121785.1 Nitriliruptoraceae bacterium
GGACGGCGGCCCCAGGGCCGACGCCACCGGCGCTGCCGACCGGGCCGACGAGGTGGTCGCGCCGGGCCGGTGAGCGGCAGCGCCCGCTCCGCGGTACGTGGGCCGAGGAGGGCGTGCCGAGCGGACGGTCAGCCGCCGAGGGCGGCGCGTGCCACCTCGACGTCCGGGGCGACCGCGAACGAGACGTCCGTACCGTCGCAGTCGACGACCAGCGCGTCCGACGGGCCTTCGTACGCGTCGGCCGAACCGGCCGGTTCGCTGTCGGCGACGGTGGCGTGCCAGTCGGGGACCACCTCGCAGACCTGGGCGGCGGCGTCCTCGTCGGCGAAGGTCCAGCCGATCGCCACCGCGACGTCGTCGCCGTCCTCGAACGCCTCGAGTTGACCGCCACGCCACGCGCCGGGGAGCTCCGGGGTCGATGAGTGCCCGTCGGCGAGCTCGAGCAGCAGCGCGACCTCGAACGCGCCCCAGGTCCAGCTGGCCAGCGGCTCGTAGCCGTCCGGGGCGGCACCGACCTCGACCGGTTCGGGCTCGAACCCGTCCACGTACAGCGACGGGTCGTAGATCTCCACCATCGTCGTCGGCGGATCCTCCAGCGCCGCATCCAGCGCGTCGAGGTCGCCGTCCTGGGTGATCGTGCCGACGAACTGCGGACCGGCGACGTACGGCGCGACGAAGCTCTCGAGCAGCGCCCGCGGGAGCGACAGCAGGGTGTCCTGCTGCTCCTGTGCCACCTGCCGCTCCTCGACCTGCCGCTGTTGCTGCTGCTCCTCGGTGAGGTGGGCGGTCGCCCACTGCTCCTGGAGCCGGACCGCGTCGCCTTCGATCACGGAACTGAACGCCATGGCCGCGTCCGGGTCGTCCTCGAACCCGTCCAAGATGCCCAGGTCGATGTACTGGTCCTGCAGGGCGTGGACCACCTCGTGCGCCACCGTGACCTGCTCGAGGGGCGAGAGCCCGTCACCGTCGGAGACCACGTAGGCCTGGTCGTCCTCGGGGACGTACATCCCCGCGACCCCCGCCTCGACCAGGTCCTCGTTGAGCTCCAGCAGATCGGTGTCCTCGGGGATCTGATGCAGCGCCTTGGCGACGGTCTCGCTGCGGGCGATCTCCTCGAGGTCGTCCTCCGCGTCGGCGAGAGCGATCTCGGTGATCTCCTCGGAGGAGACGACCTCGAAGGGGATGTCACCGTCGACGGGCAGACCGCGAAGCTCGGCGACCTGGTCGACGATCTCCTCGAACCGCGCGGCGACGTCGGCATCCTCGGGGTCGGGCTCGGCGTCCTCCGCACCGTCGTCGCCGTTCGGGTCGTCGGCGGCGTCCTCCTCCTCGGGTGCATCAACCGGTGCCTCGTCGCTCGCGCCCTGCGGCGCCACCTCGTCATCACAGGCGGCCAGCAGCAGCGCACCGAGCAGGGGCACCAACAGCAACGATCGCTTCGGAGGCATGCAGGCTCCTCGTTGGGGACGCGCGGGGTCGCTGCTCGCAGGACGGTACCGACGCCTCGACCAGCCGCGAGGCCGACGGCAACCGGGGTAGGTCGTCCCGGCCTCGAGGGTCCAGGAGCCCTGGCAGGACCGGTCCACGACCGCGAGGATTGATCGTTGCGACATCCGTGCATCGTGGGGTCCTCCCCGCACCGATCACCTGGACCGAGGAGGCGTCGATGGAGGTCAGCCCGGTCCCGGGCCGAGATCCTCGGACGATCGACGCCTTCACCCCGACCGAGGTCGCCCAACGAGTGAGGACCGCCGGTGTGGAGGACGCCCACCGGGGCATCGTGCAGACCTTCTGGCTCGCCGTCATCGGTGGGTCCGTGCTCGGTCTGGCCACCGCCGCAGCCACCGCCGCGGTCGCTGGCAACAGCTCCGGAGCTGGCCTGACCCGGGTCGCCGGTGGGCTGGTGTTCGGTCTCGGTCTGGCACTGGTCATGACCGGTGGCGGCGAGCTGTTCACCACCAACAACCTCATCTCCATGGCCTGGGCGTCCCGCCAGGTCCGCACGCTCGAACTCGCCGCCAACTGGATCCTGGTGTACATCGGCAACGCGGTCGGCACGATCAGCATCGTGGCGCTGCTGGTGGCCGGTGGCGCCTACGGCAGCAACGGCGCGTTCGGCGGGCAGGTGTTGGTGACGGCCGCCGCGAAATCCGGCCGGGCGTTCGAGCAGGACATCGCCCTGGGCATCCTCGGCAACGCCCTGGTCTGCCTCGCGGTGTGGGTCTGTTTCGGTGCCCGGTCGACCACCGACCGCATCGTGGCGTGCATGCTGCCGATGACGGCGCTGTTCGTGCTCAACGTCGACCACGTCGTCGCCAACCTCCACTACCTCGCCGCCGGGTTGGTCCTGCGCAACGACACCGCCGCCGTCGCGGCATCGGGGCTGAGCCCCTCAGCCCTCGAGCAGCTGTCGCTGGCCAACATGCTGACCAACCTCGCGGGGGTGACCATCGGCAACATCATCGGTGGCTCCGTCCTGGTGGCTGCGGTCTACTGGTTCGTCTACCTGCGTCCCGCCGACGCGGCCAGCAAAGCCGCCACCGCCGACGCCTCACATAGCTCCGGAACCGGGGTGCCGGCCGAGGACGACGACACTGACGACGCCGACGCGACCCGCTGACACCCACCACACCTGACGACCTACGCCTGATGACCTACCCCTGATGAACCGAGGAGACGACCGTGTCCAGCTCCCCCACCGTCGCCGGCGCGACAGCCGAGGCGTCCACGGCGTGGCACGCCCTCGAGCCGGACGACGTCGTCGAGCAGCTCGGGACCGACCCGCGCGACGGCCTCGCGTCCGATGAAGCGGGCACGCGCCTGGAGCACTACGGCCCGAACGAACTCGGGCAGGACGAGCCGCGCAGCAACCTCGAGATCTTCCTGTCGCAGTTCAAGAGCCCGCTGATCTACATCCTGCTCGTCGCCTTCGTGGTGACGATCCTGATCGACGAGTACACCGACGCCGCGGTCATCGCCGCCGTCCTGGTGATCAACGCGATCATCGGCTTCATCCAGGAGCGCAAGGCCGACCGGTCCGTGCACGCGCTCATGGAGCTGGCAGCGCCCCGGTCGTCGGTGGTGCGTGACGGGCAGGAACGGGACGTCGAATCGCGGGAGCTGGTCCCCGGCGACGTGGTCCTGCTGACCTCCGGGACACGCGTCCCGGCGGACCTGCGGCTGATCCGCGCGACCTCGCTGGAGGTCGACGAATCGCTGCTGACCGGGGAGAGCCTGCCGACACGCAAGACCACCAGACCCGACCCCGAAGACGCGATGGCCGCCGACCGCTCCGGCATGGTCCACATGGGCAGCGCCGTGGCCACCGGTCGCGGCACCGGGGTCGTGGTCGCCACCGGCACCTCGACCGAGCTCGGTGCGATCGCGGAGAGCATCCGCGAGGAGGAGCAGCCGCAGACGCCGCTGCAGCAGCGCATGCACCGGTTCGCGAACATCATCGCGGTCCTGGTGCTGGCGTCCACGGTCGTGGCGTTCTTCCTGGGACTCGCGTTGGGCGAGCCGGTCGACGAGATGTTCCTCACCGCCGTGGCGCTGGCCGTCGCGGTCGTCCCCGAAGGCCTGCCGGTCGCGTTCACCGTGGCCATGGCGCTGGGGGTCCGTCGCATGGCCCAGCGCAACGCCCTGATCCGGTCGCTCCCGGCGGTCGAGACGCTCGGCAGCACCGACGTGATCGGCTCCGACAAGACCGGGACCCTCACGGCCAACCGCATGACGGTGCTGCGCGCGTGGACTGCGGCCGGGTGGGTCGCGATACGCCGCGAGGGCGACGATCAGCCACCGCGGGAGGTCGGTGATGCCCGCGACCATCTCGACGACCACCCCGACGGTCCGCTGGCCACGGCGCTGCGCACGGCCGTGCTCAGCAACGAAGCCGATCTGGTCCTCGACCGTGACGAGGTCATCGAACACCGCGGCGACCCGACCGAGTCTGCGCTGCTGGAAGCCGCCTACTTCCTCGGGCACGCACCGCGCGACCTGCGAGACGACACCGAGGTCCTGGCCACCGTCCCGTTCGAGTCGGACCGACGCTACGCCTACGTCGTGGTGGACGAGGACGGCCCGATACTGCGCCTCAAGGGCGCTCCCGAACGGGTGCTGGAGCTGTGCACCACCGTCCGCGATGTGGACGGGGTCCGCGCGATCGATGTCGACGAGGTGCTGGCGGCCGCCCAGGAGATGGCCGAGCTGGGTCTTCGGGTGCTGGCCATGGCCGAGCGGCGGCTCGGTGGCACCACGGACGAGGTCGACCCGGATGACCCACCCCCACCGACGGAGTTGACGTTCACCGGGCTGCTCGGGATGCAGGACCCGCCCCGTCCCGGCGTCCGTGATGCCATCGAGCGGTGCCGCCACGCCGGGATCCGGGTGGTGATGATCACCGGTGACCACGCGGCGACCGCCGGAGCGATCGCCCGTGACCTGCGCATCACCGACCGCCAGGCGGTCGCGGTGACCGGTGGCGAGGTCGAGCAGATGGACGACGAGGAGCTGCGCGAGATCGTGCAGGAGACCGACGTGTTCGCCCGGGTCGCACCCGAGCACAAGCTGCGGGTCGTACGGGCACTGCGCTCCCACGACCTGGTGGTGGCCGTCACCGGCGACGGTGTCAACGACGGGCCGGCGCTCAAGGCGGCCGACATCGGCGTGGCCATGGGGCAGTCCGGGACCGACGTCGCCCGCGAGGCCAGCGACATGGTCCTGACCGACGACGCGTTCGTGTCGATCGCCAACGCGGTCGAGGAGGGCCGCGTCGTCTTCGACAACGTCCGGAAGGTGACCTACTTCCTGCTGTCGACCGGCGCCGCCGCGATCGTGGCGATCATCACCTCGATCGCCGCCGGCATGCCGCTGCCCTACGTCCCCGCGGCCCTGCTGTGGTTGAACGTGGTCACCAACGGCATGCAGGACGTGGCCCTGGCGTTCGACCCCGGCGACCCGGACGTGCTCGACCGGCCGCCACGCCGCCGTGAGGAAGGCGTGGTCAGCCGCGTGCTGTGGGAGCGGACGGCGCTGACCGGGGTGACGATGGCCGCCGGCAGCCTGTGGCTGTTCCTGTGGGCGATCGATGCCGGACTGACCGAAGGGGAGCAGCGCGGCGCGGCGCTGACGACCCTGGTGATCGCGATGGCCGCCCACGTGTACAACGCACGCTCCGAGTACCGCTCGATCGTGCTGACCCACGTGCGCGGCAACCGGTTCCTGCTGATCGCCACGATCTTCGCCC
>SKJX01000024.1 GCA_007121785.1 Nitriliruptoraceae bacterium
CGCGCCGCCGCGCCGGACCGGCCCAGCCGCGGTGGCACCGAGCCGCTCGAGCACGTCGGTGGGGGCGTCGTGCGCGGCCGCGAGGAGCAGCTGCCGGGCGGCGACGGTGGCCGCGGCGACGGCGTCGCCTCCCAGCGTGATCGCCGCGCCGTACAGGGCCCGCCGGTCGGTCGCGATCGCGTGAGGATCGCCGCCCAAGTCCCGCACCAGTTCCTCGGCCCAGGGACGGTCGGACGCACCTGCGGTCACCGCCCACGGCACACCGACGAGGTGATCGGGGTCGCTCGTGCCCGCCGGCACGACCACCGCCGGGTGGCAGGCGGCCACACGGGCACCGGCACGGGCGGCGAGCGCGAGCGGTTCGAGTCCCAGCCCCGCAGCGACGTGGACGACGCGGTGTCCGTCACCGAGCGCATCGGCGCCGGCCAGGTGTCGGACCACGGGCTCGAGCGAACCAGGCGGGGTCGTCAGCATGAGCAGTTGGGCCGTGGCCGCCGCGTCCGCCGGGTCGTCGACCCCTCGCGCACCGGCGACGCGAGCGGTGAGACCCGCCCGGGCGTGTGCATCGCCTCCGGCGATGGCGACGACGCGGTGCCCCGCCCGGCTGGCGGCCGTCGCCACGAGCGTGCCGAGCCGTCCGGGGCCGACGATCGCGACCCGGGTCACGTCCCGCTGCCGGGGCGCTGGAAGCTGGCCGGTGGGCCCCCCGGCCCGTCGGGACGTGGGAGGTGATGGGTCGGTACCTCATCGAACCGGACCTCGAGCTCGATGTCCTCGATCGGCGCCAACGCCGCCAGCAGCGCGGTGAGCCGGCGGCCGTCCGGGAGCACGCCGGCGGGTGCCACCTCCAAGAGGGGCACGAGCACGAAGCCTCGCTCGGCGATCCGCGGATGCGGCAGGGTCAGCTCGGGGGTGTCGAGCTGCCGTTCGCCGACCAGGAGCAGGTCGATGTCGAGCGTGCGCGGACCCCACCGGACCTCCCGGGCACGGTCGCGTCCGAACGCCGCCTCGATCAGCTGGGTCTCCTCCAGCAGGGCCGCGGGCTCCAGCGTGGTGAACCCACGGACGACCAGGTTGAGGAACGGCTCCTGGGTCACCGACCGGGGGTCGTCCGGTGATGGCCACGGCGGCGTGCGGTACACCCCGGAGACCTCGTCGACGGCGAACCCGTCCACGTCGTCGAGGGCGTAGACGGCGGCGCGCAGGGTCTCCAGCGCGTCCCCGACGTTGGCGCCGAGCCCCAGGTAGGTGGCCTCGCTCACCGCGGGCCTCCGTCACGGGCGCGCCGCAAGGTCACGGCCACGTCCTGCGCGGCCGCTGGCACGGGTGCCGCCGGTTTGTGGACGGTCACCTCGACGGCCGCCACGCGTGGATCCTCCAGCGCCCGGTCGGCGATCCGGCCGGCGAGCGCCTCGATCAGCGCCACCGGTTCGCCGGCGACCAGGTCCGCGACCGCGCCGGTCAGCTCGCCGTAGTCGATCGTGTCGTCCAGGCGGTCGGAGGCCGCCGCGATGGACAGGTCGACGCCCAGGCGGACGTCGACGACGAACCGCTGCCCGTACGTACGCTCGTGCGGGAGCACACCGTGGTAGCCGAACGCCTGGATGCCGGACAGGGTGATGTGGTCCACAGGTGCGATCTCCTCGGGCGATGCCGCGTCGGTGAGCGTGTCAGGCCGGTGGCCCGACCGCCACCGCGTGCGCGAGCGTGACCGCGCGGACGGTGTCGGCGACGTCATGGGCCCGGACGAGCCGGGCGCCGTCGGCGACCGCCACGCTGGCGGTGGCCAGCGACCCCGCCAGCCGGTCGAGAGGATCGGTCACGCCGGTCAGCCGGCCGATGAACCCCTTGCGGGAGGTCCCGATCATCACGGGGCGACCGAGCGAGGTCAGTTCCCGAGTGCTGCGCAGCAGCGCCAGGTTGTGCTCGACCGTCTTGCCGAAGCCGATGCCGGGGTCGACGACGATCCGTTCGGCCGGCAGGCCGAGCTCCGCGAGCGACCGCACCCCCTCGGTCAGCGTCTCGAACACCTCGGCCACGACGTCGTCGTAGCTCGGTGCGTCCTGCATCGTCTGCGGCGTGCCCTGCAGGTGGGTGAGGACGTACGGCACCCCCAGCTCAGCGACGGTCGGCCACAGCTGCGGGTCGAGCGACCCGGCGGAGACGTCATTGACGATCGCCGCCCCCGCGTCGACGGCCGCCCGCGCCACCTGCGACTTGATGGTGTCGACCGCCACGATCGCGCCGTCGGCGGCCAGCGCGGAGACCACCGGCAGCACCCGCCGCAGCTCCTCGTCGGCGGGGACCGGTGTCGCCCCCGGCCGGGTCGACTCGCCACCGACATCGATCAGATCCGCACCCTGGTCCAGCATGGCTCGGGCCACGGCGATGGCCCCGGCCGGGTCTCCCGAGCCGTCCAGGTGGTGACCTCCGTCGGAGAAGGAGTCGGGGGTGACGTTGATCACGCCCATCACGACGGGCCGGGTCGCGGTGGGCAGGCTCCCCGCCGGGGTGTGCAGGTCCGGCGGCGCGCCCGACCAGGCCCCGATGGCGTCACGCACCGCGGTCTCGAACCTCGCCGCGCTGGCGGCGTCGACGAACTCCGCCACGGCCTCGATGAGCGTCCCCGGGGGCGCGACGACCTCCGCACGGCCGCTCTCGAGGGACGCGACGAGGCCTCGTGCGTCCATCGTGGCCACGACGTCCGCCGCACAGGGCAGCCCCGTGACGACCACACGGACCGCTCCGCCGGCGTCCGCCAGGTGCGCGTCGCGGACCCGGACGATCGGTGCGACGGCACCCACCCGTGGACCCCCTCCCGTCTCAGCCGCGCAGCAGCGTGAGCGCTTCCGTACGGGTCTTGGGATCGTCACGGAACTTGCCACGGACCGTGGAGGTGACGGTCTCCGCGCCGGGCTTGCGGATGCCGCGCATCTCCATGCAGAAGTGGCGCGCCTCGACCACGACCATCACACCGCGCGGTTGCAACGCCCGTTCCATGGAGTCGGCGATCATCGCGGTCATCCGCTCCTGCAACCCGGGGCGCTTGGCGCAGACGTCGACCAGGCGGGCGAGCTTGGACAGCCCGGTGACCCGACCGTCCTCCCCCGGCAGGTAGGCGACGTGGGCCCGGCCGGTGAACGGCACCAGGTGATGCTCGCACATCGAGTGGAACTCGATGTCGCGCATCATGACGATCTCGTCGTACGCCTCCTCGAAGGAGACCGAGAGCACCTCCGCGGGGTCGATCAGCAGCCCGGCGAAGATCTCGTCGTACTCGCGCGCCACCCGTGCCGGCGTGTCCGCGATGCCGGGCCGGTCGGGGTCCTCGCCGATGGCTTCCAGCAGCATCCGCACGGCGCGTTCGATCTTGTCGTGATCGAAGCTCCGGCTGGGCTCGACACCGGTCACGTGCTGCACCCGACGTGCCGCAGCGACGGCGTCCAGGCCACGCGCATCACCGACCGTGAGTTCGGTGACGGTGTCGAGGTCATCATGGTCGTCGTCCGCGTCGGCGGCGTTGGGGAGCGGGTGCACGGTCACGGGCGATCCTTCGGCCAGCCTCGTCGGGCGTCGAGGGCGTCGGTCATCGACAGGGTCATCCCTGCTTCGACGCCGACCCTCCGCCGGACGCCTGCTCGGCGTCCTCGCGTTGCTGCCCGTTACCGCCGGAGCCGTTGCCGTGACCGTTGCTGTGGTCACCGACGCGCTGGCGGCGGAGCTTCTCGATCACCACCGCCGGGTCGTCCGCCGCCGGGACCGCGACCGCCCGGTCGGGCCGGTGGCGCACGGGCTCGAACACCTCCGCGAGCAGGTCGCCGTCGACCGTCTCCACCTCGAGGAGCCTGCTGGCCAGGTCCTCGAGGACGTCGTCGTTCTCGACCAGGATCTCCAGCGCCTCGTCGTGCGCCTCGTCCAGGAGCGACCGGACCTCCTGATCGATCTGGTAGGCGATCTGCCCGGAGTAGTCCGGCTGGTGGCCGAACTCCTTGCCGAGGAACGGCTGGGAGTCCTGCTGGCCGAGCGTGATCGGCCCGAGGACCCCGGACATGCCGTACTGGGTGACCATCTCCCGAGCGGTGGCGGTGGCCTTGCGGATGTCGTCGCCCGCCCCGGTGGTGATATCGCCGATCTTGAGCTCCTCGGCGACCCGGCCGCCCATCATCACGGCCAGTCGATCGATCAGCGCAGCGCGGGCGATGAGGTAGCGGTCCTCGGTCGGCAGCTGCATCGTGAAGCCGAGCGCCTGCCCCCGAGGGATGATGGTGATCTTGTGGACCGGGTCGGCGTTCGGCAGGGCGTGGCCGACGATGGCGTGGCCGGCTTCGTGGTAGGCGACCGTGCGCTTCTCGTCCTCGCTCATCAGGCGGGTCTTGCGCTCCGGACCGGCGACCACGCGTTCGATCGACTCCTGTAGCTCGTCCATACCGATGTCCTGCTTGCCCTTGCGGGCGGAGAGCAGGGCGGCCTCGTTGACGAGGTTGGCGAGGTCGGCGCCGGTGAAGCCGGGAGTGCCCCGGGCGAGCACCGACAGGTCGACGTCGTCGGCGAGCGGCTTGCCCTTGGCGTGCACCTCGAGGATCGTCTCGCGCCCGATCAGGTCCGGGCGGTCGACGACGATCTGGCGGTCGAACCGACCTGGACGCAGCAGGGCCGGGTCGAGGATGTCCGGCCGGTTGGTGGCCGCGATCAGGATGACGGCGGTCCGGGTGTCGAACCCGTCCATCTCCACGAGCAGCTGGTTGAGGGTCTGCTCGCGCTCGTCGTGCCCACCACCCATGCCGGCACCGCGATGGCGGCCGACGGCGTCGATCTCGTCCATGAAGATGATCGCTGGGGCGTTGGCCTTCGCCTGCTCGAACAGGTCGCGGACGCGGCTGGCACCGACACCGACGAACATCTCGACGAAGTCCGACCCGGAGATGGAGAAGAACGGCACGCCCGCCTCGCCGGCGACCGCGCGGGCGAGCAGCGTCTTGCCGGTCCCGGGGGGCCCGAACAGCAGCACACCCTTGGGGATCTTGGCGCCCATCGCCTGGAACTTCTGCGGGTTCTCCAGGAAGTCCTTGATCTCACGCAGTTCCTCGACCGCGGAATCCGCCCCGGCGACGTCCGAGAAGGTCACCTTCGGCGCGTCCTTGGAGACCATCTTGGCCTTGGACTTGCCGAACTGCATGACCTTGCCGCCACCACCCTGCATGTTCTGCATCAGCAGGAAGAAGATCCCGAGGATCA
>SKJX01000165.1 GCA_007121785.1 Nitriliruptoraceae bacterium
CCACGCCACCAGGTCGGAACGCGCCGAGTCGCGACCAGGGCGAGGTCGGATCGCCCCCGGGTCCGGCGCCCTTGCCGCGGTCGTGGAGCGCGACCGCCGCGGCGGCGACGGCCTCCGCGGACGCGCCGGCCGGCCGCCAGTCGGGGAGGTGGTCGTCGAGGAACGAGGTCGTCAGCTGCCCGGCGCGGAAGGCCGGATGGTCGACGACCGCCGCCAGCAGTTCCACGTTGGTGGTCACGCCACGGACGCTGGTGTCGGCCAGCGCGACGACCATCGAGTCGCACGCCGCCGCCCGGTCGGGGGCGTGGACGATGACCTTCGCCAGCATCGGGTCGTAGTGCGAGGTGACCTCGCTGCCAGCCTCGATCCCGGCGTCGACCCGTGCGTGCTCCGGCCAGGTGAGTCCGACGATCGGTCCGGTCTGCGGCAACTGGTCGACCGGGTCCTCGGCGTACACGCGGACCTCGATCGCGTGGCCGTCGGCGCGGACATCGGTCTGCTCGAGCGCGAGCGGCTCACCGGCGGCGACCGTCAATTGGAGCTCGACCAGATCCAGCCCGGTGACGGCCTCGGTCACCGGGTGCTCGACCTGCAGTCGGGTGTTCATCTCCAGGAAGTAGAAGGCCGGCTCGTCCTGGTCCAGCGTCGTGCCGTCGAGCAGGAACTCGACGGTGCCCGCGCCTTCGTACCCGACGGCGGCCGCCGCGCGGACCGCTGCGTCGCCGAGCCGTGCCCGTAGCGGTCCGTCGACCGCCGGCGACGGCGCCTCCTCGATGACCTTCTGGTGACGTCGCTGCACCGAGCACTCACGCTCCAGCAGGTGCACCACGTGGCCGGCACGGTCGGCCATGACCTGCACCTCGACGTGGCGAGGCCGGGCGACCAGGTGTTCGAGCAGCAGCCGGTCGTCGCCGAAGGACGCCGTCGCCTCGCGTCGCGCCGCAGCCAGCGCGTCGGGCAGCGCTGCCGGGTCGTGGACGGCCCGCATCCCCTTGCCACCACCGCCGGCGACGGCCTTGACCAGCAGGGGGAACCCGACCGCCTCCGCCGCCGCGAGCAACGCCGCGTCGCCGTCGTCGACGTCGTGCCCGGGCACGACCGGCACCCCGACCTGAGCCAGGCTGCGCTTGGCGACGGCCTTGTCGCCCATGAGTTCGATCACGTCCGCTGACGGGCCGATGAAGGTCAACCCTGCGTCGGTGCAGGCCCGCGCGAAGGCCGGGCTCTCCGCCAGGAACCCGTAGCCGGGGTGGACGGCGTCACAGCCGGTCGCCGCGGCGGCGTCCAGCAGCGCCTGGATGTCGAGGTAGCTCGCGCTGGCGGGAGCGGGGCCGATCCGCACGGCCGCGTCGGCGGCGGCGACGTGGGGCTCGGAGCTGTCCACGTCGCTGTAGACCGCGACCGTGCCGACCCCGAGGCGTCGGCATGTCGCCGCGATGCGACGCGCGATCTCCCCGCGGTTGGCGATCAGGACCCGGGTGACCATCGCACCTGCCTTCCGCTGCGCTTGAGGACGCTAGCACCGCAGCCGCGTGCGCCGACCGGCTTCCCGCCATGCGCCCGCCACGACGGGCCGTCGCTAGCTGCCGCGTTCCAGGAACGCCTGGATGCGGGCCTGCGCCTCCTCGGACGCGCGGGCCCGGGCGATCGACTCCAGCCGGAGCTGCTCGCTCTCCGCGGGGGTCCTCGTCGCCTCGACGGCCGGGATCAGCTGCTTGATGGCCCGTTGGGCACCGGGTCCGGCCGCGACCACCGTGTCCAGGATCGCGCCGAAGGTCTCGTCCAGGTCGTCCGGTTCGCACCGCTCGTGGACCAGCCCGAGCTGGAACGCCCGGTCGGTGTCGAACACCTCGCCGGTCAGGAAGTAGCGGGTGGCGTTGGCGCGGCCGATGCGGGGCTGGACGTAGGCCGAGATCATCGCAGGGACCAGCCCCAGCCGGGCCTCGGTGAACCCGAACTTCGCGCCCCGCACCGCCACGGCGATGTCGACGCACGCCAGCAGCCCCGATGCGCCGGCGATGGCGTGGCCGTTGACGCGCGCCAGGACCGGCATGGGCAGGTCGTGGACGGCGCGCAGCATCGCTTCGAACGTGCGCGAGTCGTCGACGCCGTCGGCGAGCTCCGCATCGGCAGCGGACAGCATCCAGTTGAGGTCCGCGCCCGCGGAGAAGGCGTTGCCGGCACCGGTCAGCACGATCGCCCGCACGGAAGGATCGTCAGCCAGGCGGGTCGCGGCCTCGGTGACGGCAGCCATCAGGTCGCCGTCGAAGGCGTTGCGGACCTGCGGCCGGTTCAGGGTCAGGGTCACGACGTCGCGATCGTCGCGCTCCTCAAGCAGCACCGGTGTGGACTCACTGGCGGTCATGCGCTCCCTCAACTCGGTGGCGTGCCGCAGGCTAGGGCGCCGACGGGCGGGCCCGTATCACATCCGGAACACGCCCCACTGGGGCCGCTCGATCGGCGCGTTCATCGCCGTCGACAGGCCGAGACCGAGCACGTCCCGGGTCTCGGCCGGATCGATGATGCCGTCGTCCCAGAGGCGGGCGGTCGCGTGGTAGGGGTGACCCTCGGCGTCGTAGCGCTGGCGGATCGGTTCCTTGAACGCGGCCTCGTCGGCTTCGGACCAGGCGTCGCCGGCCGCTTCGATCCCGTCGCGTTTGACGGTGGCCAGCACCGTGGCGGCCTGCTCACCACCCATGACGGAGATGCGCGCGTTCGGCCACATCCACAGGAAGCGCGGGTCGTAGGCGCGACCGCACATCGCGTAGTTGCCGGCGCCGAAGGAGCCGCCGATGACCACCGTGAGCTTCGGCACGGTGGAGCAGGCGACGGCGGTGACCATCTTGGCTCCGTCCTTGGCGATCCCCCCGGCCTCGTACTCGCGACCGACCATGAACCCGGAGATGTTCTGGAGGAACACCAACGGGATGCCGCGCTGGTTGCACAGCTCGATGAAGTGCGCGCCCTTGAGCGCCGACTCGGAGAACAGGATGCCGTCGTTGGCGACGATCCCGACCGGGTAGCCGTGGATCGACGCGAAGCCGGTGACCAGCGTCTCACCGTAGTGCGACTTGAACTCGTGGAACCGGGAACCGTCCACCACGCGGGCGATCACCTCGCGCACCGGGAACGACTGGCGCACGTCGCTCGGCACGATCCCGTAGAGCTCCTCCGGGTCGTGGAGCGGTGGAGCGGGGTCGGCGAGCTCGACCGGGACCTGCTTGCCACGGTTGAGGTTGGCGACCGCGTCGCGAGCCAGCGCCAACGCGTGCCGGTCGTCGGCCGCCAGGTGGTCGACCACACCGGAGACGCGGGCGTGGAGGTCGCCGCCGCCGAGCTCCTCCGCGCTGACCTCCTCGCCGGTGGCCGCCTTCACCAGCGGCGGACCGCCGAGGAAGATCGTGCCCTGCTCGCGGACGATGATCGACTCGTCGCTCATCGCCGGGACGTAGGCGCCTCCGGCGGTGCAGGAGCCCATTACCACGCCGATCTGCGGGCAGCCGAGCCCGGAGAGTTGCGCCTGGTTGCGGAAGATGCGCCCGAAGTGGTCGCGGTCGGGGAACACCTCGTCCTGCAGCGGGAGGAACGCCCCGCCGGAGTCGACCAGGTAGATGCACGGCAGGTGGTTGTCCCGCGCCACCTCCTGGGCACGGAGGTGTTTCTTGACCGTCACGGGGTAGTAGGTGCCGCCCTTGACGGTCGCGTCGTTGGCGACGACGACCACCTGCGTGCCGTGGACATCGCCGACGCCGGTGATGATGCCGGCCCCCGGTGCCTCCCCGTCGTACATGTCCTCGGCCGCCAACGGCGAGAGCTCGAGGAAGGGCGACCCCGGGTCGAGGAGGGCGTCGACGCGGTCGCGTGGGAGCAGTTTGCCGCGGGCGACGTGTCGGTCCCGGGCGCGCTCGGAACCACCGTCCCGCGCCCGCTCGAGCCGCGTCCGCAGGTCGGTGAGCAGGGTGAGGTGGTGCTCACGGTTGGCGATGAAGGCCGGCGCGGAAGCGTCGACGGCCGTGCCCAGCGTCTCCATCAGGCGGTGAGCCGCTGCTTGGCGATCGTGGAGACCCGGGAGCCGTCCGCCTGGCCCTGGACCCGGCTCATCGTGGCCTTCATCACCTGGCCCATGGCCTGCGGGCCCTCCGCGCCGAGTTCGGCGATGACCTCGTCGACGATGCGGGTGAGCTCGTCGTCGCTGAGCTGCGCGGGGAGGTAGGCCTCGTACACCGCGGCCTCGGCTTCCTCGCTGGCGGCGGTCTCCTCACGTCCGGCGTCGCGGTAGGCGGCCGCCGCCTCGCGGCGACGCTTGACCTCGCTGGCGAGGACCGTCTGCACCACCTCGTCGTCGAGCTTGCCCTGCGGGCTCATGCCATCGGCGGTCGCGCGGTTCTTGAGCGCCGCGACGACCATGCGCAGCGCGGAGGTGCGGGCCTTGTCGCGCGCCTTCATGGCCGCGTGCAGGTCGGCCTCGATCTGTTCGTGCAGGCTCACGGGGACCTCATCGCCAGGGGGTGTGCTGCCTGAGGCTAGTAAGTGCCGGCCCGGCCACGAAGGACGGAGTCGTCACGGGGCGGACGGCGAGCGTCGGCGATGGCCGGTCCGCGGTTCAGGCCGGCGGTGGCCGACGGACGGCGCGTCGGACCCACCGGTCGATGGAGGTCTCGAGGATCCATCGGGTCCCGAGCGCGCCGGTGGCGATGCTGCCGGCGATCCAGAGCGTCCTGGAGGTACGCCCGTGGCTGAGCGTTGCGCCCATCGACCGATCCTTCCTGCGTGCGGTCGCCTTCCGGTTGGTCCCGTTGAGACGGTCAGGCCCTCCCGCGTGGGGAGGGCCTGACCGCGATCGGACCGGTTCACCGCGGGAGAGGGCGGTGGCCGGCGACGGACCCGCTGGGAGTGGCGGGTCCGTGGACCCGGGGCCGACGAGGGAGCGTCGTCCGCGCTGGGAGCGCATGGCCGTCGGGGTCGCGAGCTGCCGATCGTCAGCTGTTGGAGACGACGTCGCCGATGGTCTCGGCGCTCTTGCGCGTCGAGGTGGCGGCGGCCTTGACCTGGCTCTTGGCGGTGTCGGCCTGCTTGGCAGCGGCCTCGGCGGCGACGGTGCCGGTCTTGGTGACCGAGGTCAGCGCCGCCTTCAGCTGCGAACGGGTCGAGGAGGTCTGGTCGAGGACCTTGGAGACCCGCTCGTCCTTGGTCACGACGTCGAGGGCTTCGCGGCCGTCCGCGGCCTTGGTGTCGACGGCCTTCTCGAAGCTGGACAGGTAGCGCTTCGCGTCGGTGGAGACACGGTCGCGCAGCTTGGCGAGCGCCTCCTCGTCGCGGAGGGTCTCGACGTGCTCCGGCAGTCGGCGGGCGAACCGGACGATGTCGCGGCCGACGCCGGCGGCGGCGTACCCGGCGGTCTCGATCAGCATGACCGGCTCACGCTCGAGCAGGGGCTTGGTGGCCGGCTGCTTCGCGGTGGTCTTCTTCGCCGCGGTCTTCTTGGCCGCGGTCTTCTTGGCCGTCGACGTGCCGGTGTTCTTGGCGCTCGTCTTGGCGGTGGACTGCTTGGCGGTCTTCTTCGCGGTGGTCTTGCCGGTGGTCGCCATCGGGGACTCCTTCGGGTGGTGGGGCGTGAAGCGGGTGGGTCGGAGGGGTCGTACGTCCGTCGGATGGAGGGACGGAGCGGGAGCCGGGCACGCGACCGTCGAGGTCGTCTACCGCGAACCCCGTCCCTCCATCGAACGGACGCCGGGGACCGGGGGATGGGTCACTGCCCGGTCTGCTTGCAAAGGTACGCACTAGTGCTAGCTGGTGCAAGCATCGCGGGCGCTCGTGCGGAGATCGAGCGTCCATCGCGCGCAACGGCCCGCGGTCGTCCCGGCTCGTCTGCGGTGGGGGCGAGCTCGTCCGAGGCGCAAGCGCTGGTCCACGCAGGTGGTGCGGTGCGGCGTCAGCCGTCGCCGGTGTGGAGTTCGAGTTCCGCGGCTAGCACGAAGCGCACCGGTCCCATCCGAAGGTCGAACACCCGCACGGCCCGCGCGACCAGCTCGGCCCACCAGTCGGGATCCGTGCGGCGCAACTCCATCGGCACCAGCACGTCGAGGTGCCCGCCATCCGGCCCACCGGCCACGCCGACCACCCGGTAGCCGGCGGCGATCAGCTCGTCGGGGGCGACCGGCAGCAACCCGGGGCGTCCGACCGAGACGGTCAGGGTCCGCCCGAGGGGCGCGGGTGGCAGGGTGCTGACCCAGCGTCGATCGGCCGCCGGGAGGCGTGCGAGCACGGCCTTCTCGGCGACGGCGACGGGGGGAGGGGACACCACGACCTCGCGGTTGGGGGGCAGCCCGAGCATCCTCGCACCCCGCCCCCGCGTCGTCACGTACCCGGCCCCGCCAGGTCGCGACCCGACGGTGCCCCCACCACCTGCGGGTTGGGGCATCCTGTGCCCTCCCGACCGGAGACGTTGCTCGTGGCCACCGTCCTGCTCATCGGCATCGCCGGCACCGTCGGGCAGCTGCTCGCCGATGCGCTGCAACGCGACGGCCACCGCGTGCTGGGTGCGAGCCGCGACCCCCGACTGGCCCGTGAACGGTTGGCCGACCACCCCGGCACCGACGACCTGGAGCTGCGCCGGATCCCGGCGACGTCCCCCACGTCCGAGGCCGTCGCGGCCCTCGTCGCCGAGGCGGACGTGGTCGTCAACGCGGCCGGGGCCGCCGGCGGGTTCGGGATCCGCCTGGCCGATGCGGCGGTCCGCACCGGTCGGCCGCTGCTCGACGTCGAACCGGAGCAACCCCACGTCGCCGCGATGTTCGACGACCACCACCTCGACGCGTCCGCGGCGGGGATCGTGCTCGTCCCGGGGGCGGGACTGCAGCACGCGATCGGGGACGCGCTGGCGGCGCTCGCGGCGGCGACGGTGGAGCTGCCCGCCGAGGTCCACGTCGCCTACACCTTCCCCGACCGGAGGGCGGCGTTGGCCCGGGCGTCGGCCGGACGACGACGCAGCGCGGCCGAGGCGCTCGGGTACCCGCTCGAGTCGCTGGTCCGGGGCGAACGCACCAGCGAGCTTCCCGGCGAGGCGCGACGGCTGGCCTGGTTCCCCCGGCCCGTGGGCCCGTCGCACGCGGCCGCGATCGGCGGCGGCGAGGTCCGGTCCGTGCCGAGCCACCTCCCGGAACTGCGGACGGTGCGCACCTACCTCGCCGTGCCGACGTGGCGAGCGGAGCTGTTGCAGGCGGCCGCGAACCTCGCTCGCCACGACCGGACGCGGCGGATGGTCGCCCGCCGCCTGGAGCGTGATCGGCCGGGGTTCGGGCCGGCCATGCGTCGGACGACGAGGTGGGGCTGCGTCGCCGAGGTCGAGGGAGCGGACGGGATCGGGCGGGCCTGGGCGTACGGCCACGACCCGTACGCGCTCACCGCCGCGACGGCAGCCGTGCTCGTCGACGCCGTGCTCGCCGGGGCAGGCGGGAGCGGTACGGCCGGTGTCGTCGCGCCGTCGCAGGTGCTCGATCCTCGGGAACTGCTCGACCGCCTGACCGAGCGGACCGACACGCGGTGGTCGCGGACCGCCCCGGACCGGCGCTGAGCGCGGCCCGAGGGCCGGCGGGCGGCGCTGGGGATCCACCGCCGACGGGGAGCGTCGCTCCGGTACGGTCGTACCGACCTGACGTTTCGATCCGGAGTGCCCCGTGAGTAGGAACCCCGACCTGCGTGACCGCGCTGCCGACGTGCGCGACGAGGCGTTGTCACGGTTGCACGACCTGGAGGACGACCTCCCGGTCGACGTCGACGACCTCACCGAGCGGGGGCGCAAGGGCGTTCGTTGCGCCCGCATCGGTGTCTGGCAGGTGGTCCAGGCGCTCGGCACGTTGCTGCTGGTCGTCCCCCGGATGCTCGTGCGTGGGCTCGGCTTGCTGAGCGAAGCCCTGGACGAACTGGTGGGGCGCGGCGCGGAGGTCTCCGAGCGCGTCAAGGACGTGGCCGACCGCGTCCCCGACTCCCGTCGCACGCGGCGTCGAGATGTCGCGCGTCGGGCCGGTTGGGTCGGGGTCGGGTTCCTCGGGGGCCTCGCCGCCGGGTGGACCCTCGCCAGCCGGCGCGCACCGCTGGTGACCTACGAGGCACCGCAGCCGCCGGTGAGCACGACCAGCGTCGGGGGCTCGCCGACCGACGAGTTGCCGGCCGTCGACGCCGGGTCGGTGTCGGGTAACGGTTCGTCGGGGACGGACGAGGCGGCGGACGACGCCGAGGTGGACGAGGGCTCCAGGTGACCGATGGGCTGCTCGCCACCGGCGAGCAGCTCACCGGCGAGGTGGTCGGTGTGGTCTACACCGATCCAGCCGCCGGGTTCGGCGTGATCGAGCTCGTTCAGGAGGTCGGGGGCGGCGCTCGCTGCGTCGGGCCGCTCGCCGACCTCGTGGAGGGCATGACGGTCACGCTCGTCGGTCGTTGGACCGATCACCCGCGCCACGGTGAGACCTTCGACGCCCTCTACTACGAGCAGGTCACCCCGAGCACCGCTGCGGGCTTGCGGGATCTCCTGGCGAGCCCGCAGTTCGGATCCGTCCCGGCGTGGGCCCGTGAACGGGTCATCACCACGTTCGGGTCGGGCGCCGGCCGGGTGATCGAGCACGAACCGCAGCGGCTGACGACCGAAGGGGGACTGGATCCGGAGGACGCCGCCGAACTGCACCGTCGGTTCACCGCGGGGCAGGCGCTCGCGCAGCTCGTGCGCCTGGTGGAGCCGGTCCGCTGGCCGATGGCGGCGGTCCGGGCGGCACACGCTCGGTTCGGCGAGGACGCGGTCACGCTGGCGCGCGAGGATCCCTACCGCCTCCTGGCCGCCGACCGCCTGGGGTTCGCGCACGTCGACGCGCTGGCGCTCCACCTCGGTGTCGACGCCTTGGACCCACGGCGGTTGGCTGCGGCGGCCCGCGCCGCGGTGGCCGACGCCCGTCAGCGCGACGGCCACCAGCACCTGCCCCGCGGCGACGCCGAGGCCGCGGCCGCACGGCTGCTGGGGGTGGACCGGCTGGTCGCGGCCGACGCCGTGACCACCGCCCTGCAGGAGGGGACGCTCGAGGCCGACCAGGTCGATGGTCGGAAGGTCGTCGCTCCGGGTCCGGCGTTCACGGTCGAACGCGACCTGGCGGCCGACCTCGCCCGCCTGCTGCACGCGACCAGGTCGCGGTTGCAGCCGTACGCGGACGGTCTGACGCTGGCGGACGACCTCACCGACGGGCAACGCACCGCCGTGCAGACCGTGTTCGACTCGCCGGTGTCGATGCTCACCGGCGGTCCGGGGACCGGCAAGACCCGTACGGTCCACGAGGTGGTGCGCGAAGCCACCGCCGCCGGGCTGGAGGTCGCGCTGTGCGCACCGACCGGCCGTGCCGCCAAACGGCTGGAGGAACTGGTCGGCCGCTCGGCCAGCACCGTCCATCGCTTGCTGGAGGCCCGTCCGACCGGCGATGGTGGGTTCACGTTCCGGCGGGGGCGCGAGGAGCCGCTGCCACACGACCTGGTGGTGGTCGACGAGGTATCGATGTGCGACACGTGGCTGGCCAGCCGGCTGGTCGCCGCTGTCGAGGAGGGCAGCCACCTGCTGCTGGTCGGCGACGCCGATCAACTGCCGTCGGTCGGTCCCGGCGACGTCGCCCGCGATCTGGTCCGCGCCGAGGTGGTGCCGGTCACCACGTTGACCGAGGTCCACCGGCAGGCGGCTGGAAGCCGGATCGTCGGGCTCGCGACCGAGCTGTTGGCGGGCGAGGTCGGCCCGCTGTCGCCGATCGATGGCGACGTGTTCCTGGCCGAGGAACGCCGCCGGGACCGGATCGTCCCGCGCGTCGTGCAGGCCGTCGCCGAGCGGGCGCCGGCGTACTTCGACGTCGAGGTCGACGCGGTGCAGGTCCTCGCGCCGATGTACAAGGGGCCGAGCGGGGTGGATGCGCTCAACGCGGGGCTCAAGCAGGCGCTGAACCCGCCGGAGGGCCGTCACCGCGTGGCAGGGTTCCACGTCGGGGACCGGGTGATGCAGACCCGCAACGATCCGGACCTGGACATCGCCAACGGCGACGTCGGTACGGTCGTCGACCTCGATCGTCGCGGCGGCACGCTGCGGGTCGGCTTCCCACGTGGCGAGGTCACGGTGTCCGCCAAGGCGGCCCGCGACCTGACCCCGGCGTGGGCGGTGACGGTGCACAAGGCCCAAGGCGGGGAGTGGCCGGTCGTGGTGCTGGTGATCGACCGCGCCCACCGGTCGATGCTGTGGCGGAACCTGGTCTACACCGCCGTCACCCGGGCGCAACAGGCGCTGATCGTGGTGGGGCAGGCAGCCGCGCTGGCCGACGCCGCCAAGCACGACCGCCCGACGGACCGCCACACCGGGCTGGCGTGGCGGCTCGAGCAGGCCAACAGGTGACGGGATGATGGTCGACCCGGTCTCGCGAGCCGGCCGGACCGAGCGGGCCGAGCTGTACGCCCGCCTGCCGCTGACCGCCGCCGATCGCTGGTGGCTGGACCTGGCCCGGGAGGTCGGTGGTCCCGTGCTCGAGTTGGGAGCCGGCGCCGGCCGGTTGACGACCGCCCTGGCCGAGGTCGCTCCTTCCGTGACCGCCGTCGAGTCCGATCCCGCGATGCTGGCCCGGCTGCGTGCTCGGGTCGGCGATCGGCAGGACGGGTCGGTCACGGTCGACGCTGCTGATGTCACCGCGCTGCCGTCCGGACCCGCCGCGGCGCTGGTGGCGCTGCCGACGTCGCTGCTCAACGAACTGCCCGATCCGGCTGCGCGTCGCGCCGCGGTCGCCGGGGCGGCACGGCGCTGCGCCCCTGACGGTCTGGTGGCGATGCACCTGCTCGCTCCGTGGTGGCTGCTCGACCCACCGCCGAGCTCCGCGGGGCAGCTGCGACCGCTCGGTGGCGGTGAGCCGGTGGAGGTCGTGATCGACGCTGGCGGGTTCGATCGGTGGCGTGTCCGCCGTGAAGCGACGCTGACCTACCGGTTCGCCGACGGTGCGGTGGGCACCGACCACCTCGATGCGGGCGTGGTCCAGGGCGCGGAGCTGGACGATTGCCTGGCAGCGGCCGGGCTGGCACGGATCACCGGCGCGGCACCCGCCGACGCGACGCTCGAACAGCTCGGACTGTCACGACCGGGTCCGGACGCGGTTGCGCCGCAGACGATCGCCTGGCACGTGCTCGCCCGACCCCGCTGATCCCGGCGCCACACCGGTGCCGGGCAGGTCAGCCCGCGGGATCGTCGGTTCGGCCCAGCGTCGGTGCGTCGACGGTCTCTGGCTGGGCCGCTTCGTCGGGGACCATCGCCCAGGCCTGCCCGAACCGGCCCATGTAGGCGAAGATCCCGGCCCCGTCGTTGTGCACGATCTGCCCGTTGAGCCACCGCGCCTCCGGATGGCAGAGCAGGGCGACCGCCTCCGACGCGTCGTCGGGCGTCGCCGCCGTCCGAAGCGGGTGGGTCACCTCCTCCGCGGCCTTGAGCTTCTCGTGGTACGGACCGGCCATGAGCTGGATCGACTCGGTGTCGATGTAGCCCGGCAGGATCCCGACCGCGGTCACGCCGAGGGGCCCGAGCTCGCAGGCGAGGTACTTGACCAGCGTCTCCATGCTCGACTTGGCTGCCGCAAGCAGGCCGTGGCCGGGGATGTAGCCGACCGTGTCGGCGCCGCTGACCGCGACGATGCGCCCGCCCCGCGGTTCGAGCAGCGGGAACGCCAGCTGGACCAGCAGCAAGAAGTGGCGCACGCTGATCGCGAAGGTCTTGTCGATCTGGTGCAGCTTGAGCTCCAGCAGCGGCTTGAACGCGGTCGCTGCGGCGTTGGCGACGAGCACGTCGAGTTGCTCGCCACTGGCCTCGAGGCGTGCGAACAAGGCACGGACGCTGTCCTCCTCGAGCAGATCGAGCTGCTCCGCTCGCGCACCGGGGGTGGCCGCCGCGCACGCGGTGACGACCTCGGCAGCCTCGTCCTCTCGCTCGCGGTAGGTGACGATCACCTGCGCGCCCTGACCGGCCAACCGGCGAGCGGTGGCGGCACCCAGGCCGCGTGACCCGCCGGTGACCAGTGCCCGGGTCCCGGCCAGCGGTCGGGAGGAGGCGGAGGTGTCGCTCGGGGCAGGGGTGGTCACGGCGGATCCTCGGACGGGGGACCGAAGCCTGCCAGATGGGGCGGCCACGGCCACGCCGCGATGCGCCGCGGTCGGCCAGCAGCGTCAGGAGCGCGGCGTCGACTCGTTGGACCGGGGCGCCGGTGCAGCCTGGCTCGTCGCGGCACGCTCAGCGACGCTACGGATCATGGGCTGCCACTCGGGGATCAGACGGATCAGCAGCTGCGCGCTCAAGCCCCGGTCGAGGAGCCGCAGCACCACCGTCTCGCGATGCCGCCTCACCGCCACCAGGGCGTCCTCCTCGGATCGCGGTGCCTCGAGCCCTCGCGACGATCGCTGGCCCACCACCGCGTCCTTGTCGTCGGAGATCGAGCGGGGGCTCGATCCGTGTCGGCTGTCCATCGCCGTCCCCCGCTTTGCGTGCTCCGGGTATCGGCACCGAGCAGGCGCCGCTTGATAGGACGCATCCTGCTGGTGCCCCCGGTGCAGGAAGGACCGGTGAGGGGCGGGCCGAGATCAGCGGGCGCGGTGCCCTGCGGCGAGCAGCGCGATCGCCGCTCGCACCAACGCGTTGCGGGCGCTCCACGCCCGGTCACGCTCGGCGGGGGTGGAGCACACGAGCTCGCGGTGGCCCCGGTCGGCGGCCACCGCGAACTCGCACTCACCATCGCTGCTTGACGCTGGGGCACTCAGGTGTCGACCAGCGGGCCAGCGTCACAGCAACACCAGCGGTGCACCGCCGGGTTCACAACGACCACCAGCCGGCTCGTTGCCCCGTGTCGATGAGCACGAACGCGAGCAACAGCAGGACCAGCAGCACCGAGACGATCATCAGCCGCCCCCGCCGCGGTCGTGGCCCTGATCCCGCGCGGTCGGAGACCGGTCGGGTACGGGTATCGGCCGTGCCCTCGTGCTCGAGCATGGCGTCCGCGAGGCCGGCGGAGTGGTCCTCGGCGAGCAGTTCGCGTGCGTGCGTCGCGTCGGCCGGGGCGACCACGAGTCGCACCCCACCGCTCATCCGTGACAGCTCCGGGTGCAGCCCGCCGACATCGTCGGCGAGCACGACCGCGTCGATCCCGGCGTCGGCCAGCATCGAGCGAGCCAACTCGCCCGGCAGTCGGTCCTCGAAGACCGCGACGACCTCCGTACGGTTCATGACCACGCCTCGGCCAGCGGCCACAGGGTCGCTTCAGCCTGGTCGCGTCCCATGCTCAACGGTTGGATCACCGGTGTGGTGACCCCCGCGTCGACGTAGGCGGCGACCTTCGCGGCGACCTCGTCGACGGTGCCCAGGCAGAACAGGTCGTCGACGACGCGGTCGCTGATCGCTGCAGCCATGCCCGCACGGTCGCCGGCGGCGTCGAGGACGGCCTGGGCTTCGTCCTCGTACCCCATCCACCGGTAGAAGCGGTTGTACACCTGCGTGGCGACGTACGGCCCGAAGACGTGCTTGACCATCTCCCGAGCCGCGGGGACGTCGTCGGTCACCGCGCAGAACAGCCGAGCCACCACGCGGTAGTCGTCGGGCAGCGTCCCACCGGCGCCCTCGGCGACCTGGTCGAGGATCCGGGGTACGTGGCGCGGTGCCAGCTGGTTCAGGCAGACCCCGTCCACGCCGAGTTCGCCCACCATGCGGCAGGAGCGGGGGTTGAGGGCGCCGAGGACCAGGGGAACGCGCCCGCCCGGCGGTGTCGCGTGGGGCTTGTACCCACCGATGGACACCACCTCGCCGGTGCTCGTGGCGCGTTGCCCACGCAGGACCGGCTCGAGGGCCGCGACGGTCTCGCGGACGGCGGTGAGCGGCTTGTCGAACGGCTGCTGCGCCCAGCCGGCGACGATCGGCTCGGAGGATGACCCGATCCCGAGGGTGAAGCGACCCCCCGTCAACTCCGCGAGGCTCACCGCAGACATGCCGAGCACGACCGGGGTGCGGGTCTGGGCCGGCACGACCGCGACGCCGAGCTCGAGGTCGGTGGCGGCGGCCAGGGCACCGAGCGTGGTGAACGCATCAGGCCCCTGGACCTCCGCGTTCCAGACCGCGCGGAAGCCCCGGGCCTGCGCCTCGCGGGCGACCTCGATGGCGGTTCCGGCATCGACACCGGTCAGCGGCAGGCTCAGCGCCAGCGGGGGGAGGGCAGCCACGGGTCGCGTCCTCTTCGGGGACGACCGAGCCTAACCTCCGTCGCGGCGGCGGTGGTGGGGGCAACCCGACTTCCGTCCTCGCGAGCACCACCGTTCCGGGTACCGGCAGGGAGCGCAGCGTGATGCGACGGCGACGCCGTCAGGCGGCTGGACAGCCGAAGGTGCCACCGTTGCCGACGCCGGGTGCGGTGGTGGAGGTCGGCATCGATCGGCTGGAGTTCCCCGTCACCAGCCGCATCGAGGCCAAGGACGGTTGGGCCCTGACGATCGTCGCGCCGACGCAGGGCGCGGGCCGTCCCATCCGGGTGGTCACCGACGAGGAGATCACGATCAGCTGGGCCGATCAGGAGGGCTGGTGGCGAGCGTGCACCACGCTGTCCGGCACCGGCACCGACGTGGTCGAGCTGTGGCACCTGGCCGCACAGCGTGTCGAACGGTGGCAGCGGCGCGAGGCGTTCCGGCTGGAGGTGACCGTCCCGGTCCGTCTGCGGCTCGAGGGCCGCAGCGTGGACACGACCACCCAGGACCTCTCCGAGACGGGCCTGCGCTGCCAGGTCCCGTTCCGGGACGCCCCGGGGGTCGGGACGGCCCTCCACGTCGACCTGACGCTGCCCGATGATCTGGCGGTCCCCGCGAACCTGCCGGCATCGGTGGTCCGGTCCGAACGGCTCGAGCAGGGCGTCGAGCTCGGTCTCGCCTTCGCGGTCGAGGACCCCCGGGTGCGCGAGCTCCTGCGACGTTTCGTCTTCGAGACGCAGCTGCACCGCCGCGCAGGCGAGGGGTGAGACGGGACGTGGTGGGTCCCGGTGGCGCCTCGTCGTGGAGGTGTGCTGACCCGACGTGAGCCGGGTCGCGGGCGGCGCACCGGGACCTCCGGCGGCCACCGAGGGCTCGACGTCCCGCAGGAACGCGGGGCGAGCAGGTCGAGGTACCCATCTCGATGGCGGCCGGGCACCGGCCGCGCCGCACCCACGATCGTGGGTGCGGGACCGCGTCGCCGGGATGGCGCGACACTGGCTAGCGTCTGCGTCCGGTTCCCGTACGTGCCGATGCTCGACCCACGCTACGCGGGTTGCCTCGGGCCGTCCATGGCCGGTGCGCCACGCGTGCCAACCTGCCCGCGGGGTGGACAACACGGACGTCGGAAAGGCGGTTTGCTGGACCGCCACCGCCCCCGTACCCTTTCCTCAACAACGAGGTTGAGAAATCCGGACCTCGCTCGGTCCGCACGACGCCCGCTTCCGACTCACGACGGATCCGAAGGATCCTTGATGACCGACCAGCGTACGATCGCTCGCGACGCGGCACCCGCCGCGCCGTCGCTGACGTCGTTGCTCGGCGAGGGCCGTGCCGCGATCGTCGAGCATCTGCGCCGGCACGGTGAGGCCACCGTGGCCGAGCTCGCCGAGCCGCTCGGCATCTCCGAGGTCGCGGTCCGGCGACACCTCGCCGTGCTGACCGAGGACGGGCTGGTGGAGGCGCGGACCGTGCCGCAGGGCCGTGGCCGCCCACCATCGAGGTACCACCTGACTGACGCGGCCACCCAGCTGTTCCCGCAGCGCTACGACCGGTTCGCTGGCGAGGTGCTCGACTTCCTCGCCGACGAGCTCGGTCGCGAAGGGCTGCGGTCGTTCCTACGGTGGCGGCTCGAGCGGCAGGTCGAGACCCTGCGCGACGCGGTGACGGCCGAGGACCTGCACGAGCGACTCGAGCAGCTCGCTGACGCGCTGTCGGCCTCCGGGTTCGACGCCTCGGTGAGCAGCGGCGGTCACGGTTTCACGTTGACGCAGGAGCACTGCGCCATCTACGACGTGGCCAAGCACCATCCGGAGGTGTGCGCCTACGAGGCCGCCGCCTTCTCACGGGCCCTCGGCGGGGACGTGTCGCTGTCGCGGCGCGAGACCCTCGCTGACGGCTCGAGCGCCTGCGTCTGCACGATCACACCCAAGGATGCCCGGCGCGCAGCGCCGAGCGAGACCAACGATACGGATGGAGCGGACCCGAACCGCTCCGACGACCCGTCGACCTCCCGATCGGGACCAGGAGACGAGCTGTGAGCCAGACCGAGATCGACCTGCCGACGACGCTTCCGTCGGACGCACGCCGCAACCAGGAGGCGGTCGCCCAGGACCTTGCCGAGTACAAGTTCGGCTGGGCCGACAGCGAAGCTGACTACAGCTACAACACCGGGCGGGGTTTGACCCGCGAGATCGTGGCTGGGATCAGTGAGCGCAAGGGCGAGCCGGCCTGGATGCGCGATGTGCGTCTCCGCGCCTTCGACGCCTACCAGCGGCGTCCGATGCCCAACTGGGGGGCGGACCTCTCGGGTATCGACTTCGACAACATCCACTACTACGTGGAGGCGTCGGAGAACCAGGCGGACTCCTGGGACGAGCTGCCACCGGAGATCCTCGCGACCTACGAGAAGCTCGGGATCCCGCAGGCCGAGCGCGAGCGGCTCGTCGCCGGTGTGGCCGCGCAGTACGAGTCGACGGTGCTCTACCACCAGGTGCGTGAGGACCTGGAGGAGCAGGGCGTGATCTTCCTCGACACCGACGCCGGCCTGGAGGAGTACGAGGACGTCTTCCGCGAGCACTTCGGCACCGTGATCCCGCCGAACGACAACAAGTTCGCGGCGCTCAACACCGCGGTGTGGTCGGGCGGCTCCTTCATCGTCGTGCCGAAGGGCGTGGAGATCGACATCCCGCTGCAGGCCTACTTCCGCATCAACAAGCAGAACATGGGCCAGTTCGAGCGGACGCTGATCATCGCCGAGCCCGGTTCGTACGTGCACTACGTGGAGG
>SKJX01000153.1 GCA_007121785.1 Nitriliruptoraceae bacterium
ACCGCGCGTCGATGCGAGCACGGAGGACGACGATGGCCGGGCACAGCAAGTGGGCCAACATCAAGCACCGCAAGGCGGCACAGGACGCCAAGCGGGGCAAGCACTTCGGCAAGCGGATCCGCGCGATCGAGTCGGCCGCCCGGGAGGCCAACACCAGCGATCCCGACCAGAGCTCGTCGCTGGCGCTGGCCGTGCAGAAGGCCAAGGACGCCGACGTCCCCAAGGACAACATCGAGCGGGCCTGCAAGCGCGGCGCCGGTGAACTCGACGGTGCCTCGACCTACGAGACCGCACAGTACGAGGGCTACGCCCCCAGCGGCGTGGCGGTCCTGGTGGACGTGCTCACCGACAACCGCAACCGCACGGCCTCGGACGTCCGGCAGGCGTTCAGCAAGGTGGGCGGCAGCCTCGCTGAGCCGGGCAGCGTCGCGTTCCTGTTCTCCCGGCGCGGTCAGGTCCGCATCGACGCCACCGGTGTCGAGGAGGACGAGCTGATGCTGGTGGGGCTCGAGCACGGCATGGAGGACCTCGAGCACGACGACGACGCGTTCGTCGCCTGGTGCGACGCCTCCGACCTGATCGACCTGCGCAAGGCGTTGGAGGACGCCGGCTACACGGTGACCTCCTCCGGGTCGACGATGGTGCCCGCCTCGACGGTGCCGATCTCCGAACCGGCGGAGGCCAAGCGGGTCCTGACGCTGTTCGACCAGCTGGACGACAACGACGACGTGCAGGAGGTCTACGCCAACGCGGACTTCGACGACGCCGTCCTGGAGTCCATGGAGGCCTGACCTCCACCGCGTCGTCCGATCCGGCTGGTAGCGTCGCGGCGAACGCACGTTCGTGCTGGTGGATGCGTCGGGAGTGGTGTGGCCGCGGTGAACCGGACCGTCATCGGGATCGACCCCGGCCTGACCCGTTGTGGCATCGGGGTGGTCGCCGGCCCCGCGGCCCAGCCGCGGCTGATCGCCCACGACTGCGTGCGCACCGGTGCCGACGAGCCGCTCGAGCAGCGGCTCCTGGCCATCCACGACGCGCTCGTGGCGGCGATCGAGGAGCACCAGCCGGGCGCCGTCGCGGTCGAGCGGGTGCTGTTCTCCAACAACGTCCGGACTGCGATGGCCACCGGGCAGGCCGCGGGTGTCGCGCTGCTGGCTGCGGCCCGCTGCAGCGTCGAGGTGACCTCCTACAGCCCGACGGAGGTGAAGCTGACCGTGGCTGGTGCCGGCGGTGCCGACAAGGACGCGGTCGGACGGTTGGTCGCCGCCCAGTTGCAGCTGGCTGAACCACCCCGCCCCGCGGACGTGGCCGATGCCCTCGCGGTGGCACTGACCCACCTGGCGCGCTCGCGGATGGCGGCGGTGACGGCCGGTGCTGCCGCGTCGGACACGTTGGCGGCGGCTCGGCGCGAGGCTGCGGCGGGCGCCCGGGGTGGCTGGGAAGCCGTCCTCGCCGCGCGGGGCTACGCCCCGGAGGGTGGTCGATGATCAGCCACCTCGACGGCGCCGTGGCGGCCCGCGACGCCGGGACGGTCGTCATCGACGTCCACGGTGTCGGCTACCTGGTCCACGTCACACCGGGGGAGCGGATCCCCGCGCGGGGCGAGCGGGTGCAGCTGCACACCTCGATGCAGGTCCGCGAGGAGTCGATGACCCTCTACGGGTTCGCTGAGCGGTCCACGCTGGTGCTGTTCGAGCTGCTGCTGACGTCCTCGGGGGTGGGTCCCAAGCTGGCGCTCGCGGCGCTCGGCACCCACCGTCCCGAGGTGCTGCGCACCGCGATCGCCGCCAGCGACCTGCCCACCCTCACCCAGATCCCCGGGGTCGGCAAGAAGGTCGCCGAACGGCTGGTCCTCGAACTGAAGGACAAGGTCGGGGCGTTGCCGGACGCGGTCGTCGCGGACCCCGCCGCCGCCCCGACGGGTACGACGGCGGAGGACGGGACCGTCGCCGACGCGCGTGACGCGTTGCTGGCCCTCGGCTACACCGGTGCGGAGGTCACCGACGCCCTCGCTCGTGTCGCCCCGTCGGAGGACGACGACACCCAGCGGATCCTGCGGGCAGCTCTCGGGGTGCTCGGCGGGAGCTCACCAGCGGGGGTCGGTGGATGAGCCCGACCGACGATGGCGACCCGCCGGGGTCCGTGGCCCGCGAATCCGACGCGGTGCTCGACGCGGCCCCCCTGCCTGGCGAGGACCAGGTCGACGCCAGCCTGCGTCCCAGCGCGCTCGCGGACTTCATCGGCCAGGACCGCGTCCGCCGGCAGCTCGAGCTGGTCCTGGCGGGTGCGCGACAGCGGGGCCAGGCGGCCGACCACGTGCTGCTGTCGGGGCCGCCGGGCCTCGGCAAGACCACCCTGGCGGCGATCGTGGCCGCGGAGGTCGGGGCCGCCTTCCGCGCGACGTCCGGTCCGGCCGTGGAGCGTCCCGGCGACCTGGCGGCCATCCTCACCGGTCTCGAACCCGGCGATGTGCTGTTCGTCGACGAGGTCCACCGCCTGCCGCGCACCGTCGAGGAGGTCCTCTACCCGGCGATGGAGGACTTCAAGCTCGACATCGTGGTGGGCAAGGGGCCGGGGGCGCGGTCGATCCGGCTCGACCTGCCGCGCTTCACGCTCGTCGGGGCGACCACCCGCACCGGGTTGATCTCCTCGCCGTTGCGGGACCGCTTCGGGTTCGCTGCGCAGCTCGAGCACTACGAGCCGGACGAGTTGCTGGCGATCGTGACCCGCTCCGCGAGGCTCCTGGGCGTGGACGTCGGTGACGACGGCGCGTACGAGATCGCCTCACGTTCCCGCGGGACCCCGCGGATCGCCAACCGGCTGCTACGCCGCGTCCGTGACTTCGCCGAGGTCGAGGGCGACGGTGCCATCGACCGCGCCGTCGCCCGAGCCGCGCTGGAGGTGTTCGACGTGGACGAGCTCGGGCTCGACCGGCTCGACCGACGGGTCCTGGAGGCGGTCGTCGACCGGTTCGGTGGCGGTCCCGTCGGGTTGTCCACGTTGGCGACCACCGTCGCGGAGGAGTCCGACACCCTGGAGGACGCGGTCGAGCCGTTCCTGCTGCGGTGCGGCCTGCTGCAACGCACCCCGCGGGGGCGGGTCGCGACGGCCGGTGCCTTCGCGCACCTGGGCCGGGCGGTCCCGACCGTCGGCTCGGTGGTGCCGCCGAGCACCCCCGGAGCGGTCCCGTTGTTCGACGACTCCGAAGGTGACCCACCTCGCTGACGACCGTCCCGCGGTAGCGTTCCCCGGTCCGGCGCCGTGCGTCGGATCGCGACGGAGGGATGTGCGTGCAGATCGCGTTGCCGGTGGATCCGCTCATCCTGCTCGGCGCGGCGTTGCTGTTCGGTGCGGTCCTCACGGCGGCGTTCGCGGCCCGGCCGGGGAGCCGGTTCCGGGTCCCCGGTGCCCTGCTGTTCCTGGGCATCGGCATGGTGGTCGGCGACGACGGGTTGGGCTTGATCCGGCTCGACGACGCCGACCTGGTCCGTGACCTCGGGGTCGTCGCGCTGTTGTTCATCCTGTTCGAGGGTGGGCTGACCACCAAGCCGACCGACCTGCGGCTGGCCGCCCTGCCCGGCTTGCTGCTGTCGACCGTCGGGGTCGTGGTGACCGCGGGGATCACCGCCGGGGGGGTGTGGCTCCTGCTGGACGTCGACCCGCTGACCGCCGGTTTGCTCGGTGCGGTGGTGGCGTCGACGGATGCCGCTGCGGTGTTCTCCATGATGCGCACGACCCCGTTGCCGCGACGGGTCTCCGCCCTGCTGCGGATCGAGTCCGGCGCGAACGACCCGATCGCGGTGATGCTGACCGTCGGGCTGCTGGCCACCTACGAAGGTGCGGCGTCCGGACCCATCGATTGGGCGATCTTCGCCGTGGTCCAGTTGGTCGGCGGCGGGCTGGTCGGCGCCGCCATCGGGGTCGCGGGGGTCTGGGTGCTCCGGCACATCCACCTCGGCGTCGATGGGCTGTACCCGGTCCTCGCCGCCGCGGTCGGCGGTATCGCCTACGGGGCTGCGGCGACGATCGGTGCGTCGGGGTTCGTGGCGGTGTACATCGCCGGGCTGGCGATCGGCTCGTTCGTCCCACGCCGGCGCCGTTCGGTGCTCGGCTTCCACGAAGCCCTGGCCAACGCGGCCGAGGTCGGGCTGTTCCTGCTGCTCGGCCTGCTGGTGTTCCCCTCCCGGCTGCCCGAGGTCACCCTCGCGGCGCTGGCGGTCACCGGCTTGCTGATCCTGGTCGCCCGTCCGGCGGCCGTGGCGGTCTGCACCCTCGGTGCACGGGTGCCATGGCGTGAGCAGACCGTGATCGGCTGGGCCGGGCTGCGAGGTGCCGTGCCCATCGTCCTGGCGACCTTCCCGTACACCGCCGGGTTGCCTGCCGGGGAGGCGATCTTCGACGTGGTGTTCTACGTCGTGCTCGTCTCCGTGCTGTTGCAGGGCACCACCCTGCTGCCGTTGGTGCGGCGGCTCGGGCTGGAGGAGCGGCGGCCGGCGTGGGCGCCGGTCGCCGAGGCTCTGCCGATCGACGGGGTCGACATCGACCTGGTCGAGTTGGTGGTCTCCGACGACCTGCCCCTGGTGGACCGCCAGCTGCGCGAGGTCGGGCGCCCGGCGCGGACGCAGGTGACGGCGATCGTCCGCGACCACGAGGTCCTGATCCCCGGTGGGGACACGTGGTTGCGGGCCGGTGACGTGCTGCTGCTCACGACCCAGGGGGAGGAGGACGCCCTCGCCCGGGTCACGGCCTGGGCACGTGGCGAGGGGGTCACCCACGGTCGGGACGATCCGGACGGGCTCGCTGATGGCTATCCCGGACCAGACCGGTAGCATGGGGGGCCGTCGCCCGCCCTTGGCGGGCCTACTCACACATGCGAGCGGTGCCGATCGGTGACGAGCGGTGTCGTGAGGTGCGCGGGCCTTCGGTCCGCAGGTCCACGGTCGGGGACGCATCCCCGGCGCCGGGGACCACGGTCGGCGACGACCGCCAACGGACGGTGACAGACGCATCCGGCATCTCGTTCCACGCCCGCCGTCCGCCGGTCCGCTCATCCGGCACCGTGTGCAGCAAACAACCGCCCCTCGGCCCTGCGAGCGCGTGCTCACAGCGGTCACGCCTCGATACGCAAAGGACCCGACGACGTGGAAGAACTCGGAGGGCTGCTCCTACCCCTGGTGTTCCTGGTCATCCTGTACGTGCTCCTCATCC